>CALWKA010000001.1 GCA_944381155.1 uncultured Clostridia bacterium
CTTTTTTGTCTATAGAATATATATCTTCTCCTTTTTAAAAATTTAAAAATTTACTGTCCTAACTTGACATCTACTCCGCCGTGCCCCGCGTCAATGACAATTGTCACTCCATTATAATTTGACACGCTAAACGCCACAATCTGCGAAAAGCCAAAAGACAGCACAAACATAATCAAAATCAAGATTATAATACACTTATGCAACGAAAAAAATCTTTTTATTTTCATACACTATTTTATTAATGATTGCTCACGCATATAACTGAAAATTGATATTTATATCAAATCAAAATCAAGACAATAATTTTATCATTTTTTGTCTTATCCACAATAAAATTCGACTTTTCCACACTGTATCCACAAGTTATCCACAGAGTTATCCACATAATGTGGATAACTTTTATCAATTTTTCTATCTGATTTTAAAATTTTTACAAAAATTAGAATGCAAATGTGGACTAATATGTTATAATAATATTATGAATAAATACAAAAAAGTATTAGATAATTTGTCGCAGGCAAGTTCAATTTGTCTTATTGGACATATTGATCCAGATGCAGACGCTTTGTGTAGTATGGTAGTATTACGAAGATTTATAATGAAGCAATTTGGAATCAAACGCGTGGACATCTTTGCCGAATGCAATAGTTTACCCAACAATTATTCGCCAATATTAGAAAATATCAAAATCAATAAATCGGGCGCACGCTACCACACCGCGATAATGATAGACAGCCCAAATCTAGAAAGGATCGGCAGATACAAAGCATTGTTCAATTCTTCTAAACAGACTATTGTCATAGATCACCACAACACAAACTGTCTAAATGGTATGTTCAATATAGTAGAAATTGTGAGTTCTAGTTGCGAAATAGTATACAAGATTTTGAAAGCATACAATTATGAATTTTCAAAAAAAGATTATGGCAAACTATATGCAGGAATAATCACGGACACAAACAATTTTTCAGTAGGCGCAATGACAAGTGACACCTTCAAAATCGCCAGCGCTTGCTTCAATCATATTGATCAGACTGCTATTTACAACAATTTTTTTAGCAACAATACAATGCGCAATATGCAACTATTAGCCATAGCAATTGAAAACATAATCACGCTAGAAGACGGAAAAATCATTCTCACTCAAATCACGCGTGAACAAGCCAATTTGCATAAAGCAAAGTTTGAAGATTATACGGGAATAATCAATAGATTATCCACCATATCGGGCAGTTGCTTGATATGTTTTGTTCAGCCAAAAGGTGATAATTACTATGTAAGTATGCGCGCAAGACGCGGGTATGATGTGGCGACTATTGCAAAAAAATTCGGAGGAGGTGGACATACATGCGCCTCCGCCTACTTAAGTGACAAATCAATAAAAGAGATTGAAGAAGAAGTTTTAAAAGAATTTTTAGAGCAAATTCATAGCAAAACATTCTCTACTAGCAACATATTTTAATAATATTTTAGATTGTGATTTTAAAGCGCAATCTTTTTTTACAATAATTTTATATTGCGGATTGCAATTTTTAGCAATTAAAAAACTTTGTCTTTCTAGTAAAAGATTATTTATCCAATTTAATTGCTTATATAATCAAATTTTATCTTACTTATTTTTTTTAGATTTAAACAACAAAAGTTTTTTAGAAATATAGTTATATATCAGCACAATAATAGTGACGATCACTTTTACCAGCCATTGATTCCAACCCAACAGATCAAATCCTATATACATACCTACCAAATTTATACCCAAACCAATTGCAGATAACACCGTGAAGATTATAAACCCTTTTGTGCTTTTGCTATTCCCTTTTTCATTGAACACAAATAAGATAGAAAGGACATAGTTTACCAACAGACCAACCAAAAATCCTACGCCTGTTCCAACAATTGTGGCAAGCGTAGAAGGTGTAGGAGAATTTATAAAAGCGTTCAAAAATGAAACATAAATGCTCGGTTGCATACAATACATAACTACACCCATCACGAACATATCGACCACGGTAGCAATTCCACCACAAATGATAAATCTAATCACTTCAGATAGCGTTTTGTGTTTGCCAGCAAACGCTTTATACTTTTCAAACAATGCCAAATATGTATTTTTAGGTATAGACAAAACTATTATAAAAAAGGTTGCGATCAACACGCAAATAGACAACCAAATTATGTCAAACACGATTTACCTCAATTCACTTGAATTTGCAAAAGCAATAATACTAAATGTTTTATTGATCATTAATTAATTTTTTGAATCTTAATAGATCAAAATTGAATTTTATTAAGATATCATATTATTAAGATTAATTTTTATCAAAATTTTTTGTTTCACTAACAATATAGCGCGGTCTATTTCTTGTTTCTTCATAAGTACGACGCAAATAAATATTATTAAATCCTACAATTATGAATAATATGCTAAACATAAATGTAATTGTTGGGAAGATCCAAGCAGTCAACGGCAAGAATATTTTACAGCACGCCAACACAATGAATGTAATAAAACAAGTGACGCTCAAAATTCCAAAAAATAGTCCCGTTTTCATTGCCAAAGTTAATGGCCAAGTTGAAAATGAAATGATTCCATTCCCGGCAAGCTTTAACAATTTTTTGACAGTATATTTTGTTTCACCTGCCTGACGCTCTTTTCTTTCAAATTCCACTTCCGCCTGTTTGAAGCCAATCCAAGAAGTCAATCCTCTCAAATAGCGATCATGCTCGGGCATTGAATTTATGACATCCACCACCTTTCTGTCAAGCAGTTTAAATTCGCCGACATTTTGTGGAATTTTCAACCCGCTAATAGTTTGCAAAAATTTTAAATACATTGTAGAAGTTATCTTTTTGAAAAAAGTTTCTCCTTTTCGTTTACTGCGTTTGCCGTGCACGACTTCGTATCCCTCTTTCCATTTTTCGATCATCAAAGGAATAACCTCCACAGGATCTTGCAGATCTACATCCATAATGACGACAGCATCGCCAGAGGAATGTTCAAGCCCGCAAAAAATCGCAGCTTGTTGTCCAAAGTTCCTTGCAAAGCTTATGTACTTAATATGCTCATCTTTATTCGCATAATTTTTTAATATGTTTAAAGTATTGTCCCGGCTTCCGTCGTTTACGAAGATCACTTCATATTCTTCATTCAAATTTTTCATTATTGGAGTGACAGCCTCCACAAACAAAGGAATTGATTCTTGTTCATTAAACACCGGCACAACGATTGAATATTTTGCTTTCATTTATTCTCCTAAAATCTGCTTAAATTATAATAGATTAACAATATAAATGTCAACTATTTTATATCTGTTCATTTGATATTGTTGTATAATCTAAAAAAAGGATCTGAAAAATAAAAAAAATAATAAATTTTACTTTTTTAGCCAAAAAATATAGTTTTTTATGTCGAAAAATGCTATTTTTTATAATATTTTTAATATTTTCGTGATTTTTATTTGCAAAAAAAACAAAAAAGTTATAAAATAATTTTAGGAGTAATTATATATGGGGAAAATCATTTCTGTTACCAATCAGAAAGGTGGAGTTGGGAAAACCACAACTTGTGTCAATCTTGCGTCTTATGTTGCAGACGCAGGGAAAAAAGTTTTATTAATAGATATAGATCCGCAGGGCAATGCCTGCGCCAGCCTTGGAGTCGAAGTTGAAAAAGGCAAAAATTCAATATATGAAGTTTTGCTGGGTGAAATTCAAACAAAAGATGCAATTTACAAGTCTGTAGTAAAAAATTTGGATGTTTTGCCGTCAACAGTAGATTTAGCAGGCGCTGAAGTTGATTTAGTTTATGTAGACAATAGAGAAAATGTACTCAAAGAAGCCTTAAAGGATATAAAAAACACATACGATTTTATATTTATAGATTGTCCACCATCATTAGGACTGCTTACCGTCAACGCTTTAACTGCTACTGATACAATTATTATTCCTATCCAATGCGAATATTTCCCATTGGTAGGGCTAGGTCAATTGATGAACACTGTCAGATTGATAAAAAAACACCTAAATCCAAATATAGAAATTGAAGGTGTACTATTGACTATGAAAGACAATCGAAGCAATTTAGTTGCACAAGTAGCGGATGAAATTAAAAAGTATTTTGAAACAAAAGTCTATGATACTTATATACCTAGAAATATAAGGCTTGCAGAAAGTCCAAGTCACGCCAAACCAATATTGTTGTATGACAACAAAAGCAAAGGAGCCGTTGCTTACAAAGCTTTATGTGAAGAATTTTTAAGAAAACAATAATAATTATTTATTTGAAATTGAGAGAAAATGTTCCACGTGGAACATTTTCTTTTTTTATGATACAATTATGTCTATTATTCAAATTCAATTATGTTTGATTATAATACAATAATAATCTTAAAAACTGATATCTCAAAAAACAAATGAATTGGATATTTAAATTGATATACTTTTTGACTATTGATTGTTTTACATTTTAACACTATTATATAGTGTATAAATTAATTAATAATTGAAAACAGATTTATATGTATAAGTCAGTTTATCAATTGAAATATGATTGTATATCAATCTAAATTGAATCATTTGCAATTCAAATTGCTAAATATTCATTTATAGATTAATTAAATATAATTATATAGTGTTCTATTGTCAAAATGTATTTTATATGAATTTATATTTGTAATAAATTGCAAGACTTAAAAATTTTTAAAATTTTCAGTTTTTAATATAAATTACCAGTTTTTTCATATTATTTGTATAATTTTTTAATTTTTATTATAAATGTTCCACGTGGAACAATAAAACGTTTATATCTGAAAATTTTATATACTTTAAAATAAATATATTTATTCATAATAATATATTTTGAAATATATAATCTACTGATATAAATTGATTCATATATATTACTGCTCATTCCATAATATCAAAAATCAAATAAATTAAACATATAATTAAATCGAAAAAAAATATCAAAAATAATTGACACGCATAGAACAATTTATTATAATTATAATATAATGTTCCACGTGGAACAATGGAGGATATTATGAAAACAGGATTAGGTAGAGGATTAGATAGTTTGCTGAAAGTTTACGATGAAGAAACTGAAACAAAAAAGGTGGAAGAGCCAATTAATAGCTACACTATGAGGCACGGAGATGTAGAAAAAATTGATATAAATAAAATTTATACGAATCCGAATCAACCACGAAAAAATTTTGATAAAGAAAGTTTAACCGAATTAGCTGAAAGTATACGCATTCACGGATTGATTCAGCCAATAGTTGTGAATGAGATGCCAGACGGATATATGATAATTGCAGGTGAGAGAAGATTTCGAGCTTGCAAATTGTGTGGACTAAAAGAAATTGATGCTGTAGTTAAAAATTATTCAAATAAACAAATAGCAGAAATAGCTATAATTGAAAATCTACAAAGAGAAGATCTAAATCCTGTAGAAGTTGCCAAAGGAATTAAAAAATTGATGGACGAATATGGCTTAACACAGGAAAAAGTGGCCGAACGATTAGGAAAATCTAGATCAGCCATTGCAAATAGTTTACGAATATTGACTCTTTATCCTGAAGTCATAGAATTAATTGAAAAAGGGAAAATTTCATTTGGCCACGCTAAAATTTTAGCTGCCATAACAGACTATGCCACACAATTAATATTGGCAAAAAAGATAGCCAAAGACAAATTGACCGTAAGAGATCTTGAAAAAGAAGTAGACTCTATTCTTGGCAATAAAAAGAAGAAAAAGATAGCAAAATTGCCAAGTGAAGAACTTCAAGATTTTATCTCAGAAATGCAAAGAAAATTAGGCACAAAAGTGACAGTAATAGGAAATGACAAAAAGGGCAGAATATACATAGACTATTATTCTCAAGACGATCTAGATAGAATATATGATGTCGTGTTACGAAAATAATTAACAGCACCACAAATTTATTGGCGCTGTTTTGCGTCTATCAAAATATATTTTTGCGCTTTGAAACAGGTAAAAACGGACGCATAAATCATAATTATGGCGCATAAGCAAAATATATTAGCTGATTAAATTGAACAATTTTCTTTTAATCAAATAAAAAATAATTACACAAAATCATACTTTTTTATGTTAATATTTGTTTATCTAATTTTAACAGATTAATTTTTAACAGATTAATCTGAAGATTAATAAAAATCATTTTTTTGATTAAGCTTTTCACTTATCTTGTCAGTTTCAAGATATACAACTCTTAATTTATTGTTTAAACGGATAAATAGCAACTTGATTTTGTATGTGTTTTTTTGTTAGTTTAGAAGAGTTTGATCTATTACGCTACATTTTGATCAATAATTATAATTTTCGTCTCTATCCATTGCTTCGCAACTATTTTTAAAAAAAATACTTGCAAATATAATTTTTTTATGTTAAAATATATGCGCAATCAAAATACGATGAATATTGCAATAGGTGTGAAGTTTTTAATTTGATTTACAAATAGCCACATTATGCGTTCATAGCTCAGCTGGATAGAGCGTTGGTCTACGGAACCAAAGGTCGGGGGTTCGAATCCCTCTGGACGCACCAAAATAAGAGCAGAAAATTTCTTCCCGCTCTTATTTTTTATCTTTAATTTTTAGATATTTCTAGAAATTTTTTAATAAATAAACTAATATTTACCCTTTGTGTCAAGCAAATAAAGTGTGTCATATTTTACATAATTAAAAAGTGAATTTTAATAATTTTTTTTTGACTGTGTAAAATTTATTTGTTTAATCGCACTATCATTTAATTCAATTTGTATATTGTAAAATATTGATTAAATTAATCTATCTGCGAAGTCATCGTTTAGGTTAATTTGTTTAAGGTATATTTTTGATTATATTGATTTGTTTACGGTGGGTTATTGATTAAATTTTTTTTCGATGTGACTAATATTAATTTTTTATCTGTTCCCAAGGAAAATCTCTGCCAAAATGCCCATAGCACGCAGTTTTCTTATAAATTGGTTTTAACAAATCTAATTCGGATATAATATTTTTCAATCTAAAATCAAAGTTATTTTGAACATAATTTTTAATCTCTTTCATATCAATTTTGTTCGTTCCAAAACATTCAATATTGATTGAAATAGGTTTATCCATCCCAATAGCAAAACTTAATTGTATCTCGCATTCATCCGCCAGATTGTGCGCCACCACATTTTTTGCTACATATCTAGCAAAATACGCTCCCGATCTATCCACTTTGGTAGCATTTTTTGAACTGAAGCAACCTCCGCCAACGCGCCCTACTCCGCCATAACTATCCACTATAATTTTTCTTCCCACACAACCGCTATCGCTAAACGATCCCCATATCGTAAACTTCCCGCTAGGGTTGATGATAAATTGCGTATTTTCGTGATATAGGCTCGCATATTCTTTCAAGACAGGATATATGACATTATTCAAAATTTCGTGGCAAATCTTTTCGTTTGATAAACTATCAGCGTGGGAAGCACTCAATAAAATAGTTTTAATAAATTTGGGTTTTTTGTCATCATACTCGATGCTAACCTGACTTTTAGCATCGGCAAAAAAGGTTTTTGTTTGTTTCCTAAATTGCTCATATTTCATCATCAATTTATGCGCAATCATAATTGGCAAAGGCATATATTCTTCCGTTTCGTTGGTAGCGTATCCAAAAACAATCCCTTGATCATTGGCGCAAACTTCATCTTTTTCTACCGCCTGATTGATGTCTGGACTCTGCTCGCTAATTTCTTTGATTATTTTAAATTCGCAATCATAACCGATTTCCTTAAGGCAATTTTTTGCGATTTTATCATAATCAATTTTCGCCTTCGTGCTAGCTTCACCATAAATAAATAATTTGTCATTTTTGATTGCGCATTCCACTGCCATTTGACTCTTTGGATCCAGCCTTAACGCCTCATCTAAAAACGCGTCTGCAATAGTGTCGCAAGTTTTGTCTGGATGTCCTACATTTACGGACTCACTGCTAATTAATTTCATTTTTCCCTCCTATAATCCAAAAAAGTGGCTAAACAAAAAACTCATCGAATCCAATGAATTCGAAGTGCACGCAAATATGCTTTAAACTTATCAAACACAACCTATCCAATCCCCGCTAATTGATATTATATTGTATGATAGTTTTTTATTATTTGACTGCACATCCGAACTCATCCAAGCCGATGAGTTTAGATATCTATTAAACACCATCGGTCAGCCTTTAGCACCTTGCATAAGCAGGTTGCTGTGTGGTCAACGGGGCTGTCCCTCGCACACTCTTTATGGATAATAATATTATATCATATTTATTGTGAATATGCTACATTTTTTTTAAACTTTTATAAAAAATAGTATTAAATTTCGATTTTTTTGAATTTTTTTTGAATTTTTTATGAATTTTTGCTTTTAAAAAATACAATTTCGTTTGTTTTGAGCGAATTTGAATTTTTTTTCATAATTATTTTACTTTTCACAAGTTTTGTGTTATAACTTTTTATATATTAATAGGAGATATTATGGACACAAACATTATTCCATCGAATTTTATAGAACAGGCAGTTGTTGAAGATATCAAAGAAAAAGGATTAAAAAAAATCGTTACGCGTTTCCCACCTGAACCTAACGGATTCGCACACATTGGTCACGCCAAAGCCATCTGCATAGACTTTTTGACCGCAGAAAAATTTAAGGGTTATACCAATCTTCGTATGGATGACACCAATCCCAACAAAGAAAACGAACTCTATGTTAAAGCATTGAAGGAAGACATCAAATGGCTTGGATTCAAATGGAAAAATTTGACTTACGCTTCAGATTATTACGAATTTTTATACAATTGTGCTATTGACCTAATTGAGCAGGGAAAAGCGTTTATATGTGATCTATCTGCAGATGAAGTGAGCACAATGCGCGGAACGCTCACTGAACCCGGAAAAGAGAGTCCGTATAGAAATCGTTCGATTGAAGAAAATTTAAAATTGTTCAAAGAGATGCGAGCGGGCAAATATGCTGACGGGCAAAAAACACTTCGCGCAAAAATTGATATGTCGCATCCTAACATAAATATGCGCGATCCTGTCATATACCGCATACTTCATACTAAACATTTTAGGCAGGGCGATAAGTGGTGCATATATCCAATGTATGATTTTGCGCATCCGTTAAGTGATGCTTATGAGCAAATCACTCACTCTTTATGCAGTCTAGAATTTGAAGATCATCGTCCGCTTTACAATTGGTTTATTGATAATTGCAGAATTTTGCCTGGCGTAAAACCAAGGCAGATTGAATTTGCGCGTCTAAACATTGACGGCACGGTTATGAGCAAGCGCTATATGCTTGAATTGGTAAACAAAGGTTATGTGGACGGATTTGACGATCCTAGATTGCCAACCTTGTCTGGATTTAGAAGGAAGGGATACACTCCGTCTTCAATTCGTGAATTTTGCACACGCATTGGCGTAGCAAAATCAAATAGTGTCGTTCAGCCACACATTTTGGAAGCCTGCATCCGTGAAGAACTGAACAAAACGGCGATGCGCGTTGTTGCCGTGCTCGATCCAATCAAAGTCAACATCACAAACTATCCAGCCAATAAAACTGAAAAAATTATGATATCAAACAACCCCACAATTGAAAACAGCAAAAAACATCCGCTTTTGTTTAGCAATGAGTTATATATAGAGCGTGAAGATTTTATGATTGAGCCAACTAGCAAATTCTTTCGTCTGACACCTAATGGATATGTTCGTTTGATGGGCGCATATATAATAAAATGTGACGAAATCGTAAAAGATAGTGCAGGTAACATTGACCACTTGAATTGTTCAATTGTATACGATGCGAAAGAACAAAATATAAAGCCTAAAGGCACGATCCATTGGCTAAATAGAAAAGATGCAGTTAAAATCACCACTGTAAAATTCCATAATCTATTAAAAGAGGGCGAAGTGTATGAAAGTGGCAAAGTGGATAAGATAATCAACCCTAATTCAAAAGAAGAATTTACTTCATACATTGAACCATTTGCGTTGAAACAAAAGAGCAATTTTCAATTCGTCCGCAACGGATATTATATTGAAGATTCGCGTATGAGCAAGAAAGACAATAGAATTTATTTGGAAACTGTTGGACTAAAAGATAGCAAATAATGACGCTATCTTTTTTTATAATTAAAAAGAACCACCAATTGAATGGCGGTCTTTTAGTTTACCGATTTGCAAATTCAACTTTTTATGCTAAATTAAGTTTATCAAACAAAATTTAAAACACAAAACAGTTGAAAATGAAAAAGGAAAACATAGATAGTTTAGCATATACGACATAAAATTGCAAATATCCTATTCGCATATTCTTAATTGAATTAGAATATTAAAATAATTTTTTTATAAATAATATGTTTTATAAATAATTTTTTATTATCATTGAGATTGATATAAACAAATAATTATAACAATATTTTACAATATATTTTGTTTTAATAAATATTTATATTAATAATTGTTACACTTGATAGTTTTTTATTTCTAATTTTCAAAAAATATTTTTAATCTTTTAAAAAATAAAAAATATTTGCCTAAATTTTCTAATAAAAATAAAGTGTTAAAAATATTTTATTTTATATTTGTTTATTTTTTTAATTCATTGTGATATAATTATTTTATGTCTTCTAGATCAAAGCGCATAATTTTAAATATTACAAGTTCAATTCTGACAATATTGATAATGTTTGTCAGTTTTTTTGCGCTCGTGAATATAATATTCAATATCGTATTCATTCGTACGAATGTGAAAGGATTTTCAATGCTCCCAACGCTCAACCAAAATGTCCCTAGTGAAGACATAGATGGCGACATCGTATATATAAACAGATTTTCAGATTTTTCAGATTCGGACATTGTGGTGGCAGATGTAGATTGGTGGACTTCTGGATATATCATCAAAAGATTGGTGGGCTCACCAAATGATATTATACAAATTAAGGATGAAGGTGATCAATATTCGCTATATGTCAATGAAAAAATTTTATATACGAAAGAAAAAAATTCGGACACAAATTATTATTATAATTCAATATATCTAACCTTTTTTGAAAAATATCCACAAAACACCACCACTAACGAAGCGGGCGAAAAATGCATAAAACTTAATGAAAATGAATATCTACTCATAGGCGACAATTGGGGGCATTCTACCGATTGTCTGACGGGTGGCCCCGCGCATAAAAATGATATTATTGGGCGCGTAGATATAATCGTTCCATATGGAGAAAATCAATTCCGCACGCTTGTTAGCAAAATGTGGAATCTGATATTTTAAGGAAAATATATGAATTTAATCAATCAGAATTGGAGCACGGTGGACGCAAAAGAATTCGCATTTTATCTAGAATCTCTTGCTGAAACGGATGAGAAAAAAATCAATTGGACGAAACGGATATATAATACCAATCTACCCGTTTTAGCCATCAAAATACCAATGTTGAAAAAAATTGCAAATGAAATTAATAAAGGTAATCCGCTGTCTTTTTTGACGCTAAATTTGTATTCAAATTTTGAAAGTTGTCTAATTTGCGGATGTGTGATAGCAAAGATTCGCGATTTTGACAAAATGAAAAAATATCTAGATTCCTACTCAAAAATCGTAGATAGTTGGGCACTCTGCGACTTTCTGTCTTTCAATATGAATGATAAAAATTTAGACAAGTTTTTTTGCCTATCGCTTGAATACATAAAATCAAAATATCCATTTCAAAGACGAATCGGCATTTTGATTTGGTTCAAATTTATTGAACGAGAAAATTATCTCAAAATTTTGATAAACAACCTTCAAATTTTCAAAAATGAAACTCACTATTATGTGAATATGGCACTTGCTTGGTTTATTGCTGAATTGTTTGCAAAAAATAAAAAAATTGTATTATCAATATTTGAAAAAAATATATTGAATCCATTTGTAATCAACAAATCAATTCAGAAAATAAAAGATAGTTTCAAACTGTCTTCGGAAGATAAAAAATTGGTGGAAAATTTTAAAACTAAAAACAAAAATAAAACAAAAAAATAAAAAAATATGAAAAAATACTATAAAATATAGAAAAAACACTATAAAATATGAAAATTTTATATTTTTTATTTTTTTATTAATTTTTATAATAAATTATCACAATTAAAAATTTTACACATAAAATGATATTTTTTACAAAAACTAGTTGAAAAGGAGAGCGTTTATGTGTAAATCAAAAAAATCTATCTACAAAATTTCTTTAATCATTTTATGTTTGTCTTTAAGTTTAATATTTTTTCTTCCTAATCGGACGATTCAAGCGGATGCAAGTTTTTCTACCGATGCAGTTTATAAGTCCGCGGTTTTGATAGAAAAAAATTCAAAACAAATTTTGTTTGAAAATGCTAGTGATAAAAAATTGCCAATCGCTAGCGTCACCAAACTTATGACAATCTTAATAACATTAGAAAAAATTGAAGACTCCACCATTTCGCTAGACGACAAAGTGCGAGTCAGCGCAAATGCTAGTGGAATGGGCGGGAGCCAAATCTTCCTTGACGCCGACAGTGAATATGTTTTGTCCGAACTTTTAAAATCTGTGATTGTGGCAAGTGCAAACGATTCTTCTGTGGCGCTTGCCGAACATATTGCTGGTAGCGAAGCAAATTTTGTACGCCTAATGAACGAGCGCGCAAGCGAATTGAATATGACGAACACAAACTATTCAAATTGCACCGGACTTCCTAGTGCCGAAGGTTATTCCACCGCGTACGACCAAGCCTTGCTATTATCAAAAGTGCTGGACTATGATGTCTATCACGAATTTTCTTCAATATGGTACGAAGATTTCACTCATCCAAGCGGGCGCACCACCCAAATGGCAAACACAAACAAACTATCTAGATATTACGATGGTTGTATTGGCGGAAAAACAGGATCCACAAACGAAGCGAAATATTGTTTAGCAGTTGGCGCAAAGCGAAATGATATGACTCTTATTTCCGTAGTTTTGGGGGCAGACAGCAGTAAAGAGCGTTTCAAATGTGCGAGTGACCTATTGAATTATGGTTTTGAAAATTTTGAAAGCAAGACACTATTTAGTGATTTGGACTTGCAAGGATTGGAGATTAAGATCAAAGGAATGGACAGATCTACCCGCCTTACTGCCGAACGAAACTATACAATAGTGAATAAGATTGGTGAAAATGTAAATTATTCGCTAAACTACAATCTGCCTAGTATGCTTATGAGCGTGAAACAAAATCAAGTGGTTGGGAATGTGGAAATAATTGTGGACGGAGTGGTTGTAGACAAAATAAATATTCTAGCGCTCGACACTCACCGCAAAGCAAATGTATGGGATTATTTCAAAGAAATTATCAACAATTAATTTAATTGTATTTTATCGAATTTTATTATTGAAAAATCAACTAATACATTCAATTATTGAAATAAACATTTTATTAATTTATTAAGGGCAAAATTTGCCCTTTTTATTTTGTTGTTTCTTTAGTTTGCTTTTTAACAGATCATAAATGATTTATTTTCAATCACAAAACGAAAATCTGTTTTAACAAATATTGTAGAAATTGATTTTAGCACTTGATTTTTATTTTTAACTATGATATAATCAATGCGTTAAAAATTTCAACAATATTTTAACACACTAATTTTGATGTCGATGTCTGGTTAGTGTCCTTACCTGAAAAGGTCAATAGTCCATAAGGAGGTTAAGATGAAAAATTACGAATTAATGTACATCATTCCAAGTCAATCTACTGACGAAGAAAAAGAAGCTTTAATCGCTCAAGTCAATGGTATGATTGAAAAAGATGGTGGCAAAATCGAATCTGTTGAGCGTGTTGGCAACAAAAAACTTGCATACGAGATTCAGAAAATGCGTGAAGGTTTTTATGTTTTGGTGAACTTCAGTGCAGACGCCAAACTCCCTAACAGATTGGGTTCATTGCTTTCTATCACAAACAACATTTTGCGCTACATCATAGTTGCAAAATAATTAATTTAGGAGATGTTATGAATAAAGTTTATTTAATAGGCAATCTCACTCGCGATCCTGAATTGTCCACCACTACTAGTGGAGTGTCAGTATGCAGATTGTCGATTGCGGTTAGCAGAAGGTTTTCAAACGCTGATGGTGAAAGAGGTACAGATTTCTTTAATATCACCGCTTGGCGTGGCACTGCTGACAACTGCGCAAAATTTTTAAAGAAAGGAAACAAAATCGCCGTATCAGGCTCAATTCAAACTAGAAATTATGAGCGTGCAGACGGCACAAAAGGCTTTGCTGTCGATATCATAGCCGATGAAGTTGAATTCTTGTCATCGAAGAATGATAGTTCGAGCGAAGGTGGTGCATCTGTTGGAGCAAATCCTGCAAATTCGCCAGTCGCCGACCTTCAACCAATTGATGACGATTTACCATTTTAATAATTAAAGGAGAAATTTATGGCAGAGAAAATTGAAGAACTAGAAGTTGTTGAAACATCCGCTCCTGCAACTGAAGAAAAAGAAGATAAAGTTGTGGTTGCAGACAAAAAGAAATTCTACAAACAACACAAATCAAATAAGAAGAAAGTATGTATTTTCTGCGAAGATAAAAACTGCAAATTCATTGATTACAAAGATCCAAGATTGAAGAAATTTGTTACAGAAGGGGGCAAGATTATCCCTAGCAGACAAACAGGCACTTGCTCTCATCACCAAAGAGAATTGACGGTTGCAATCAAACGCGCTAGAAACATCGCTTTGCTTCCATTCAGCGGTGACTAAAAATACGCTAAAAATAAAATTTTAATTTGAAATGACACATATCTGTCAATCATTTGAAACTAGTTTAAATTTTATAAGCATAATGACGCTTCATATTATTGTTTTATATTATTAGTTTCATCGGTTGCAATAGTGTCATTTTTTTAACTCGCGTTGAATTTATTTGTAAAATTAAAATAGACATATTTTTATTCATAAATTATAAACAATAATTCGTTTAATCTAATTAATTAATATTATTTATCTTTAAATAAATTTTTAAGTTTTCCACATTTCTTCAACATTTTTAGATAAAATAAAAATAAATTTTGTCGTGATTATATAAATTAATTGTTAGGTCCGTTTCATAAATATATCTAAATAATCATATAAAATATCTTACTGCTAAATCAAAAATTTTAAACAATGAAAATTTTGTTTGAAATAATTTTCTTTTTTGATATAATATAATTATGAATATAGAAAATATTGGCGATGAATTATCAAAATTGGTGGACAAGTTTGAAACGACAAAATCTTGTCTTAATTTAAACGAGTTGCAAGAGCGCCTAAATTCACTTCTGCGCGAACGCGAATCGCTTTCTTTTTGGAACAACCTTGACTACGCTATGCAGACGAACAAAGAAATCAAGTCGTTGCAAGAGTTGTTCAATGAAGTACAGTCCATACAAAATAGTTTGACTTCTCTAATTTCAACCGTTCGCAGTCTTGAAAAGGAAACGGATATCGAACTTTTGAATCTTGCACTCTCCGAACTTTTGGAGTTGAAAGAAAAGGTGGACGAACTCAATGTTCGCACGCTTCTAGACGAAAAATATGACAACAACGACGCAATCTTGACCATACATTCGGGTGCGGGCGGAACGGAAGCACAAGATTGGGTGGTTATGCTTATGCGTATGTATAAAATGTATGCTAGCAAAAACAATTTTGAATTTAGCGTGGTGGACAAACTTGATGGTACAGATGCTGGCTTAAAATCTGTCGTGATTTGGATAAAAGGCGAATACGCTTACGGAAAATTAAAGGGCGAAATGGGCGTGCATAGGCTAGTTCGAATCAGTCCATTTGACAGCAACAAGCGTAGGCATACGAGTTTTGCTTCTGTGGAAGTTGTCCCCGCTATTTCAAAAGAAACAGATGTAAAAATTCGCAACGAAGATTTGAAAATCGACACATATCGTAGCAGTGGCGCAGGCGGTCAAAATGTAAACAAAGTTGAAACGGCTGTTCGCATAACTCATATACCAACCGGAATTGTGGTCACCTGTCAAAATGAGCGAAGCCAATTGCAAAATCGTGAAAATGCTATGAAAATTTTGACAAGTAAATTGGTCGCGCTCGAAGAAGAAAAACATAGACAAAATCTAAACGATATAAAAGGCGATCTCAAACGCATAGAATGGGGAAGTCAGATTCGAAGTTATATTTTCCAACCATACACTATGGTGAAGGATCACCGCACAGATTACGAAACAAGCGATGTTGAAGGAGTGATGAATGGCGATCTCAATCCATTTATCAACGAATATTTGAAAAAATCACACACAAAAACAAATAAATAAAAAACTGTTAATATTTTTCAACAATTAAAAACTCAAAACTTTTAATAAAAAAATTCATAGATAATGAACTGAATATAATTTTAAAGACTTGAATTTTATTTGACTTTGATATATAATAGGTGTGTGAAAAAAGATTTCAAAATATTGGCAATAGAAACAAGTTGTGACGAAACAAGTGCTTCAATCGTAGTAAACGGAAGGACTTGTCTTTCCAATATAGTGTCTAGTCAAATTGATATTCACACTAGATTTGGTGGGGTTGTACCCGAAGTCGCTAGCAGGAATCACATCACCGCAATTGATAATGTGGTCAAACTTGCTCTTAAAAAAGCAAATTTTACTTTCCGCGATATTGACGCAATCGCCGTAACTTATGGTGCGGGCTTGGTTGGCTCGCTCTTGGTGGGTGTAAGTTATGCAAAGGCGGTCAGTTATGCACTAAACATTCCGCTCATTGCTGTGAATCACATATATGGTCACATCGCTGGAAATTATCTGTCTTTTCCCGATCTAGTGCCACCATTTATCTGCTTGGTGGTCAGCGGTGGGCATACCGCTATCATTGAAGTAAAAGATTTTAATCATCATAAAATCATCGGCTCTACGCTAGACGATGCGGTAGGTGAAAGTTTTGACAAAGTTGCGCGCGTGCTAGGCTTAGGTTATCCGGGCGGGCCAAAGGTTGACGCACTTGCCAAAAAAGGCAAAAACATAATTCAATTTGCAAAGCCTAATGACAATCTTGGATATAATTTTAGTTTTAGTGGCAAAAAAACTGCTGTTATAAATTATGTCCATAAATTAGAGCAGGCAGAAAAACCAATTCCGAAAGAAGATATTTGTTTAAGTTTTGAGCGTTGGGTGGTGGACGAACTTTGCCAAAAGTCGATCGACGCGTGCAAAAGTTTAGGTTATGACAAAATTGTAGTTGCGGGCGGAGTGAGCGCAAACTCTGCATTGAGAGAGTCGTTATATTCGGAGTGCGAACAAAACAAAATAAAATGTTTCTTCCCGGACTTTCAATTTTGCACAGACAACGCAGCGATGATAGGAAGCGCAGCCTATTATGCCTATCTTGACGGTGTGGGGATAGCAGATGTGTCACTATCTCCAAATCCTAGTTTAAGCCTTTAAATCGTTAAAAATTATTTTAATTTAGAATGAAAACAAATATTGTAAATTATCAAACATTGATATAAATATATTCTTAAAATTTACTCACCAAAAATTGCACTAATTGAATGTAATAAATTTTAAAATATATTTTGAAATTGCACTCAAATTAATTTACCTTTCAAAATCAGTAAAAATGAATGTGTATGCATTTGCTAGTCGCATCTATCCTATACTTTCAATAATAATCATACTTTCAACAACAATTTTACTAATATTATTTTATATTTGATTCAATAAAGTTTACATTCTATTTATAATATCTTATAATATTATCGTTATCTCATTTTATTTATATTTTATATGTTTAGACGATTTTAGATAAAGATTATCGCTAGGGGTATTGTGACAATCAAACAAAATTCGGTATAATTTTACATTCAATTATGCTTATCCATAGTAATATTTGAATTAAAATTTCTTTGTTGTTTTATGGATTGTATATTATATTGTGGTGTCAAAAAACTAATTCCACAATAATCATAACATTTACAAAAATAAAACAACAATTCAAGTTATGCTCTCGTGGTGTAATGGATAGCACAATGGTCTTCGGAACCATTAGTTCGGGTTCGAATCCTGACGGGAGCGCCATAAAACCCTTTATTTTAGGGATATCTAGCAAATTTAGGTTTCGCTGTTTACATTACAAGAACTGATAGATTTGAAACAGAGTCAAAGATCACTTGAGTTATTTAAAAAATCGAAGGATATAATATTATGAATATAGTTTATTGCCATCATGCATAAAGAATTTTTACAGGAAGTCAAAAAGATGATATAACTGATCTAGGGAGAAAAGATGCCGAACTTGTTGGACAATTTATAAAACATATACCTAATGTAAAAGCGATTTATATATCTCATTATTTTAGATGTATAGAAACAGCAAGAATAATAAACAAATCTCTTAATGTACCCATTATTGAAGAAGATAGGTTTAATGAATTTGTTAGTAAAGAAAACAAAGAAACATGGATTGATTTGCAAAAGAGAGTTATTGCAGGTATTAAAGATATCGTTAATAAATATAATGATGAAGATAGTATTATTTGTGTGACATCTGGTGTTAATATCGCGGGTTTTCTTGATTGGAATTTAGGACTAGAACCAAGTGAAAATATGCCATTTTTAGGAATTATTTCGTGTTCACCGGTAATATTTAAATACAATAAAAAATCATAAGTTTATTAAATTTAAAAGTACAATTTTTTTAGTAATTTATAAATTTTTGCAATAAAAATGCAAGATCTTTGCAAAAGGGGTGTTTTGTGTTGTATTTTTTCGTGTTTGTATTGTATAATATTGTTTGATAAGATGAAGTGGCTAAAATGCTGATAAATAAAGGGGTTAAGGAATTTTTAATATGATATTTTATGGTAAAATATGATACAAAAAGTCGAACTCGCAACAATTGTAGGTTGCCCCTTCGGAACCATTAGTTCGGGTTCGAATCCTGACGGGAGCGCCATAATGTACATAATTATTTTATAATATTGTTTAGTAATTTTTTTTAAGCAGTTGAAATTTTTTGATTCTTGCGCTAATATATAGTTATGGATAAAACTATTGTTGCATTAGCCACCCCCGCAGGAAATAGCGGAGTTGCGGTCATTCGTGTGAGTGGTGAAAACTCAAAAAAATGTTTGCAAAAACTTATTCGCGAAGATTTAGATTTTGAACCACGAAAAATGTATCTAAAAAAAATCTATTTTTCTGGACTAGAAGATGTTTGTCTAGTCGTGTTCTTTCCATCCCCTCATAGTTACACGGGGGAAGATGTCATTGAAGTCCAATCGCACGGCGGATATTTTATTGCAAAGAAAATCATTGACGAACTCTTATCTCTCGGTTGTTTTCCTGCATCTGCTGGTGAATTTAGCAAACGCGCCTTCATAAACGGCAAACTTTCGCTCGACCAAGCAGAAGGAATTATGGATTTAATCAATGCAGAAAGTGATATGCAAGCAAAAAATGGCAGTTTTCTTATGCAGGGTGAACTGAAAAAAATCATTGAAGAATACCAAAATAGACTGACAGAAATTTTGGCAGAAATCGAAGCAAAACTCGACTATCCCGAATATGAATATACCGAAAATGAAACGACTGATATTTTGAAAAAATTAAAAGAAATTGACACAAATTTATCTATGCTAATTGTAGATAGCAAAACGGGAATCAAAATAAAAAATGGCGTGCGTGTGGCGCTGATTGGCGCACCAAATGTTGGGAAATCAAGTCTTCTGAATGCGCTTACGAAAACTAACAAAGCTATAGTCACATCAATCGCCGGCACGACGCGTGATGTAATAGAGGGTGAATATGAATTTAGCGGAATCATATTTAGACTATTCGACACAGCGGGAATACACGAAAGTCAGGACGAAGTTGAAAAAATTGGAATAGAACGCGCAAAACAAATTTTAAACGAAGCAGATATTGTGTTGAAAATTTCGGATGACTCAAATATTTGTAATATTTCCACCGAGCAACCATACATCAATGTTATCAACAAATCTGACATAATTGACGAAAAGAAAATTAAAGATCAATTTGCATCAGACTATATTTTGGTCAGTGCAAAAAACAATGAAAATATAGACGCACTCAAGCAATTGATATTTGACAAAACAATTTTAAAAAAAATTGATTCAAACAAATTGTATTTGACGAACGCGCGACACATTTCGGCAGTCAAACAGGCAAAGACTTATATTAATAATGCTATATCTCAATTCAATAATACAAGTATGGATATAATATCTAGCGAGATAAAATCGGCTTGGCTAAGTTTAGGTGAAGTTACTGGCGACACAAACAATGAAACAATAATTGATAAAATCTTTTCAAAATTTTGCTTGGGAAAATAAATTATTTATTCTAAAAAATTAATTAAAATAATCATATAATCAATATTGAAAATATAAAAATATATGATATAATAGGGCGATATGGAATTTGTAGATGAATATGACGCAATAGTGATAGGTAGTGGACACGCAGGAAGTGAAGCGTGTCTTGCTTTGGCTAGGCTAAACAAAAAGACATTGCTCACCACTCTCAATTTGGATAGCATCGCTTTTCTTGCCTGCAATCCAAGCATTGGCGGAACAGCTAAAGGGCAATTGGCTGGCGAGGTGGATGCACTAGGCGGAGAGATGGGAGTCAATGCGGACAAATCTATGCTTCAACTTCGCATTCTCAATTCGGGTAAAGGTCCAGCGGTTCAATCTTTGCGCGCACAGGTGGATAAAGTGACATACCACAACGAAATGAAACATACCATTGAAAGACAGAAAAATTTGGATGTACTTCAATGCGAAGTTGCTGAAATTTTGGTTGAAAATAGCAAAGTGGTAGGAATTAGGACAAGTATGAACGAATATTTTTCGTGCAAAGCAGTTGTTGTTTGCACGGGGGTATATCTCAATAGTAAAATAATAATTGGCGACTTTACAAAATTCACTGGTCCAAACGGATACGAACCCAGCACAATGCTCACAAAATCTTTAATAGATTTAGGCATAGAGATTCGGCGTTTCAAAACAGGAACCCCTGCCCGTGTAGACGCAAAATCAATAGATTATTCAAAATTTGAAATTCAGCCAGGTGACGATTTAAACATTTCATTTTCTCCTATTAGCAAAAAGGTGAAAAACAAAAAAGTTTGTTATCTAGGCTACACTTCACCTGCTATGCACGATTGTATTCGTGAGAATATATTGCACGCTCCACTATATTCGGGCAAAATCAATGGAATTGGTCCGAGATATTGTCCTAGCATTGAAGATAAAATTATGCGTTTTTCAGATAAAGAGCGTCATCAACTTTTTTTAGAGCCAGAGAGTGAAAATTCGGATGAAGTGTATGTTCAAGGGATATCTAGCAGTATGCCTACCGATGTTCAGCGAAAGATGTATTCGTTGATTCCTGGATTTGAAAATGTAAAAATTATGCGTTTTGCTTATGCCATTGAATACGATTGTATAAATGCCACCGAACTAAAAAATAATCTAGAATCAAAGAAAATTTCAGGGTTGTTTTTTTCAGGTCAAGTCAACGGCACGAGTGGATATGAAGAAGCGGCTGCTCAAGGTATTATGGCGGGCATCAACGCACAGCGTTATATAGACAATCTTTCTCCTTTCGTACTCGGTAGAGATCAAGCATATATAGGAGTTTTGATAGACGATCTCGTCACAAAAGATATTATAGAACCATACCGAATGATGACTAGTAGAGCGGAATATCGTTTGATTTTGCGTCAGGACAATTGTGACATTCGCCTAACCGAGATAGGTAGAAAAATCGGGCTAGTCGATGACAAAAGATACCGAATTTTAAAGAAAAAATTAAAGCAAATCGCGCAAGTAAATCAATCTTTAAATGTTTCGTATGGTCCAAAAAAATTAGAACAATTATTTGTTGAAAAAAATGAAAGTTTACCAAAATCTGGACTTACATTGAGAGAGTGTGTCAAACGAAATAACATAACCATATTTGACATTGCAACTCATTTCAAAATGTTTTCGGATATACCAAAAAATGTATTAGAGTATGTAAACACTGAAATTAAGTATGAAGGATATATCAAAAAAGAATTAGAGTATATCGAGAAAAATAGACATATTGAAAACTTGAGTTTGCCAGACATAGACTATTCAAAAATAAACGGACTACGAATAGAAGCGCGTCAAAAACTGAACAAGTTCAAGCCCTCCACACTTGGACAAGCAAAACGAATAGATGGAGTGAGCCCTAGCGATATCAATGTTCTTCTCGTCTATTTAAAATTAAAAGGAATTATCAAATAAAAATTTAGGAGAAATTTATAAATGATAAAAATTAATGGAATCAATTTAGATGAAAAAACAGCTAATTTATATGTGAAAAATCTAGACAAAAATTGTGCAATTGTAGATGCCCATGGTTTTAATTCTTTTATTAATCATAAGATTGATGGAAAATCAATTATGGATAATTTAAAAATAATTCAAAGTCTATTAGAAATTGAAAAATTAAAAAATATAAAATTTGACAAATCTTATTCTGAACAAATCAATATAGTTAAAGAATTTTATAAAACTTATTTTCCTTCTATTTCAGAAACCATAGATTCTATTATCGACAATAAAAATCCTGATTATAATGTAGTCCTTCAATTGGGTAAATCAGTTCATAGTTCTGTGGGACATTCAGGTTTTGCTACTAAATTAAATTTTGTAGTAGGTTTAGATGGTTCACTAGAAGGTATGATTACTCTTGTTCATGAATTATCTCATGCTATCAGCGCACATCATACTGAAACAATAGCTCAAACAAAAGCAATTAATTCAAAAGATTTAAGTAATCAAGAAAAAAATGAATTAATAGCCAAATTTAATGAGTTTTGCAAACATAAATCTGACTTTGATATTGATTGTATAGGAGAAATTGAAAGTCATATTGTTGAAAATTTATTTGTACAATATTTGTTAGATAAAAAAATCATCTCACAAGAAAACTATGACACATATTTTTTAAGCAGAAAAATTTCTCTTAATAATAATTTAAATTTAATTTTTGAAGAAAATGAAATTATATCTAATTTACCTTGTCCTATAACTTATGAAAGTGTTTTAAAATTTATTCAAAATAAACATAACGAACATTCATCTAATTTTAAAAATATTATAAATAGACTGAAAATTATGTCAGAAAGAGATGAAAAAAGTGGAAAGCACAGTAAATATATGTATAGATACGTAGTAGGAGAAATTGTATCATCAGTTTGGTTCGACAAATATTTGACAAATCCTAAAAATAAAAAAGAAATGCTTGATAAATTTATTTCTTATTTATCAAATACTGACAAATTAAATATTAACTCAGCTTCTGAGTTTTTAATAAATGAAGATTTTATGAATTGTATTAATGATTACATAAATTTAAACGAACATAATAATGAAATTTCAATTTAATATATAAAAAAATAAAAATTAATATTAAAAATTAATAAAAATTATTGAAAAAAATAAAATTTATGAAAAAAATTGAAAAATATTATAATTTAATTAATGAACATCTAAGTGAATTTGAAAAATATTATAATTCACTAATTTCTTTCAACGAAAAAGTCAATTTGACTGCAATTACGGACAAAGAAGATGTTTTTATTAAACATTTTCTTGATAGTATTTTGTCTATTGATGAAATAAAAGAAAATTCTAATGTCATTGATATCGGTGCAGGTGCAGGATTTCCTAGCCTACCAATTAAAATTGTTCGTCCTGATATAAAGCTAACAATGTTAGATTCACTGAATAAGCGTATCAATTTTTTAAATCAAATTTGTAGTGAACTAAACATTACATCAACAAATATTCACGCACGAGCGGAAGATTATGTGAAAGTTTATAGAGAAACATACGATGTCGCGCTTGCTCGCGCGGTCGCTAGATTAAATAGTTTGCTTGAATATCTGTTACCTTATGTTAAAATCGGCGGAATAGTGTTGGCATATAAAGGTTCAAATTATCTAGAAGAATTAGACGAAGCAAAAAATGCGATTAACACTTTGGGCGGAAGATATGTAAAGACGATCAAATTCAATCTTCCAGAAAATAAAGGTGAGCGAAATATAATTGTAATTGAAAAAATTAGATCCACACCAAAATCTTTTCCGCGTGCAAAAAATTTAGCAAAATTAAATCCTATTAAATAAAAATATTTATTTTATTCGATTTTTAACTAAAAAATAACAATTTTTTATTATTTTATAGTATTTTTTATAATTTTTTAAATTTTTAATTTTTATAAGATTGAAATTTTTATAATTTTTTTGTTATTAATTATTAAAAAATTACTATTCTATTATATTTAGTATTTTATTATTTATATATATTTATCTAATTAAATATTTAATTTTATTATTGATTTTTATTATATTTAATATTGAAAAAATGCCGAACGAAAATGTTCAGCATTTTTTATATTACAAATCTGTTGGATCAACTGAAATTTCTGGATTGTTTTTGATTTCTTCTAGTATGGCTTTACAATCTTTGTTTTGTTGTTCCTTTCGTGCGATTGAAACTCTCCATTCGGCAATTGCTAGATTGTTTTTTTCAATCATGGCTTCCAATAAGTTTCCGTTTCTTAATCTAACAATTACCATACCATCTGCTATAGCTTTCCAAAACTCATCTCTAATTCCAGGGAATATATCTTCCAAACGCTGTGCAGGTTTGGTCACGAACATATCAGGTGAGATCAACACTTCTTCATTTGATAGATCTTGTAATCTTTTCGTAGATCTTTTCACCAATTTCTTTATTTCGGCATAATCGTATCCGATTTCTTTTAGATCAAATATAAATTCTTTGCTAGTTCCGTCCCTTTTGTTATTAACAAGAATAGTCAAATATTTTCTGTTTGATACTGCGTTTGTGATTAGATTTTTGTCTGTATTTTTTTCTGCTTGAATACTAACTGATAAATTTGGGTCAATATTTTTTAGATAACTATTCAAATATTTTTCTAGCCTATCAAGATTTATCCAAAACAATCGTTGCCAATTTTCAATATTTTGATCCAAATATTCAACCATTTTAGCAATTTCATTTTCTCTCTTTTTAATTTCTTCATTTGCACTTTCAGAAAAATATGTTGCTTCCAAATCTTCAGCCTTATGAATATTATTTAGTGTCTGACTGATATTAAAATACATTTTTTCTCTGGTAGTCAATCTCTCATATTCTGATTTTCTGATGTTTTCAATTTCAATTTTGAGATCTATCAAAATGTTTATAAGTTTTTTAAAGTCTTTAAATTCCATATTTGCTCCTAATGATGACTGAATTTTATCACACGATTGTCAGTTTGTCAATATGCTTTTTATGATAAGTTTAAAAAATACAATTTATAAAAATAAAAAAATTGTCATAAATTTATAAAAAATATAAAATAAATGATCAATAATTCATAATTTTTAATATTTTTTTAATAATTAATAAATTTTTATTTTAGTTATATAAAATATAAAACTATCAATCACTTATAAAGCCAATCAAAAAAATTTGTTTTACTTCTAAAAATTATTTTATTTTATAAATTTGTTTTCTATAAAATACTAGTCAATATATTATATCTAATATATATAATACTTATATATCTTTATCCTTATATATTAATATAATATTATATAAATCTATATATTATATATATTATAATTATATTGTATACTATTATCTTTTAACTTACATATATTTATCATTATGGACATTAAAAATTTTATTATATATATTCATAATTATTAAGTTTGAATAATATTGAAAATAAAATTCTATAAATTATATTAAGACAATTAAAAAAAATTCTTTACTATGTAAAATAATTCTAGATTATTAATAAAAAAATAAAATTTATATTTTTTTATATGTAAAACGCTAACATTTGGTTAATTTTACATTGACTTTAAAAATTTTTAATATTATAATTGAAAAAATGAAAATAAATTCAATCAAACTTAATAATTATAGAAACTATAAAAATTCAACTATTGATTTCACTGATGGCGTAAATTTTATTGTAGGGAAAAATGCACAGGGCAAAACTAATCTACTAGAGAGTATATATTTATCAAGTGTTGGGAAAAGTCCAAAGAATTGTAGGGAAAAGCAAATCATTATGTTCAATGAAAGTCAAGCCAGAATTGAATTAGATTTTTCCACACTTGCAGGCAAAAAAAATATAAAGATATATTTAGATAAGGCAAACAAAAAATCTATCAAGGTGAACAATCTCAATATTTTGAAATTGACTGAATTTGTTGGTATACTATCTATCGTATATTTTAGTCCAGACGAATTGAAGTTGATCAAAGAAGTTCCAGAAGATAGAAGAAATTTTTTAGATATATCAATTTCTCAATTTGATAGGACATATTTATACAATCTTCTCAAGTATAACAAAATTTTGAAACAACGAAATTCAATATTAAAGAGCGACAATAGCGATCAAACGAAGATAGACGAATTGAAGTTGTTTACACCGCAGTTGATTGAATGTGCGGAAAAAATTATTGAAAAAAGGTTAAATTTTATTGAAAAGTTGAAAAAATACGCAATAAATCTGCATAAATTCATAACAGACAGCGAAATTTTGGATATTTCATATAGCTACGCAAAAGATGACAAGTTGACAATCAAAGAACAATTATCTCAAGAATTTGAAAAAATAACGACTAAAGAAATTGAATTGGGTTATACCTGTATTGGTCCGCATCGCGATGACATCATTTTCAAAATCAATGATAAAGATTGCAAATATTTTTCTTCACAAGGTCAACAGCGTACCGTGGCGTTGGTCGTGAAACTTTCGCTAATGGAAGTAATAAAACAAGAGATTGGTGAATATCCCATCTTATTGTTAGATGATGTGTTGAGCGAACTTGATCAAACTAGGCAGGACAAATTGATTGAATTGGTTAGCAAATATCAAACGCTAATTAGTTGTACAAAAATTCCAAACACAAATATAAAATACAACACAATAAAAATTGAAAACGGAACAAAAATTTAATCTTCCGTTTTTTTATTTCGTTTTGTGTTTTTTTGATTTCATTAATCAATAAAAGAATTAAACAAATAAAAACTATAAAAAATTTATTTGATCAGATTTTGCTTTTTGAATGATTTATTTTTATGATAACTAAAAAAATAAATACAAAATTTTTAATATGTAAATTTAAAATATTTTTAAAAACTATGAAAAAATTTATTAAAATTGCAAAAATTTAAGCAAATAATTAAAAAATTCACTGATTTTACAGTGAATTTTAAAAATTTTTATGTATTAATATTTTAAAAGTTGAGATTTTATATCGTTTACTAGCGTTCTAATATGTGGATTGATTTTCACTTGATTGCTGATTTTATCTCGCGCGTGCATTATGGTGGTATGATCCCTTCCGCCGAATATTGCACCGATCGCAGTGAGCGGGATGCTCAACATATCGTTTATCAAATAGATACACAACTGTCTAGGTTCTACAATCTCTTTATTTTTTTTCTTTCCTATCAAATCTTCTTTTGACACTTTGAAGAAGTCACATACTGTATTTAATATTTTTTCAGCATCTAGATTGGTCTTTTCTGTCTCTCCATAATCTTTAAGTGCTTCGTGCGCATCTTCCATACTCGCGTGCGACTTTCCTAACAAACTTGAATAAAATACAACTTTTGACAAAATTCCTTCCATCTCTCGAATGTTTGTACCTGTTTTTTGCGCTATGAAGTCAACCACATCTTCGTCTACTAAATAACCTTCTTGACTACATTTCTTTTTGATAATTGCCACCTTAGTTTCATAATCTGGCTCTTGAATGTCTTGAATGAGTCCACTGCTGAATCTACTGCGCAATCTCTCTTCTAGCGAACTCATTTCTTTTGGTGAACGATCGGACGCTATGATAATTTGTTTATTGTTTTGATACAGATCATTGAATGTATGGAAGAATTCTTCCTGAATTCCCATTTTATTGCTAATAAATTGAATATCATCAATCATCAGCACATCTACGCTACGATACTTATCTCTAAAATCGAGATTTGATTTGTCCTTTCCACTACGAATTGAATCTACATAATCATTTGTAAACTTTTCACAAGTGACATATAATACATTCAAATCTGGCCTATGTTTGTTCAAATAATTTCCTACAGCGTGGAGTAGGTGAGTTTTTCCTAATCCAACTCCACCGTATATGAACAGCGGATTAAACTTTTCACTAGGATGCTCGGCTACACTTTGCATTGCTGCGCACACCACTTGATTTGATTTTCCTACCACAAAATTTTCAAATGTATACTTTTGATTGAATTTAGACTTGAAGTTGGACGAATCTTTTTCACTCATCATTCGCTCTAACTCCTCATCCTGCTTGCGAATTGATTCTTCATACTCTTGAATGTCGGTTATTCGAACGAATGTATACGGCGTGAACTCTTGTCTAACACATTTTGTGATTTTTTCATAAATCGCGGGCTGATTGACTTGATTTTTCGCCGTGACACTAGGTGCTTTTATAATTAATTCATCATTTGCGTATTGAATTGGGGTTAAAGTATTGATCCATAAGTCGAATGTGACCGCCGTGACCTCGTTTTCCAACTTATTCAACACTTTTTTCCATTGATCAAGTAAAAACATATTTCACTCCTACGATATTTATATTATATAATAAAATTAAGATTAAGTCAATTGGCAAAATGAAAATATATGTCTAAATAATTTTCTTTCGCAATAATTGGCATTCGTCGTTTTGTTTTTTTGCTGGATAAAAAAATTTTGATAGGGTAAAATTTTTAAGTTTAGCGAATAAACATACGGCTTTAAATAAAAATACGAAGAATTCTAATAATTTTTTTTCTTATCTCATCAATTACTAAAAAATTTTTAAGTTTTCCACTGACAAAATATAGTTATCCACCTGGATTTGCACACAGTTAAGCACAATCATTGTGGATAAAAATAGTGTGGAATTTGTCGAAATTTGGCACAAACACCACTAAATATTGAATAATTTCAAGTTGTCCACTTTTCCACATTCACTAATAAAAAAATCACTATCAAAAAACAAAAAAAATTAATAAAAAAACTACACGCGTGCACACGCATATAATGCGCCTGAAATACTATTTTATAGTATTTTTCTTTGATTTAATTAACGAAAAAAATTTTTCGACAAAAGTGTAAAAATTTATTTGACATATTGCGGATCGTTTGCTAATATAGTGCTGTATCATTAAGGCAAAAAGGTCAAATTGCTTTGATGATTTGTCAAAAAATCTATATTTTGGGCAAGATAAGATTTTTTGAATTAAACGCGTTTTAAGGGGAGTATAGGAGGAAAAAGAGTAGATATGAAATTCAGATGTGACGGATTGGAGTTAAGCGAGGCAATTAGTACAGTATCAAAAGCTATCAGCTCAAAGACCACTTCTCAAATTCTTGAAGGAATTAAGATGGTGTGCGAGGATGACCTACTTGTTCTTACTGCAACTGACCTTGAAATGAGTGTTGAAAAAAAAATTCGAGCAGAAGTGGATTCACGCGGAGAGACGGTTGTGCCGGGTAGACTCTTCGGCGAATACATAAAAAAACTTACAAATGAACAGATTGAATGCGAATTGAATGAGAAAAATCAGTTGAAAATTTCGTATACAGACAGCGAAGGATGCCTTCAATGTATGGATATTAGTGAATTTCCTGCAATTAAGGAAGTGAACAAGGATAATTTCTTTGAAATTACGAAAGAAAATTTCAAGTCTTTGATAAACAATGTGTTCTATGCGGTGGCGCAGGACGATAGTAGACCTATTTTGAAGGGTATTTTGATGGAAACCAATCAAAATAATATTCGTGCTGTGGCTGTGGACGGATGTAGGCTCAGTATTTCAAACAAAAGTTTGGTTATGTCCACTAATGATTTCAAAATAATTGTGCCAGGCAGGAATTTGAACGAGATTGTAAAGATGATGAATGGGGAAGACAATGTCAAAGTTTATATCCATTCAAACAATATTATGGTGGATCTTGGGGATACGATTGTGATCAATCGCTTGATTGATGGTCAATTTATTAATTATCGCCAGATTGTGCCAAAAGATTTTTCTACAATCGTCACAATAAATAAAGAGCAGTTGGAAGACGCCATTGATAGAGCGAGTGTGCTTTCGCGTATTGATAAAAATAATTTGGTTAAATTCGACATCAAAGAAAAGAATTTGATGCTTACTTCAAATAGCGAATTGGGCAACACGCGTGAAAATATTACGGTGGGAGTGAAGGGCAACGATCTCAATATTTCGTTCAATTCAAAATATTTTAGTGATTGTTTGCGTGTGATTGACAATCCGTATGTGAAGATGAATTTTAATAGTCAGATTCAACCGTGCGTCATCACTCCGTCCGAAGGAGACGATTTCTTGTTCTTAATTTTGCCTGTAAAAGCAAGATAAGATAGCGGTTTATCAAATCGTTTATATTTATATAAAATAATACATACTAATATTTTAGTAATAATTTAGAAAAAAATTGTACGAAAAATCTACGATTTATCCACAATCAAGTTTTTCGAACATATGTTTAATTTATATTATATATAAATTAAAAGTTATCCACATTTTAATTTTTCATTGTGGATAACTTTTTTTTTGTTTTTTTATTGATTATTTTTTTCAATTAGATTATAATATCATTGTCCGCTTATATTAATTCAATTTTTCTTTGTTTCAAATCGACTCTATTATACTTTTGTATAACATTCTAATGAACTTGTTTTCTAATAAAAATTTTATTTCTTTTGTTACCTTTCAATTTTATTAAGAAATTAATTAAACTTAAACTATCAAAACAAAAATTAATATAAGGACATATATTATGAGATTATGAAGAGTTGTCAGAGTGGTCGAATGTGTCGCTCTCGAAAAGCGATGAGGTGAAAGCCTCCGGCGGTTCGAATCCGCCACTCTTCGCCAGCGAATTTTTATCTAGCAACATGTTATCACACATTATAAAATATTGAAAATATTAAAGCAAGGATAAATATGATTAATATATCGTTTAAAACTGATGATGATTTAATGGCTAGAGTAATAATATCAAAAAATTATATGCCAACAAATTTTATAAATTATTTATATTATAAATATCGTAAGTCATATTTAATATTGAAAAGAGATATTACATCAAAAGATATAGATGATAATATTATTTATGAATTAAAACAACAGGAGTTTTTCAAAAATTTTAGTGCAGAAGCTTCTGAAAATTTGAAAAGAATTAAAAATAATTGGGAAACTGATAAACAAAAAATAAATGATTTCGTAGATAAAATTTTCAAGAAAAACTTTGTATTAAATTTAACTTCATTCATTGTTTCTCCATCATTAAACACTGGAAGAAATATTGAAAACAATCAATTTATATGGGGACATATAAAAGGAATGCAAGATAAAAATTATGATTTAATTTATTTAGTTCATGAATCGTTACATTCATATTTTAAAAAAACAGATTTAACTTATGCTGTCATAGAAAATATAACAGATATAGAGCTAAAAAAATATTTAAGAAATATTGAATATACTTTTGATGATTGCCACGAATATATTAAAATGTTACATATGAAAATACAACCTTTTTGGAATATTTATATGAACAAACAAAAAAAAGAAATAAAAAAAATAAATAGACTTAATCATTTATCTTATAATTTAAAAAGTTTTGAAAAATATAAAACACAAATAAAAAATATGAATATAGATGAGTTTGTTGAATTTATGGAAAATTTAAATTTAGAAAATTTGATTTTTGTTAAGCAATTATACTCATTAAATATAAAACAGGGATGATTCATTATGAGTAAAGTGTTAATGATAATAGACATGCAAAAAGGGTTTGTAAAAAATCAGTTTTTTTCTAATTTAGTGCAAAAAATAAATAAGTTAATAAGTTTAAAAATTTATGACTATTATGTTTTTACAAAATTTGTAAATGGAAAAAATAATTTATTTATAAACAAATTAAATTGGAAAAATTTATTGACCGAACAGTCACAAAAAATTTGTGTAAAAATACCTAAAAATAATATTGTTTTCGAAAAATACGGCTATGGATTGAATGAAGAACAAATTGAAAAATTAAAAAATATTTTATTTCCAAATTCTCAAATTGATTTATGTGGAATTGAAACAGATGCATGTGTATATGCAATAGCTTTACAACTTTTTGACAACAATTTATTTCCTAATATCTTAATAAATTATACTTATTCATCGATTGATAATGAAATTATAAAATTAATTTTATTACACCAATTTGGTAAAATTGACGAAAGAGATTGATATTCGTTTATAATATAAAATTTATTTTTTATATGTTTCAAAATATTTTAACATTAAAATTTTAATAAATTAAATTGATTTGACTATTATGAAATTATTTAGCATAATATAAATATCTAATTGTAAAAGCAGAATTCATAAGGGAGAAAAAATATGAAAATGCTATTGAAAAGAAATTTATCAAAAATATTATTGTTTACTCTTATTTTGATGGCTTCTATAACATTCGTTGCTTGTGGTGGAGATGAGTCAAAAGGAGAAGATAAAACTTATAATATCATTTTACCGCAAGACGAAAACATCACTATCACGCTAGATAAAAACTCGGCAAAGGCGGGCGAACGCGTGAATTTTTCAGTCAGTTTGAATAATGCTGATTATTATATCACGGCAGTATTTGTAAATGATAGCGAACTCACTGCAACTGATAATGTATACTCTTTTGTTATGGGAAATAAAGATGCAGTCATTAGTGTAGAAAGTGCGCAGTATCAAGAAGTTTTGCAGGATAATTTTATCAGATTCAATTCGATTTCGCCAGATCAAATCATAATGCAAGAAAGTTATCCAGGGGATAATTGGGGCGCATATTTGACTTATGATTTTACTGAAACATTTGTGGAAAACACGGCAGACACTGTGAAAGTGTTGGAATCTACCAATCAAAATGTTATTCCTAACGATGCGTTGAGTCATAGTTATATCACGCAGGACGGCAGTTATAAAAGTGGCGGAAACATCTATATTGATAGTTCGAAGATAAACGCGGGCAGTACATATATAATTTTGGAGATTAAAAATACTTTCAACACCAGCGCCGGATCTTCGCGTGTGATCAAAAAGGTTGAAGTTGTGACTGAACAAGATTTTGATTATTCCGATCTATATTACACCGTGTCACTAACGCTCGATTTGAGATCGGTTAGATCAGATAGTCCATATTTTTCAATAGAATTGTCAGATAGAGATTCGGCTAGATATTATGGATTTGACTATTCTAATTTAACCTATACAATAGACGGCATTGAAAAGACATCCATCGTTACGGGTTCAACTTGCAGATTCCGTTTTTCAAAAGATGAATTGACCACCAATGAAGTTACAATCAGTTTCAATTATTTCATTGGGCATAATTATTCAATTTCATTTTTAGGCTTTGCTGACGACGGATATAATATTGGACCGGGGTATGAATGGACGACATATTCTATTGGCAATAATGTAAATTCGCAAGCGGGATATACCACTAGTGACGGACTATATTTTAATTTTGATGGTGCAAGTTTGGAATTGACCGTTTCAAAATAATTTTAATAATGTATTCAAAGCACAAAACTAAAATTTATTTAGTTTTGTGCTTTTTGTGGCAATAAAAAATAAAATCATAATGTTAAATAAATTTATAAAAAATTAAATAAAAATAAAAAAAACAATTTTTTTCGAATAATTAATTTATATAAATATAAATTAAAAAAAATAATAAAAATATATTAAAAAATAAAAATAATAAATTTTAAAAATTAATTAATAAACAAATTTTGTATGATTTTTTTATAATAAATTGGTCAATTAAAAATATGATTTTAATCTTATAAATTGCATTTTTATGATTAAAGTAATAGAATAAAAAGGATATGAATTGTGGTTATGTTTTGTTGCAATAGTTTATGATTCAACAAAAATTTGCTATCATCAATTTAAAAATTATTCTTGACATATCAATTCAATTAGAGTAGAATAATTTTGCAAGTAGAATAGATTGATTGTCTAGATTTGAAATTGATTATTTTGTTTATATTGTTGAGATGAAAAAACACATAAAAAATAATTTATTCATTCATTTATCAAAATTTTGATATGGGCATAAAAGATATGACAATTGATATTAATTCTTCATTAATAAAATGCGCTAGCGATTTTATTTAAAATAATATCTGTACCCGATTAAAAAATAAAATGGGGATTTTAAGACTAGCAAAAAATTGTAATCAAAATTATCAATCCATACACTTTTGAATAAATTATATGCGGATATGGCGAAATTGGCAGACGCGCTAGATTCAGGTTCTAGTGAGAGCAATCTCATGCAGGTTCAAGTCCTGTTATCCGCACCAGCATAAAGAAAACAGCGGATGCCAATTTCGCTAATAGGGGACCCCGAAAATAGACGATGTTTTCGGGGAAAAGGAGCAAGCGAATAAAACTAAAACTTTTTGCATTCAAGCAAAAAGTGAAATAAAATGAAGCTTGCGACGCGCAGACGCGCTAGATTCAGGTTCTAGTGAGAGCAATCTCATGCAGGTTCAAGTCCTGTTATCCGCACCAGACAAGAATAAAACGAACCTTATATAACCAGCAAGATTAATATTCAAGGTTTGTTTTATAATAAAATTAATTTTATTAATCACCAAAAATAAGTTGTGGCAATTTTGAACGCTTTAAATTTATAATGTGTTGTGATGGCAATAAGGGCAACCTGGTGCTAAATTTAAGTTATAATTTTTAACAATCTTTTCTGATTTGGTCAAGACATTTTCAAGAAATTTTGTCGATGGTTTTGTTCCAATATTGTTGTACGGCACATATGGGGAAAGCACAGGCATAGCACCACACTTGCAAATTTCTTCAACACCTTTCAAAGAAGATTGCAAACTTTCTAAGCCTATAATAATGCCAGACCTAACATTTTGCGTTCCAAAAACTTTGCTTGCAAGTTTTAAAAAGTAAAAATAATTTTCCCTGCCTATATTAAATTTTTCTCTACAATATTTTTCACATATTTTTTTATCATAAAGCTCCAAGTTAATTGACAGCCCTCCAACACCAAAACTTTTCAAAAGTTTTAGATATTCAAGATATTGAGATGTGTCGGGGTAAGAATCAAAACCGCGTGGCGTCATCATAACATCAAAAGAATATTGTGGATATTTCTGGCAAAAAAATTTATATACCTCTGTTAAATATTTTAAATCACACTCTTTAGGACTTCCGCCTGTTATTAAAACATGTGTGACACGATCATCTTTCAAATGCACCTGAAGACATTTATCTAAATCCTCAATGCTATTTTTTGTGTATTTAATGTTATTTAGTGTGCAAAATGCGCAATGATTGTTGCACCCTCCAATAGGCGAAATGCGTGTTCTATCAAAATGAGTGGCTGCAATTGGAGAGGAAAGCAATTTGCTTTCTTCCTTTGAAATTTTGTTTTTAATATAAGACCTTATTGGTTGCCAAACTTCAACTTTAACTTCTTCGTTATTGAATTTCAAAATCAAATTATTGTTAATTAAAGTTAATTTATATATAGACTCTTTATTTAAGTCGCTTGTCACATAAAAATTATTTCCCAGCACCAACATAATCCCAGTTGTTGTGACATAGTCATCATTATAAAATTTTTCCCCAAATCTTTTTTTTAAATAGTCAAGAGCATCTTTTTCAATATTAACACCATTAACCATAAGTTCAATTTTAAGTTTTTTCAATGAAATCATTTTATCACCCCTTTTATTGCCAAATTAATTTGTCTGTCAAATAAAGTTTTTTTATGTTTTTCAGACAATTGTTTATTAAGTTGCATTGTTGATGTTTGAAATCGAGCATTAATTTCCATAAAATAAAAAGTGTCTTTCACCAAAATATAGTCTATTCCGCACACCCCTCGATAGCCAATTTGTTTCAAATATTCTCCAATACCCTTTGATTCAGTCAAAATCTTATTTGAGATTTCTTTTGAGATATTATAGTCCGCTCCATCATAACACATTTTGTCACTTGTCTTGTTTATAATCTGCTGTGATGGTGCAAAATATTCCACAAAATCATTGTCAACAAACAAATGAATATTATATGATTTACAATTTTCCTGTAAAACAGAAATGCAATATTTCTTATGTTTTTTTATTAGTTTCAATTGATTTTTTAAATTTTCTTTTGTAAAAATAAATGTATTTTCACCTGCAAAACCATATTCTTCCTGCACAACAAAACTTAAACTAAATGTTTTTTTATTTTGCCATACCTTTAGAAAATACTTTTCTAATTCCACTCCTAGCAAAAACTTATAATCAAGGATGTTTGTGTATGGCTTTAAATCTTCTCTTATTTTAAACTTGTTATTTACATAATCGTACATTGAATATGTATTAACACTTAATATATGGTATTTTTTTAAATTATAACCTTTCAAATTATGCTCGTTATATCTCAAAAAATAAGCATCTTTATCTTTTTTCAACACCATTTTAACTGCTTCAATAAAAAATTTGTCAATTCTCTTTAAGTCAGAAATTTTGTTGTAATCAATTCTTTCGTCTGGATATAAATCAGAAAAACAGATGTTATTTTTTGTTTCAAACCGGCGTTGAACGGTGATTGAACCAAGGAAATTGTTTTCTGATTGTAAAATTAAATCATTAATACCAATAAAATATATATTCATAGATTCATCCTTACATATTTTAACATTATTATACATTATAAATTATAAAACTCAAAATTAATTTTAAAAAATTTTTAACAAAAATTAATATCGAAGTGTATTCCACAAGTGTCCAACTTTTTGGGTTCACCCAAGTTCACTTTCCGCGTCCTTATTTTTGAATTTTTCTAAATAAATGATATATTGATATCACCATTGTTGCAATCGGCAATCAGATGCTTTGTGCCGTCAAGTTTTTCTGCGGGCAAATTTGAGTTTCCCTTTTTTATGGTACAATCAATTGAATAATCACCAATGTCTCCAACGATTGTGCCGACTATGCTACCATTTTTTGTCTTTAAGTCGATAGTAGAATCTGCTTGCACTGAATTTAGCTGGATATCTCCGCCATTCGATTCAAGCGCGAGATTGTTTTTGATTGAAATTTCAGTTAATTCAATGTTTTCATTCGTCGTGCTGACCGTTAGATTAGTTAAAAGATTGTTTGGAATTTCAATGATAATTTCTCTATATTCGCTGTCCGCCTTCACGCCTATGCGGTCGATCCAAGATTTTTCATCCACAAATTGAACATTCAATCTTTTGTTTGATATAGATATATCAATCTTTTCTTTTTCGCTTTCAAAATAATTGATATGTATTTGATCGTCACTAGATGATAGAATTTTTATTTTCCTATCTCGAACATCTATGTTTATATTTTCAATTTTGGCGATATGACAAGCGTATGTTTTTTCGCTAAATGTTCCCGCACCTATTACGCCATTGAAAGATAAGATCAATAGAGTGGCAATCACTGCGATAACGATCAACACGAGTGAGATAATGATAAGTTTAGTTTTTTTCATACTTTTCTCCTTCAATTTACTTGACAATAGTTTTTATTGCCATTATCATCAGTATAAACCTTTGTGTAACACAAAAGTCAAGGAGAAAATTCAAATTTATGGAAAAATTTTTCACAATCAGCAAAATGGCAAAATTGGTGGGGACGACGAGCGAAACTTTGCGCCATTATGACCGCATTGGACTAGTTAAACCTAGCAAATTAGACGAATGGACGAATTATAGATATTATACGAGTCAGGATATTGTGCGTCTGAATACGATAAAAGCTTTGCAGTTTATGGGTATGTCGCTAAAAGATATTAAACAAATTCTAAATTCACAAGATTTTTTTGAAATCGTCAGTTTTTTAGACGAAGCGCTGATTTCAGCGGATAAAAAAATCAACGAACTGAATTTGGCAAAATCAAAAATTGAAAGAGCAAAGAACTTTTATGCTAGCAAGATGGGTGAGGATGATAAATCTGAAGTGGTGTTTATTCAAGAGATTGAAAAACGCACCATTTTAATTTCAACCACACTCACGCAAGCCAATATTGATAATTTGTTTGATTATCATAGGCATTTTTATCTTCAATTAGGCAATGAAAAATCAAACGATTTTCTATTTGAAGACAGAGCGGGCATATATTCGGACGAATTGGGTAGCCATTTGTTTGCCATTTGCACAAAATTTAGTGAAGATAAAAATTTGATTTGCTTGCCAAAGGGGAAATATTTATGCGCAAATTGTATTGAAAAAAATCGCGCCAATGTGCGCGATAGACTGCTAAATATAGCAAAAGAGCAATATCATATCACTCCAAAATTTGTGCTAGAGATGATAAATCTGACGGGCATATTGAAATGGAACTATCAAATACAAATATATTTGGAAAATATTTAATTTTAAACCAATTGAATAGATTTTTAACAATCAAAATTTTAATCTATAACAAGTTAATATTGTTCAATCATATGAAAAACTAAATCGCATTTTGAATCAATCGTATTTTGCTAGACTATATAAAATTCAAACATAATACAATACATTAGAATACAAAGCTATTGAAATAAATTATACAATCAATACCTTGCATGTGGAATATATATAGTTTATTCACTCCGCACGGATGGAATAAAAAATCAATTTTATTTTGTTTTATAAATTATGAAACAATATTGCATTTGCTTTGAAGTTTTCAAATGTTAAAATGAAAGTTTGATAGTTTAAATTAGCAGACTAAAAAACCTGTTTATTTATTTCTACAAAATTTATTGGCATACGATTTTGACGCGGGCGCAAATTTCTATTGAACTATCTAGTTCAGTTTCTAGTGAATGATTTCTATAAATTGTTGTGGAATAAAAATTGCTTTGTTCTTCTATCTTTATGAGCGTGACATCTTTTCCTAGCAAATTTTTTGCGTTTTCTATGGCGTTGTTCACCGCAAGAGATAGTGCAGTTTGATAGACTTCGTCTGCATTAGATAGAGTGAGATTCATATAATTTATATCCGCAATATCTGCGCTTATCAGCGCGTTTAAACTATTTTCATAATTATTTAGATCGGTCAATTCGTATGAAAAATTGATTATTGCATAATATCCTACCAATGTTTTTCCGCTCGAATAATCGTAGTTCGGATTGCTGGTGAAACTATTAATTTTTATATTTTCAGCAGATATTCCGCTAGAAATCAACGCGCGCTTGGCGTGTTCGAACTGCTGGATAGATTTTTCTTTTGCAATCGCGGGATCGGTGTCAAGATTTTCTATCTGGACAAACACTTCTGCTTTATCTGCGGGCAGGACAATTTGCGATGAGCCAAAGATTTCAAGCGTTGGCTCGCTAGATAGGGCACGGGCAGTTTTTGTTTCGGGCAAAAGGGATAGTAAGAGTGCGGATGACAAGAGTATAATAAACACAAAAATTGAGAAGCAAAAAATTTTCTTTTTCATAAATTTTCCTCCAATATTAAACTGGTCAAAAATCTATAAAAAATTTATTCAATACAAAATTAGTTAAAATATCAAAAATTTTGACAAACTTATCCAACATTTGAATTTGTGGTAAGTCCGTTGTTTAAAAGGTCGAATCTTAATATTTACAAAAAAATACATAAAGACAAATATTGAATTTAGAAAAAACATAATAGAAAAAAGTTTATAAAATTGTATATTTGGAATTTTGTTGAGAGTTATGAAAGGCTATTCAACATATATTCTGCCGTTAGTTTTAAAAACATATTTTAATCGATATAGGAAATTCAAATGTTGGTTGATTTTAGTAAATATCAAGTTTTTTGAAAAGATAAATTGAAAACACTTTACAAATCTTTCATTTTAAAGCATAATAAAGTCTGTAAAAGGAGAAAAAATGATAGAATTTAGATATGATACTCAACTTCTTATCGAAGGCAAGAATTTGGACGAAGATAAGATTCGAGACTATTTTTTGAAGAATTTTAAGGGAGATTGCTTAATTGCGGTGGGAGATAGCGAACTGATTAAAATTCATTTCCACACAAACGAACCTTGGGATGTGTTGAAATACTGCGCAAGTTTAGGCGAAATTTGCGACATCGTCGTCGAAGATATGGACAGGCAATCTCGCGGACTGAAAGGCTAAAACCATATCTTCGACGACAAAAGGGGACCCCACAATTAATGAAAAAATTGTGGGGGAGGCTGAATAATCAAACAAAAGCGAAGTATGTGACGAAGGAGCATACGAGAAAGAGTGCAGATTGTGAAGCGGACAGGCAATCTCGCGGACTGAAAGGCTAGAAGAAAGTTTTAAACAAATAAAATAAAAAATAAGTTAAAATAAAGGAGAAAATTTTATGGATATTATGACCAAAGGTGAAGGTTATTTAGATTTCACACCAGATATAATTAAACTGCATTTTGATTTTCGTATTAGGGCAAAAGAATACAATATGGCGGTAGAAAATGGCGTAAAGACGGTCGAATCTTTTGTAAAACTATTGCAAAGTTTAGGATTCAAAAAGGAAGATTTCAAAACACATTCATTCAGAGTATATGAAGAAACGAAATATGATTCAATGAGAAAAAAGGATGTTAGTTTAGGCTTTGCATACAATCAAAATTCGAATTTGAAATTTGACTATGATACCATCAAACTTGCGCAGTTGATGACAGCGATCAGCAAGTTTAAAGACAGTCCACGAACCGAGATCAGATTTGAATTAAAAAATCCAGACGGGGCAAAATCTCAATGTATTGACCTAGCGTACAAAAACGCAAAATCAAAAGCGCAGGCAATAGCAAAGAGCGCGGGAAAGAAATTGAAAGAGTGCGTAAAAATCAGTTACGAGCCATTTGAGGCTAGCGTTCAATCAAAATCTGATTTTGGCGGATTGTCTAAGACGGGTATTAATGGTCTACAATTAGATAGTGCAATTGAAAATGTGCTAGTGCCAGAAGATATTGAAATATCTGAAGAATTGTATTGCCTATTCATTGCAGAATAGAGTAGTTTATTTTAAATTTCCCACTTTTTAAATTGTTAATATGAAAAAATCAAGTGGAAAGCAGAAGAAATCAAATAGACGACACATAGACGATAAAAATTTGGTAAAAATATGTAGAATTGTGGCTATTTGATTTTTTTGTTTGTTAATTATTGACAATAGTTCAATAATTTGTTATCATAATCTAGTACAATTATAATAAATTAAAAGGAGAATTATGAAACAGACTTATCAACCAAAGAAAAGACAACGCAATAAAGTTCACGGTTTCAGAGCGAGAATGAAGACTTTGTCGGGCAGAAAGGTTCTTAAAAGGCGTAGAAACAAAGGGAAAAAGAATTTGACTAACAATTAATTTTGATTAGTGAAAAGTAGTTTTTATGTTGAGTAGAATTAATCGTTTGAAAAAGAGAAAAGAGTTTAATTATGTTTACAAAAAGGGTGAAGTTATTTACGCGCCCAGCTTCATAATGCACTATGTCAAGACATATCGAAATTATGCTCAAATTGGCATATCTGTGTCTAAACAGGTGGGCAATTCGGTCGTTCGAAGCAGGGCAAAACGCATCGTAAGTGAAGCAGTGCGTGCGATCTTGCCCAGAATGGCAGTGAAAAATTATGTGATCACTCCTAGGCCAAATATTGTGGATAAGAAATCGACAGATATTGAAAACGAATTGCTTTTCGTTTTGAAAAAAAACGGCTTGTTGAAAGGTTAATCTTGATTTAGTGAATGCAATTTGATTTTGTTGTCTTAATGATTTACCAAAGGCTAAAAACTTTTTTCAAAAACAAGTTTGATAAAAGGTTAATTATATGTTTAGATTTTATTATATAATCTGCTATCCGCTCACTTTAATATGTCTATTTCTTATATCAATTTATAGGGGAATCATTAGATACGCCCTTGCCGATAGTTGCCATTATATTCCTACTTGTAGCAAATACGCATTTGACAGCATCAAAGAATTTGGCGCAATTATTGGCGGAGTGTACGCAATTAAACGATTATTTAGATGCCGTCCGAATCATAAAGCGGGGTACGATTTTGTAAAATTAAATTTATCAGGGAATTATAAATGGAAATGTTAAACAGCGTAAGTTTGCTATTAGCTAGCAATTTTTGGACTACTATTATAGATTTTTTTGCAAAGGCGATTGTCAATTATGGATGGGCAATCATAGTTTTTACTATCTGTTTGAAGTTGGTGTTGAGTCCGCTAGACATACTTCAGCGCGTGTCTTCTCAAAAGCAGTCGCGCGTGATGGCGGTGATTCAACCCGAGATAAACGCTTTGCAGGAAAAGTATAAAAATGACCGCGAAAAGTTGAATCAAGAGACCAACAAATTGTATAAAAAATACAAAGTCAATGTTGGCGGTATGTGTATCACGATGCTTGTCACTATGGCAATATCATTGATAGTGTTGTTTACGCTGTATTCAAGCATTCGTTCGTATGGTACAGAAAAATTGTATACCACTTATCAAGAATTGGACAACGCATACATCGCTGCAGAGAGCGAATATTCCACCCTTACTGACACTGATCTCACTCAAGAAGAATATATTGACCAGGCTATCATCCTTAAATACGACGAATTGAGCAAGCAAAATAGTTGGCTGTGGATCAAAAATGTGTGGAAGTCAGACACAAACACGAGTCAGTTTGTGGAATTTGACGACTATGCCGATCACTTCAATCTAGAAGGGGAAGATAGGGAGTTAGCAAAAGCAAGATATGACAGCATCACTTCCACAATAGTAGGGGATGGCAAAGACAATAACGGATATTATTTGATTATAATTTTTGCAGTGTTGGTGTCGTTTTTGACGCAGTTTTTATCTACAAAATTGCTAGCGCCAAAAGGGCAAAAAATGAACCTGACGAACAAAATTATGATGGCAGTGATTCCTATCACTATGCTCATATTGGCGATGACTTCGAATGTGGTGTTCACATTGTATATCAGCACAAACTCAGTGATGGCGGCAATTATTTCTACAATTATTTCGTTGGTGTTAAGGCGAATAAACAAGGGCAAAAACGACAAAGATATTTTGATGAAATCAAGGAATATTGAAGTGGTGGAATATAGTAGAAATTACAAAAAATAATATTGATTGAGAAGAGGTGATAAATATGCAATTGGAAGCAACAGGAAAAAGTGTAGAATTGGCAATTCAAAATGGATTATTAGAATGCGGATTAAGACGCGAAGATGTTGAAGTAAAAGTCTTGGACGCGGGCGGATTGTTTAAAAAGGCAAAAGTTTTGTTGACCTGGGGAGAAACTAATGAAGACCTATCTTCTGATAGTGACTCCAAAGAAACGGACGAAACGAATAGCGTAGAAAAGTTAGATAGTGCGGAAAAGATTGAAACTGACGAAGTGGAAACTGCCCAAACTAAATCTGAACCCGAGATAGCGGAAAAGAAAAAGCGAATTGTAAACACAGACCGATTGGAAAAAAGAGGTATAGAATTTTTGACCGGGCTAGCGCGAAAATTAGACGAAGATGCGACTGTGGAAGCAAAAGCGGGCGAAAACGAGATTTCATTTTCAATCAAAGGTGAAAAGGTTGGCAAATTGATCGGATTCCACGGAGAAAATTTGCAAGCGGTTCAGTTGCTGTTGTCTGGGCTGAAATTGAGAAGCGAAGGCCCTGTCCGCTTGTATCTAGACATAGACGGATACAAACAAAATAGAAATCAGGCAATAATTGATTTGGCGAATAAGACCGCCGAGCAAGCAGTGAAGATTGAACGCAACATTCACCTAGATCCTATGAATGCTTATGATAGGCGAATCGTGCATACCACATTGCAGGATAGAGATGATGTCACGACCGAATCGACGGGCGAAGGCGAAAAAAGGCATGTGGTGGTAAAACCTATATTCAAAAAATAGATTTTTGAATTTTAAACTTGACGAATTTTCATCATCAAAATTAGCAAAATAAAAAATACATAACATTTTGTTGGTTAGTTGCAGAAATTTCAAAATCAACCGATTGAAAAATCAAAATACTACAAACGAAATTATAAAAAAACTTTGCAAAATTAAAGTCAAATTTGAAACAAGCAAAATAAGCAACAACGCACATAAATTATACTATCTCTATTGTATTAGTTTTTAAAAATAGTATATTTAATATGTAATTATTCTAAACTAATAAAATCAAATTTTAAGTATTGACATTTTGTAATATGTTTGAATTTATATTTATTAATCAATGTATTTTAGGAGAAAGTATTATGTATCAAGTTGGCAATGGAATAAAAAATGGAAAAAGATTGACACAAAATGCAAGCAGTGTTTTTGAAAGCAATATGAAAGACATTAATTTCATTCATCTTATGATTTCTAATTTTAGAGAGAACTACCCTGACTATATTTTGAAAATAGAAGAGTATTATCAAATGGATATTGAGCAGATATTAAAAAAATTCACCGATTCAAAAGCCGACTTAATTAAGATTATAAGAGACTTCGAACAAATGATAGATTCAATTAATAAATTCAATCAGGATCGAGCTCTAAATCTTACAAAAGTTCGCATCAGTGCTCTACCTAAATTTAGTTCTGAAGTTGTTGAAATGTTAAAAACAGGTTCTCTTGAAGAAAAAATTGATTTTTTGTTAGCGTATATTGATAAAAGCAACAAAAATAATAGCGATAATGTGGCTTACACCATAAAGGAGTGGGATAGCCCTTCAAGAAAAGAATTTGAAGGTGACATTGAAGAATTGAGAAATAATTCTATCGAATTTTTTAAGCAAGGGCTTTTATCAGTTCCAACAACAATAACAATCTCATAAATGTATATGAAATTGAGAATAAAATTAATATAAACAATCGTAAAAATACTTCTACCATTTTTTGAAAAATACAATGAGTGAATAAATAAAATCTATATGTGGAGTTGTGTGACAAAAAATATAAAACACGACTCTTTTTTAATTTGTAGTCAACACTTTTTGAATCTATCAAAAGGAAAATTTGAAAGCGAAAATGATTATTTTAGTAAACCGTTAAAATGAAAAATAATTAAATTAATTAATATGTTATAATCAAGTAGATTTTAAAAATATAAAAGTATTTTATCAATTTATATTTGCGAGTAAAATTTGATAAATATTTATAAATAACTATAAATAACTCGCTAGATTTGAAAATATTTATTTACTATTCACAATAATTCAATAAAATCAAATTGAAAAATTGACAAAATATATTTAGATTGGTATACTTTTTTTAGGAGAAAATATGGAAAACGAACTATTAAACGAATTTGATATAAAAGTTGCAAAAGTTAAGAAATTGGAAGAGATGGGAGAAAAGGCGTATAAAGCAAAGTACAATAAGACGCACGAAATTCACGATCTCGAAAAATATGAATTAGGTACGCGCGTGAGTGTTGCTGGGCGGATGACTTTCAAACGCACATTTGGAAAGTTGATTTTTGCGCGCCTTTATGCTATTGGAGATAATTTTGAAATAGACTTCACTTCGCCGATCAGAACGAGCGTGCAAATTAGTTTATCGCAAAATATTGTTGGGGAAGAGCAGTTGAAAAAATTTAAAGAATTTTGTGACATAGGCGACTTTGTGGGCGTTTCTGGCGAACTCATTCGCACTCAAACGGGCGAACTCACTGTGCAAGTGGAAAAATTTGAATTGCTTTCAAAAGCACTCCGTGGCTTGCCTGAAAAATTCCACGGACTGACAGATACGGAAGCGCGCTATCGTCAGAGATATCTAGACATAATCGCCAATGAAAAGAGCAGATATGCAGTGTTGGTGCGATTTAAAGTGATGCAGTTTATCCGCGAATTTTATAATAAACACGGATTTTTGGAAGTCGAAACTCCAATTCTTCAAAACGCTGTGGGCGGAGCGCTGGCGCGTCCGTTCAGAACACATCACAACGCACTAGATTTGGATATGAATCTACGCATCTCGCCCGAAACTTTTCACAAGCGTGTGATTGCGTGCGGATTTGACAAAATTTATGAATTTGCAAAAGATTTTAGGAATGAAGGAATTTCGGTGGATAAACTTCAAGAGTTTACTATGCTTGAAAGTTATGCAGCGTATTGGGACTTTGAAGATAGCATAAAATTTTACACAGAGATGTTTAGGGAAGTGTGCAAATTTGTCTTTGGCAAATACGAGTTTATGGCGAATGGTAGGCTCATTAAACTGCCCGAGCAATTCCCTAGAATAGATTTTTTAGCAAAGGTCAATGAGATAGTTGGCACAAATGTTTTGGATATCACCGATGTGGACGAATTTAAAGCCCTGATTCGCAAGAAAAAATTGCTAGAAGAATTTGAAATGGCGGATCAATTCACAGTTGGTGGACTCATCGATCTGGTGTATAAGCGCAAAATCAGACCAAATATTGTGGAACCTACAATATTATATAATTATCCGAATGTGGTTCCGCTCGCTAGATATAGCGATGATGACGATCGCATTATTGAGATGTTCCAACTCGTGATTGATGGTCAAGAGATGGTGAAAGGGTATAGCGAGTTGATCAATCCTATTCAACAAAAACGAAATTTTGAAGAACAAGCGCGCGCAAAACAGCGTGGAGATGCAGAAGCTATGGATTATGACAAAGAATATATTTTAGCAATGGAGCACGGATTCCCACCAATTTCGGGCATAGGATTCGGAATAGACATTTTTATCTATCACTTGTTAGATCTTGAAAACATTAGGGAAACGATTTTGTTCCCTATCACAAAGCCGTTGGACAAAGAAAATTCAAATGACGAAAAGGACAATTAAGATGAAAATAACTGTTTTAGGAGCGGGTAGATGGGCGAGTAATATCGCCTTTTGTATGGACAAATTGAATTATGATGTATTAGTTTGGGAGCGAATCGAGGAAAAAGAAAATCCGTTATTTTTGACGCGAAAAAATAGGTTTGTGGAACTATCTGAAAATGTGAATTACACTCACGACCTTGAACGCGCGATAAGGCATAGCAAAATCATTATCATCTCCATATTGAGTCAAGCGCTGGACAACTTGATGAAAAATGTGAGCATGATTAAAGGTTATGAAAACAAGCACTATGTGATAGCGATGAAGGGCGTTGAGGCAACCACGGGGAGAAGATTGAGCGAAATCCTTTTGGACAACGGAGTGAAAAAGGACAATATTGCAGTTTGGGTAGGGCCAGGGCATGTGCAATCAATTTTCGCAGGGCAACCAACGAATATGATAATCAGTGCATACCGCGAACAATACGCAAAAAGACTCACCAAAATTTTCACGCGTGAAAAAGTGATAGATATGACACATTCAAACGACATAATTGGCACAGAATATGGGGCTGCGGCAAAAAATGTGATAGGAATTGCAGCGGGAATATTGGAAGGTTGTGGCTATGAACAGAAAAAAGGACCACTTATGCCCGCAAGTGTGAAAGAATTGGGGATGTTCATTGACGCGCTTGGCGGAGATAGAGAGAGCGCTTCTGGACTTGCCTTTTTGGGAGATTTTCAGGCAACACTATTCGATCACAACAGCAAGAATCTTACTTATGGCAGAGAGATAGTGAAAGAATTGTCATTAGATAATGAAAAAATCCGTGAAAAGGTGATACCTTGCACTGTGGAAGGAATTAAGACTAGTGATGCACTGATTCTGAAGAAAAATCAATACAATGCGCGCGCTAGCGAACAACAGCAATTGAAAATGCCGATTTGCGAGGCGGTGAATGATATCGTAAATGGGCGAGTTCCGCTAGACAAAGCGGGTGAATATATCAGCGAAAAAATTACAGAAGCACTCTATTTGTAATTTTAAATTTGAACTGAAATAATATAAATATTTGTTGAATCTTATTTTGATTGAAACTAATCAAGATAAGATTTTTCTTTGCTATTTTAAAATAAAAAAACAATTTTGTTAACCTAAAAAATTATATTAATTGAAAAAAGATTTTAATCAGAAAAAATATAAATTAGAAAAGAAAAATATTAAAACAAAGCATAAAAAATTAAATAAAAAGAAATATAAAAATAAAATTTAAAAAATTGAAAAAAAGAATAAATATCTATTTTTTAATGAAAAATATATATTTATTTTTAATTTTTTATGATTTTTTTAAATTATTTTATATTAAAAATAAAAAAATTTATATGCTACTTTTAAAAATTGATACTTATTAAATTTATTATTTGGCTTGATATCAAATTAATATTTATTTTAACAAACTATTATATAAATCAAATTAATATTTATTTTGAACATAACTCTTTTACATATCAATAAATAAGAATTTTGAATATAGATGTTAAAACTTTTTTTCATTTTAATTTTACAATTTTAAACTAAAAAAAAGATAAAAAGACACGATTCTCATTCAATGAATAATAGCGTGTCTTTTCATCTGCGTCATCTTCTAGATATCTTGTATTCTAGATAGTGAATAAAAGGTTCTAATTTTCAAATAATATTAAGATGATTGTGAATACAAGATATATAGCCTACCATCATTATAGTATGGCATGTTGTCATTTGTCAACTAATTTCATATATTTTTTCTTAAAATATTTATTAAGGAGTATATATGACAGCATTTCCTAAAAGGTTAAGAGCTTTGAGAAAGGACAAGAAGATCACGCAAACCGAGTTGGGCGAAGCAATAGGCGTCCAGCAAGCTACTATTGCCAAATGGGAATCGGGCGAACGCACACCTTTCATCGAATATTTTATTGAATTGGCAAAATACTTTAATGTTTCAATCGACTATTTGGTAGGCTTGGAAGATTTTGAATAGATTGAATCAATTTTGAGTATTTATAAATAGAATTGAAAGTTTAAGTTATTTGTACATCAACATATCATCTAGCGAAAGTTTTAATATTTTTGCTATTAACAAAAATGGAACGATTTTTTTAGTTTTTCCTGAAAGCATTTTGTATACATAATTTTTTGATAAGTGAGCAAGTTTAGCTAAACTTTCCACTGTCAAACCGCACTCACATAGTTTGCTTAAAATTTTTGCCCTGTTTACAACAAAATTCATAATTTTTCCTCGTTTGAATGTTTATTTTTTATTATAACCTAAAAACAAATCAATTCGTGCTGGTTATGACAGATATCAACATTTATATATTTAAAACAATTGAAATTGAACAATAATAAAATTTAATATTTATCTAGAATTGGCATTGCGGTATGGGCTTTGATTGAATTATCTTTTTATGATGACCTTTTCTCCGCCGTTTAAGATCAAAGGAAGATCTTTGTTGTATTTTCCAATTTCGTCGGGAGAAATTTTGATTCGTTTGCATAGTTGCCATAAACTTTCGTTTGGTTTTGCTAAAAATATTTGGTAGTCAAAATTCGAAAAATCTAACGCCTTTCCCAAAGTAAAGTTATCTATAATTTCTCTACTATCCTTTTGATAGATATGTAGGCAAATTGAAATGTCGTATTCAAGTTCAATGATTGTGCCACGCTTGATCTTTGTTTTGCAATCTACGACATCTATTTGAGAATGCAAACAATCTAGTTGGCTTAATTCGATTTTGCTGTTAAGGACAAACGGAAGTTCGAGATGTTTTTGCTGATATTCTTTATTTTCGTCAATATAGACAAGGTGAGAAGATACTATCCCTTCCAAAATCAAAAAATTATCTTTTATATAACTATTCGTAATTTCTGCGTTAATATTGCAGTTTGATATGATTTCGTCTATCGCAGGCTCTTTGCTAGACAATGTGATCTCGCCATTGATGCTATCCGTGACGATTTCAGTTTGCAAATTTTTATTATAGTCGCGCTTGCTAGTGGTCAATTCAATCTCGTTTTCCGTGCTATACATATCGTCCACTACATCAATTGATATGTTTTTGATCGCCACTCCGCACACATCTATATTGTGTGTGATCGTAACAATGCTACTACCTTCTTCAAATTCTGTGTTGATTTTAGTGAGTGATTTGTTGATCTCGCAAGCTAGGTCCAGAATACAATCGCGCTCCATATTTTTCAGACTGATTTCCGTCTTTACATTGAATACATCTGTCAATTCTTTGATTTTGTTGCCCGCGTCGTCTTGAGTTTCGAAAATCAGTTTTGAATATAATTTTCCTTCTATCGTCGCACTGCCGTCATTTGCTGTGCAGGATATTGGTGCAAAATATGAATTATAGCACAATATTTTTGCTATATTGTCGCGCGTTTCAAAATTGGTGGTGTATTCAAAGTTTGAATCAATTTTGCATAAAATTGTGGATGTGTTGATTTCGCTCTTTTTCGTGACTAAATTGTCAAAATTGTTCGCCCTGTTTGCTATCCCTATATTTAGATAGACCACAGGCGCACAACTAATTTCACAATTGATTTTCAGCGTGCTGTCTTGCGATAGAATATTGTTGATGATAGAGATGTTGCATAGATTGATTATGCAATCGCTCGTGATTGACGCGTCCACTATGTTTTCATTGAACGATTGCGAATCTGTGATGATATTAGTTATGTTGTCTGTATCTATATATAATACTTTGACTCCCAACTTACCGCTGAATATTGCCTTTCCGTTGCCCGCTTCTATCTTTTTGTCATAGACGAAACTATCAATATCAAGAATCGTTTTGATATTCACATTAGAATCAATGTTCACATTGATCGTGGAGTTGAAATTAATTTTTGATAAATTTTTTGCATAAGTGATTTTAATGGCGTCTTGATTTTCTTCCATTTGGACCTCCTTATATAATGTATAATAAGAAGGGAAAAAATATGATTAAAATTGAAAAATAAATATGCCAAAAATTTTAGTTTGACTGCTAAAAAATAATTCTAAAAAATTCGTTGGATAAATATGTTTTTGTATTGAAAAATATAAATTTCACTATTTTATTTTAAATTATTTGACGCGAAGAATTATTTTCGACATTTTAATTTTTTATACTTAAAAATTTGCTAAATATAATCAAATTTATAACTTTTTCTTTTAGTAAAATTAGCGAATTTTTGCTATTATATATTCGTGTAGAACACATATAAATAAGGGGGAAATTATGAAAAAAGTTACGCTTATACTCGCAGATGAAGATCAAAATACTTTGGATGAAATGAAACGAAATTTTACTACTGATAGATACGAAGTTTTGGCTACCACATCGAATGGAGAGGAGTTGATCGACCTTATCAACAAATTCAATCCGGATATTGTGGTGATGGACATCGTTTTGCAAAAATGTGACGGATTCAAAGTGTTGGAATCGATTAGAAAATCTATCAACACAAAAATCATTGTGCAATCGTCCTTGTCTATTGACGGATTCATAAACAAAGCGATTTCTAGCGGTGCAAAATATTATTGTATCAAGCCATTTGATGTGCAGACATTAAAGGATAGGATAGAAGATCTATTAAAGCCAGAAACTAGCCAAACAAAAGTGTTTTTCAATGCGCGTACGCCAAATCAGATAGAAGAAAAAATTACAAACATATTTATCACAGTTGGAATACCGGCACATATAAAGGGGTATCAATTTTTGAGAGAAGCAATCAAATTGGCAATAGCAAATCCTGAAATCATCAATTCGATTACGAAAAAATTATATCCAACCATAGCAGAAAAATATGACACAAGCGCATCGAAAGTTGAGCGTGCAATACGCCACGCAATTGAAGTGGCGTGGAATCGTGGCAAGATAGAGAATATCAACAATCTGTTTGGAATCAAAGTTTATTCAAGCAACGAAAAGCCAACCAATGGTGAATTTATTGCGCTCGTGGCAGACAAAATGTTGATTGAAGGGGCATAATTACAAAGGAAAGAATTTATCGCGGTAGATATGTTCTTTTTTTTGACGCAAATTTTGCTAAATTTTAGGAATTTGTGGATCGACTATTGTATTTAATTGAAGATTAGTAATAAGTCATACAAATTTATAAATAAAATTTTTTAAAATTTTCAAATATTTTTTAAATTCAGTAGACATATTAATTTTCAATTATTATAATATACTAATTGAAAAAAGGAGAGCATTTATGGGAAAATCTACAAAACCTGTATGGATATTGTGTCCGCGTTGCGAATTGAATTACATCAAAAAGTCAGATCAATATTGCAATGTTTGCAAAAAAGAGATGAAACTTATCAAATCTAGCGATGACGACATTGGAGATTTGGAGCTTTGCCCTATTTGCAAAATAAATTTTGTGCAAAGCGATCAGGAGATTTGCGATAGTTGCAAGCAAGAATTGGGTATTGAACCTAGTGAAGATGCGGAAGATAAAGAAGTGGCAGATTGGCACAAATATATTTCAGACGATGACGAAGAGTCGGACGACGAAGAAGATGAAGAAGAAAACGAAGACTTCGACAAAGACGATCTTGAAGACAATTCAGGAATGGTGGATGATTTCGACTTTGCTGAAGATTTGGATAAAGATATGGATTCAGACGAAGAAGATGACGAAGATTTTGATTTGGATATGCTAGATGACGAAGACGACGAAGATGATGATGACGAAGACGACGACGATGACGATGATGATGACGACGATGAAAAAGACGAGGATGATGACGAATAAAACAATCGATTTTTAACTAGTTTTGTCGAATGGGCGTAAAATTGTTCACTTTGTAAAAAATAGTTAGGGGTGAACTATGAAAAAAATGCCTAACACCATCGAAAACATTAAAAAGCGAATTATTGAACTCAAAGGTAAAGAAGTAAATCTATATATTAACCGTGGGAGAAGGAAAGTGAGCGCATATAGGGCGCGGATTGAAGATGTGTATTCGAGCGTGTTCACGGTAAAATCTTGCTCATTAGATTTTGAATCTATCAACACATATTCGTATAATGATATCCTTTGTGGAGAAGTAAAGATTTCAAACGATTGACATTTGATACATTTTTCATTTATAATACTTGCAAACGAGCAAGTATTTTTTTATTTTATGTTAAGGAGAAAATATGAAAAATTTTAATCCGATTCGCGGGACATACGATTATTTGCCAAAAGAAGCACGATTGCGCGAATATGTGCGCGCCACTATTCTCAATTCGTATCAGGAAAATGGATACAACCTTATAGATACGCCCATTTTGGAAAGCCTTGATTTTTTGAATAGTAGTGAAGGCGGGGACAATTTGCGTTTGATGTTCAAAACCATTAAGCGCGGGGAGAAATTGGATCTATCAAAAGAAAATTTGACCGAATCAGACATTGCGGAAGAAGGGTTAAGATACGATTTGACCGTTCCGCTAGCGCGTATGTATTCAAACAATAGAGAGAAATTGCCCACTCCGTTTCGCACCATTCAAATCGGTTCGGCGTTTCGTGCAGAGCGTCCGCAAAAAGGAAGAAATCGTCAGTTTACTCAATGCGATATAGATGTGTTTGGCGATAGTTCGATCAATGCGGAATTGGAATTGATCAAGACCTGTTTTGATACATTAGCGCGTTTGGGATTCGAAAATCTGACTTTGAAAATCAACGATAGAGAAATTTTGAATCAATTGGTAAGATTTTCAGGATTTAGTGATGGCGAGATCAACACAGTGTGCGTCACGCTAGACAAAATTGAAAAAATCTATATGACGGGCGTTATGATGGAACTGATTGAAAAGGGCTTTGATACCGAAAAGATAAACAAACTTGTGGATATAGTGAACGATATTGTGGAAAACGGTTTGCAAGCGAGTGGAAAATATGGGGTAAAAGTTGAAAATATATCAAGATTGAACTATTTGATTGATACGCTAAATCGTCTGACAGGCAATCGATATTCAATAAAATATGACATATCAATCGTGCGAGGTCAGGGCTATTACACGGGTACGGTGTACGAAATTTATACAGACGGCTTTTCAGGTGCGATTGGCGGGGGCGGAAGATATGACAAAATGGTGGAAAAATTTTCAGGCATCAGTTGCCCAGCGGTGGGAATCTGTTTAGGATTTGAACCAATTTGTATGTTGCTAAAGGATAGGCAATCTAGCCTAGATATAAGGAAAAATTTGGTACTGCTATACGATAGCGACGACGATATTATAGAAGTGTTTAATCTAAAAGACGAATTGAAAAAAGAATACAATGTCGCACTATATTCGCGCCCAAAGAATATCAAAAATTTCTATTCAAAGATAGGCGAAGTGGCAGACTTGTTGACTAGCGTGAAAGAGCAGAAAGAAAATAAACCTTTCAAACAATTATGACCATATCATTCAAATAAAATAAATAATTAATCATTTAATAGTAGTTTGAATTTCAATCAAATTTATAAGTTTAAAATTATAAAAAATCAAAACCAAGGAGAAATTATGGATAAATACAGTGAGATAAGAGTGCCGATTAGTCACGACAACCCTAGCATAAAAAGGCACGAGAGAAAGTGTGTGTTGTGTGGAAAATGCAAAGATGTGTGCAAGAAGAAAATGGGAGTGGCAGGTTATTGGAAATATGACAGCGAAGATATTGTGTGCATAAATTGTGGACAATGTGCAAATGTCTGCCCGGTGGAAGCGATTGTGGAGCAAGATAGCACGGACGCGTTGATCACCGCTATAAATGATCCGAAGAAAAAAGTGGTGGTGATGACTAGCCCTGCTGTGCGCGTTTCTTTGGGCGAGATGTTTGACCGTCCTGCAGGTGAATTTGTTGCGGGGAAAATGGTGTCACTTTTGAAACAATTAGGTGCAGACTATGTGTTTGATGTCACATTTGGCGCCGATCTCACCATTATGGAAGAAGCGAGCGAACTCATTGAACGAATTAAGAGTGGAAAAAATTTGCCACAATTCACGAGTTGCTGTCCTGCGTGGGTAAAATTCGTTGAAACCTTTTATCCACAATATATCCCCAATCTGTCTAGTTGCAAAAGTCCAATAGGAATGCAGGCGAGCGTCTTGAAAAATTATTTTGCAAAATCTATCAATATTGATCCGAGCGATCTAGTGGTGGTGGCAATGACGCCGTGCGTTGCAAAGAAATTCGAAGCCGAGCGGGAAGAATTGCGTTCGTATTATGGAAAAGATACAGATTTTGTGGTGTCGGTTAGAGAAATTGGCAAACTAGCAAAGCGCAAAAAAATTAAATTCGACAAATTGAAAGACGAACCTTTTGATACCACCTTCAATACAGGTAGTGGTGCGGGTGTAATCTTTGGTGCGAGCGGTGGAGTGATGGAAGCGGCAGTGCGTTCGGCATATTATTTCACCACGGGCGAAAATCCACCAAAAGACCTGTTGCAATTCAAAAAATTGCGCGGATATAAGGATGTCAAGACGGCCAGCGTGAATTTATTAGGAAAAGATATAAAATTGTGCGTCATATTCGGCACGATGCAGGCGCGCGCCGTGCTAGATAAATTGAAAACGAAAAAATATGATATGATTGAAGTTATGGCGTGCCCTAATGGTTGCGTGGGCGGGGGCGGTCAGCCTAGAACTAATGATACGGATACCGCTGTGCAAAAACGAGCACAGGGATTGTATGATCAGGATGCGAAAATGGATATCAAGTCAAGTTTTGAAAATCCGAACATTCAACATTTATACAAAGAATTTTTATCCGCACCTTTGAGTGAACAAGCAAAGAAGTATTTGCATACTACATATAGAGCGCGTGAATATAGGAAATAAAATCGAATTGCAATTCAATATTTATTCAATGGTAGCAACCAACTTCAAAATATGGTGGTAAAATATTTATTTTGATTTGCAATCATTAATTTATATTAAATTCATTTTGTTTTCGTTTTATACTGTTTAGTTGAAAGCAGAATTTAATGTTATGGAAAAGGAAAAATTTTCAATTTCAAATAGCGAGTTTTGATTGAAAGATTGACGATTCAAATAAAATTATCAAATTAAGGAGAGAGTATGGAAAAGAGCGTAGAAGAGAGCAAAGCGGAGTTTATAAAAATTTATAATGAAAATATCAAACGCGAAGGAGCGGATAAACTATTAGATTATTTGGTAAATTCTTCCAATTTCTTTTCATCTCCCGCGTCTGGGAAAAGGCATTCGTCCTACATTGGCGGGTTATGTCAGCATTCTTTGAATGTTTATCATCGTTTCAAGAAAAATATTATCCTAGAATATGGTGCAAATTATACTGAAAAGATTTCGGACGAAAGTATTGCAATTATTGCACTACTTCACGATCTTTGCAAGGTGAACACATACACTCAAGATTATCGCAATCAAAAAGTGGATGGGCAGTGGATACAAGTTCCGTATTTTTCATACAACAACACTCTACCTTATGGCCATGGTGAAAAGTCGGTATATATTATCAGTGGCTTTATGCGTCTAACGCGTGAAGAAGCAATGGCGATCAATTGGCATATGGGCGGATTTGATGCGCGTGCGCAAGCGGGATCAGATCTATCGGACGCATATTCGCGCTATCCAATTGCAGTGTTGATTCATGTGTCCGACATTGAATCAAGTTATATAGATGAAAAATCAACAAATTAATTATCGTTTGATAATTAATTTTTTTTTACAATGTTTGATACATACAAATGTTATTTACTCATTAAAAATTTGTTTAATTTTAATTAATTTTAATTTTTTACAATTTTATTATTTCATTAGACTTATAATATTATAAATTTTAATAGTCATTGAATATAATTTTTAGCAAATATTATTAATCTAGTTTTTATTTTTTATACAATTAAAAATTATAAAAATGTAAATTTTATTTTTTCATTGTAGATTATAATAATTATTCGATATTTTTATATTTTTCTGTTTTTCCAATTTTTAGTGGTATATTATTTTTTAAAGATATTTTTTATATATAATTTTTTAATATTTATTTTGATTAATTTATTTTTAATAAAAATTTTAAAAAAAATAGAAATTTTCAAATAAATATATGTTTTTTTCGTTATTTTTTAATTATTTTATAAATTTTTTTATTTTTAATTAAATATTTTAAAAATTAAAATTTTTTTTATTTTGCAATATTTATTAAAATTTTATATTTGATTAAAAAAAACATATTAGTCTAGCAAAAAGTTTTTAACAAATAAATTCACTATTGCATAAAAACTTATGAGGTGAAAATGGCGGTAGCAAGTAATTTTTTGATTGGTGCAAATGACGAACACGGAATCAATCCACCCACAGTGGGGAAGCGCACTCCTATTATGCCATACATATCTAGGAGTTTTTATGAAAATGAATTCAATCGTCAGGCAAAGTATGATTTTATTATGGCGTGTTTAAGATGCGGATTCAATGTATACGACATTCATCCTGAACAACAAGATGTGTCTATCTCCACTCGTGTGGTGCGGGCAAACAGAGCGGGAGTTAGTTTGATTGTGACTTTTGCATACAACGCGTTCGGCACGGGAAATAGTTTCAATTCTGCGTCCGGATTTGAAGTGTATTATAGTCCATACAATCCGTATGCGAACGAAAGCAGACAATTAAGCGAAGAAGTGTTTGAAAAATTAACTCAAAATCTTGACACGCGCGCTAGATTCGTGGGCACAATTTCAATAGGGATATTATCTAATGTGAATTGCCCGTCCACTTTGATAGAAGCGGGCTATATGACGAATTTTTCTGAAGCAAAACTGATGCTAAATCCTATCTTTGTTCAAAATGTTGCAGAAAGCGCCACGCAAGGAGTTTGCGAATTTTTAGCGGTGCCGTATGTTGCCCGCGAACTAGCAAATTATCCATTGATTAGGCGTGGGGATAACGGAAATTTTGTGCGAATTTTGCAGTATCTTTTGAATGAATATGGCTATGACTTGTCTGTGGACGGAATTTTTGGTGGAAACACATTTTTGGCGGTGGAAAATTTTCAGCGCAACAACAATTTGACTGCGGACGGAATCGTTGGTCCGAACACTTGGAACGCACTTTTAAATCTAAATCCGAGCGCCACAGTTTTGAGACGGGGTAGCAGGCAAAGCGCAGTGCTATTTTTGCAAAAACTATTATTGTCCTATTTATATCCTATCACAGATCTTGACGGAATTTTTGGTCCAGAAACGGAGCGTGCGGTGCGCGCCTTTCAAACGGAAAATTCACTCGCTGTGGACGGAATAGTGGGAGCAAATACTTGGAACGCACTATTGAATAGTTCGGGCAGACCAAATCCAAATTAAAATATAAAATTTATAAAAATATCACAAAATGCGCATAAATTGTGCGTTTTTTTTCATTTCAAAGCGTAAAAAATTAAAAAATATGAAAAATAAATTTTGGATTATCGTTGTATTGATTTTGTTCGTGCTGGCTGTGGCATTATTTTTGCCCGAAAATAAGGAATATGATTATCTTCGTTTGCATATTCGCGCCAACAGCAATAGCGCCATTGATCAAAATGTGAAGTATGAAATCAAAGATGAATTGGTTAGTTTTTTAACGCCATATTTTTGCTCAATCACTAGCAAAGAAGACGCAATAGAATTGACGCGAACCCTAACCGAAAAAATGGAACAAATTTGCACGGACATTTTATCAAAAAAAGGATTTAGTTATTCGGTTAATATAAAGATAGACAACGAGTATTTTCCAACGCGCACATATTCAAACACCACTCTTGAATCAGGTTATTATGACGCGGTGATTGTCGAACTAGGACAAGCCGAGGGGGACAATTGGTGGTGCGTGATGTATCCACCTTTATGTTTTGTGAATAATTTTGAAAACTCTATCCAAATTAAGTATAAATCGAAGATTGTAGAATGGTTTAAAAATCTTTTCGATTAAGGAGGATGGATGAAAAAAATATTGGCAGTGTTGCTATTGATGCTCTCGTTGACTTTCGCAATAGTGGGAAGCGTGGGCGCGATGCAAAATAGAGAAGAAGAAAAAGCAGAAACTACGATTGCACGAATAGAATCTGTAGATTCTGCCACAGCGAATATCACAGAAGTTCAAACTAGACTGAAAAAATGGGGATATTATACCGGCAATGTGGACGGAATTAATGGTCCGCTCACTATCAGCGCGGTCAAACGATTCCAAAAAAAATATGGGCTAGTTCAAGACGGAATAGTTGGGCCGTTGACTGCTGCAAAAATGGGAATAAGCGTATCGGGCGGATCTAGTTCGTCTAGTTATAGCAGTAATGATAGGTATTTATTGGCAAAAGTAATTTATGCAGAAGCGCGTGGCGAAAGCTATACAGGACAGGTGGCAATAGGTGCCGTCGTGCTAAATCGAGTGGAAGATAGCAGATTTCCAAACACTATTGCGGGCGTGATATATCAGCCGTGGGCGTTCACCGCGGTGAATGACGGGCAGATCAATTTAGAGCCAAATGCCACAGCATATCAAGCGGCGGATGATGCACTAAATGGTTGGGATCCGACTTATGGATCAATATATTATTACAATCCCGAAACTGCGACGAGCGATTGGATCTGGTCTACTACTTATGTCACGCAGATAGGCAAGCACATATTTGCTGTGTAAAAAGGAGAATGTATGAACAATAAAAAGATAACTAGCATAGATTTTGATGAAGAAAAAAATCAGGTAAAAAACAAAAAGGATCAAGACGAAAATACGAAGAAAAAAAGTCGCGCGCAAAAGTTGATGCCAATTTTTATAGTGACTATAGTGGCGCTGTTGATTATACTGACCTGTGTTTTGATAGCGTATTATCAGGTGTACACTTCTAGCAAGCAGAATGCCAATGTGCTAGAAGGCGTGTACACTTCAAGTTATTATTCTATGGTGGATAATGTAAACAATCTTGCGGTGGATGTGTCAAAATATTCTACACTCAACACAAAACAATCAAAATTGGAAACTCTTCAAGACATTATGCTAGATTGCAATTATATTTTAGCGGGGTTGGGCGTGTTGCCGATCGATGAGCAAAACGCCACAAGTGCCACCAAGTTTTTTAATCAGGTGAACGGGCTGTGCGAGGCGTATTCAAATAAATTGTATAAAGGCGAAACACTGACTCAAGAAGATGAATTGATCTTTGACAAAATTGGGCTAGTGTTGGGCAAAATTAAAGAAAATTTGAATAAACAAAACGAAAGTATGTACGATTCTGGATTTAATTTCGTGGATGCGTCCGTGTTTGATGACGCGGGAATGAACGAACTATCTGCGGGGCTTGGCGATCTAACAAGTGACAGCATAGATTATCCTGCTATGATTTTTGATGGACCATTTTCTAGCGCTTTGGAAACTACCGAAGTGCGCGGTTTGAGCGAAAATGAAGTCAGCGCGGATGAAGCGAAGGACTATTTGAAAAACACTGTTTACAAAAATAGATCGGATGTAAAAGTTGAATTTGAAAAAGAGACGAATGGAGATATCTCGACATACGATTTCATTCTAACCATCGACAAAAAAGAATTTTTCGCTCAAGTGAGCAAACGCGATGGATTACTCATAACAATTTCAGGTTACGCGGAGGCGGGGGACGCGATTATGAAGCGCGAGCAAGCAATTGAATTAGCAAAAACATTTGCGAACAATATTGGCTTTGAAAGTATGGATTCGGTCTGGCTAGAGATTCACGACAATGTGGCATATATCAACCTTGCGCCCGTCATAAACGAAGCGATAATGTATCCCGATTTAGTTAAGGTGAAAATAGATTTGACCAGTCAGGAAGTGATCGGATTTGAAGCGCTGAACTATGCTTTGAATCATATTGACCGTAGTCCAGAATTTATGATAGATGTTGCTGAAGCTGAAAAATTGTTGGGCTTTGACTACAATGTGCTGAAAACAAGCAAGGCGGTCATCCGTCTTGATAGCGGAAAGGAAGTGTCTAGTTATGAATTTATTGTAGAGCGAATTGATGGAACATATTTTTATTATATTGACGCGAACACAAATCAAATCGTAAAGACGATGAAATTGGTCACCACAAAAGGTGTGCAGAAATTAATATAAAAAAATAAAAATTTATAAAAATACACGAAAAAACATTAAAAATTCGTGTATTTTTCATATTTTTTCAAAATTTTTTTGATTTTTTATTGTTTTTCATAAATTTTTAATTATTTTTTATTTTTTGTAAAATTAATTGATTATTTTTAAAAATCGAATTTTTTAATAAATAATTAATAAAAATTCAATTCTATATTTTTTATGAATAATAAATTTGATTAATAGTTTTTTAATTCCATTTTGCATTTTTATTAATATTTTCAAATAGCACTAAAAATTGTGATTTTATTATTTTATAATTTTTTTAATAATTTTAATTTTTGTTTAATTTTAGTAATTTTTATTCTAGTGCGCTGAAATTAAAATAATTATTAAAAACTATTGGCTTTTTACTCAAAAATAGTGATTAAAGATAATTTATTTATAATTATTTTAGAAATTATTTTTCAATTAATATGCGAATATTTTTTTAATTTTCAACTTTATAAAATCTGATAATTTGAAATAAAATAAAACAATTTGTTTGTATTTTATTTTTCATTATGTTATACTATTTTTAAGTTAAATAATTTATTATTTAATTAATATAATATTTTTCTCTAATATCGGAGAAAATAAAAAGGGGAAGCATTTTGAAGGGGAAGAGTAAAGTTTTTTATAAGATAAGTATTTTGTTGGTCGCGTTGGTTACGGCGATTGTGTTTGTCGGCTTGGCGAACAGAGAAAATCCTGAAAAAATATATGCGGCGCAAACAATTGCGGGTGAAAATTTCAGTTCTGTTGACGCGAACAATTTGATTTTGTCTGCCGAGAAGGTGGCTGTGATATCCACAACGGATGATGACACGCAAGATGTGTTTAAGACGCCTTTATATTTGGACAATACCGGCATGGATACATCTAGCACAATGCTCACGCGTGGCAATAAAAAATATTATTATATGGATATACCTAGCGGAGAAAATGACAAATATGTCATCAGCAATGGTGAATTTGTGATGCTGAACAATGACGAGATGTTGTCTGACGGCAAGACATATTATTATAATAATTTATATTCAGCTTATGTTCAGTCTGGAACAGGTGCGGGCTATACTGCTCAAAATATGGCAGAAGCTGTGATGCTATCATTTGGTCAATATGTTTATAATAGCGAAGAAAATGAAATCGTCAAAGCGGACGAAGATAGCGGTGCAAATATTCAATATATCAACATTATAGGATACAAAAATGGAGAAGAAATTGCCAATTTGCCTGGCGTAAGGCAGTATGACAACAACACATATCAAGATTTTGTATACATTATTCCGCAATCTACAGGGAATGAAGGATTTTATCAATTCAACATAACATATAGATATAACGACACTACATACAATCAAACATTTGAATTTTATATTCTGTATGAAAGTTCGTATTCGCGCGATATAAGTTTTGGCGGTACATACACATATAGCAGTTCGCCTACGCTGAATTTGTATGACAGTCAATTCAATTCTGAAAATGGCGTATATAGATATTATTTAGGAAAGTCTTCAAAAAATTATCCTACACTAGTATATGATTATACCAAGTTCAAGATGCAATATACCATCACTGCTAATGGTAAAGTCACCACTTATGATTATGATTATGTCACAAACACCACATTAGGTGGAGTGAGTGCGAATTTGGTGCTGACGATCACAGATTCAAATGGCACAAGATATGAAACATATTCACTATCAAACTACAACGCGCAAAGAGAAAATAATATTGCGGTGGTAATGCTGACCGAGATGGGAAATTATGATTTTTCATTTGAATATCTGTATGCGGGATACAATTCGGGCAGTGCGCCTAATATGAATTTGACCATATCAAATCAATATTTGGTGATGTCCGGATTCGAATTGAAGTATTCAAAAGCGAACTACAATGAAGCGCAGATGAGATATTTGACCATTTCAAAAAATTCCAGTGATTTGGTAGACTTGATCGTGCCAAATGGCTATGAAAAAGATAACGAACCTTCTATTTCAAATTTGGGCGTTGTGTATAGTTTGGATACCCAATCAAGAAACAAGGTGGGCACGGTGGAATCGTATCAAGACGCCAACCTAAATCAAGAGATCAATTCTGGTGCCGAAACAGTGGGTAGGACACTTTCTGAAAATGTCATCTATGATGTTGTTAAGGGAATATATAAATTAGATGTGGACGCGGTGGCAGAATTGTTTGATGGAAATGAAAGCGCAGATAACCCCGAGATTGTTTATCAAAAGACCAATCAGGGTTCATTGTGGCTTGCTACAAACGATACATACACAATCAATGAAAGTTTTTATTATTTTAGCAAATCAAAGTTTACCACCGCTATTTTGAATGATGACACAAAGAATGGTTATGCAACATATTCAAATCAGACTTCGTTTAGCAGTACGGGATATTATTTGGTGTTCATAAAAGTGGATGTGAATGGACTGACCAGCGACCAAGCGCAAAACATTGACTATTATCAAGTGTTTGCCTTCCAATACAGCACGGATACAATCAATGTCAATGTGTATGAATACGAAAATGGCGCGAGCGGAAAGGCAATCGGTTCGGGCGGATATACAAATAAAAATGTGCAAGTTTCTTGGACTGAACCTGACATATTTGAACGGGCAATTAATGCAAGGTATTACAGTGTAACGAATCAATTTTATGACAAAGATAGATTGCTAACTACCACGCCTTATCAATTGACTAATGGTCAAGTGTTGGGTGCAAATATCGCCAATAGGCAGGGCGCAAGTTTCCTAATCGAGCTGAATAGCGAAGGTAGAGCGGCGTCTTACCGCACATTCACTATAGATCGCCAGCCAATTACTGGAGTGGCGGTGTATTCTGTGGTGGCGACCACGAGCGCGTCGGACGGCAGTGCGGTGTACGAATTTAGGACAAATGTCAATGGCGATTATGTAAGGATATCAAATTCAATCACAGATTCGCTTGCTACAATATTTTGGAATGACAAAGCGAGTGGTGCAGGCATTACATTGACCTATACCTTCACTCCGTTTGTGCGCGATAGTTCGATTTCTCCAGACGAAATATTCTTTTCTTATAGCGAGATATGGCACTCCACAAATTATAGATTGGGCACGACCGTTGGTTCGTTTGACGACATATACAAAGCGGATTCAATGGGTAGTGAAATCCCGGCATCTTCAGTGTTGAAAAATCAGGGAATATATGTGTTTACTTTGACAGATGCTGCGGGGAATAGTTGCAAATATCTGTTTGTGATAGACAACAGTGAATCATTCTTTGAAGTCAATGGCAGTATGATGACGCAAACATCTGTGTTGTATGGCGACGATGTCACAATCAATGTAGGCACGCACAAAGTGGTGCAATTGTTTGAAAATGTTTTAGAGACTGATAATGAACTATATTCGTTAATAAAGGCGGATACAGATTCAGATTATGAAGACTTGGGCTACTATATGGAAAGCGACACTAATATAAATGCGCTGAACAACCTATTTTCAATTTTAAATAGTACAAACACATATTATTTGAAAGTGCAGAACTCATCTTTGACCGTGTACACCAATCAAGGAATTCAAGACACCAGTTTGGCGATTCCTTCGATCAGCGCGAGCAATCATACGCGCGTGATGACATATCGAGTGAGCGCATCTACTAGTATGATACGCACATTTTATCTGTTGGGAGTCAATCAGGCAAATGTAGAGCCAAAAGATTCAGAATCTTTTGTCACAATCGAGATAAACAAAGACAATTCGCGCGGATCAGTTTATTATAGTCAGGACAGTTTTACGATCAACGATTTGGACAATTCAAATGTGTTCAAATTGGATACGGGTAGTGATAATATTGATCCTGTCACAGGCGAAGAATACAACGGATTGGAAGGCGCGTTCGCCACGAGCGACAATTATATAGCGTTTGTTTGGACGCAGGGAACGGGCTTGTATGAAGTGGCGTCAGTTAGCTATCAGCGATATGAGTTGAATCTATCTGAATCAAGCTTTGATGAAAATAAATTTTATTTTTATGCATCGGTAGATCTGCCAGAAGTCATATTATATAATAGCGACGGTGCGCAAAACGACGCAAGATACGATGTGGATACGGATAGATATTTTGCCCTGCTAAATGTCACAGACGGTCAATCTGGTCAGGGGCTATATGTGGTGACTAGGAGATATCAAGGGGATGGATCTGACGACTTTGGCGATGATAAATATGAGCAAAATTATTATTTCATTGTGGATAGAAACGAAATTATTGATGTAACCAATGTGTTAAATGGCGGATATATCACAATCGGATTGCTAGAAAAAGAAACTGAATACAATTCATTTTCTCAAATAGGCACGCAGACTGGGCGACTAGATTACATTGAAGGTGGAATTGTAAATAGTATTTATAATTTGTACCTAACGACAGACAAACTTCCTGCCACACTGAATGTGCCGGTAGGAAAATATTTTGGAGGAAGTAAAGGTAGCACATATTATGCAGGGCGCCTAGCGTTTACTGTGTATTTCAAAGATACGCAAAATCAACTTGAGGGCGCAGATTGCGGTAAGACTATCAAATTGTTTGAAATAGATGTGGAAGATAGTGCAAACGAAACAAATTATACTGATGATGGATATTATAAGATTGATATATATACATATTTATCCCAAATATCAGAAGATATGTGCAATAGATTTATCCGTTCGGACAATGAAGAAAATTGGCTTTGCTTAAATGGTGACTATATTGTGGTCATAAACGACCTTGTGCAAGGCAGTGCGGGCAGTCATCAAAAGATTATAGGATTTAGATTGCACAATAGTGAGCCAACCACGGATGTCTATTCTGTTCCACAAAAGGACAACACGGTTAGCAACGCAATTTATGAAGCGGAGAAACAATCGGATAGAGTATATTCATTGACGACGAGTGAAGAGTTCGTAAAAATCGACCTTAATGAATATGTTGAAGATAGCACAAGCGCGGGAGTGGATGTAAATTATTTGGTGGTAAATAGGACGCTGAATGGTGTGACGACCGAATATATAAACTATAGATATTCAAACACGGGCGGTGAATATAATCTAGACAACAATTCCGATGTGGTGCAAAACATTCGAGATGAAGCGGGCAATTTAAGCAGAGTCATCACTCTCAACACCTATCTGCGTGACGAGAACGGAAATATAGATTTGGATAGTCTAAATCAAACGCTATCATACGATATCTACATTCGATACAAATTAAGTTCAGATTCAGACAATGAAAAATATAAAAATTGTTATTATTACTATGATGCGGAAGGAAATTTGGTAGAATTTTATGAAACACATTACAAAGTCATCATAGATAGGACACCGCCAAAAAATAATATCGAGTATCTTTTGGAGCACGACGCGCTAGTTGATTATTATGTGGAAGAAATGGGCGTGGATATGTTTGAAAGTGCGGTGTATGAAGACAATTCGGGCGTATATTTTGTGAATCAATATACCGCATACTATCAAGAAAAAGATGCAAGCAAGATTTATGCGTTTAAAGTGGACAACAAAACTCCTTTTGATAAGGAAGATGTTTCAGCAATATATTATAGAGTGCTTGATGGCGGGTTAGGTACAGCAAATTTGAATTTGCCTGTTACGCAATATGCTAGTTATACACACATATCAAATTTGTCTAATGTTACCAATTATTCGAGCATGTTTACCAATAATTTGTACGGGCAATATATTGAAATCTTGGAACAAGACAGCGCGGGCAATATCACTCAATATGTGATTTTCTATTCGGCAGACGGAGATTATGATGCACTTGATATGACATTTGGAGTTTCTCAATTGGTAGATGGGGTCATTGAAGACGAATCGGAAGTGACATTTAGTCTAGAAAGCGATAGTTTGAATAATAGTTTGACAATATTTGGCATCTCCTTACCAGGTGGTGAAGTGTTCAATCTGGTCAGTGAAAATATTCTGGATAGATTCTATAGAATCGAACTAGTCAGTATGTTGGGTGACTCATATTATATTAACACTAATGGTAGTACCAAATTTGAAAATAGCGGGCTAGGGCAAGCGATCGTAGATATGATCACAACCGCAGGTCAGGGCAACTATATTTTAACCATATATTCAAGGACGAACAGATATTCTACTACACTTAATTATTATGATAGAAATAACATATATCAATTGAACATTACAGATTTGGTGGAAGAAGTTGATGGCGAATATAGAATCAATCTAGCAGGAGCGAATAGGACAGAAAATGGCATAACCTATTACGCAGAAGAGATAATCATCAGGCATAATGGCGAGAGTCAAACATACATTTGCATCCCAAAGATGGGGCAATACAATTATTATTTATATCCAGAGCTAGATGAGGATCCGGTATCAAATATTATATATCTAGAAGGCGGAACATATCAGATTCAAATGACGGACGCGTTTGGTCAGATTTCATATCATAGATTCAACACGGAAGGGCAAGATTTCTATTCGATTGAATTTGAAGGCGGAAATTCGTATGAGTTCTCAAATGTCTACTATACATTTAATAAGGCTACTATAACATACAACACTGAAGTATACTCTAATTTTAATATAAATTATTCTATCAACGAAATAAATAATCAAAGGGTGGCATCGGACGCTAGTTCGGTTAGCTATAGTGGAATTACAATAATCGACATTAATAGGGTGGAAGGAAAGATCGAAATTTTACCATACATTGGTCCGAATTATTTGGGCGAGAATTTGCGGGTGAGCGTTGAATTGATTTTCAACAACGAAGTGGAATTTGTTTACAATGTGGTTATAGATACTCGCACGGGTTCGGTCAATTTGAGAGATACGAATAATGCTAGTCAAGGAATGGAAGTGTATATAAATGCCAACCTTAATGAGACTCCTTATTCCACTATGGGTTCGGGCACGATGAATCTTACTTGGGAAAAAATTGAAAATGAATATTTCAACTATGTGTATCTACTGCACGAAGAGATGCTCACAGGCGAGTATGTCACCGAAAATTTGAGCGAGTTCACATCCTGGGTGATCAACACGGGAGATGACAGCACGGGTAGTTACAAGTTTGAAATTCAGATTTATACAAAAGACGGTTTGTATCTAGGAAACAAAGTATATTCGTTCTCCGTTCAGGCGGTGTTGAATCAGCTTTATTATGTGCAAGCAGGGGGCAACGAAGCGGTAGGTCAAAATTCTAGCTTCACATTTGCCGAACTGCAAGGTATGCCTAATGACATACATATCGACACGATGCTGAACAGATTGGGTCTAGAGAGTGCGGATCAATTGCCTAGCACAGATGTACCATTATATATTAGCAATGAAGAGTTGACGGTGGTTGTGTCCACAGATCAAGGCGCAGATGATAAGGAATATTCGACCGAATTTGGAGATTATGTATTCAAAATATACCGCGTGTATACCAGCACATATAGTTTGTATTTAGGGATATTGAAAGTGCCAGAAACGGACAATGTGGTCAGTGGCATTATGGTCAATACAAACGAATTGGCTGTCAACACCAGCTTGTCATACACATATTCAGGCACGCAGTCTAGTTCATTTGTATTAAGTTTTAATCAAGTGATTCCTACAGACAACTTGCTCACTAAGAAAAATACGATTTTGCTAGATGTCTATTATGATGACGAATTTGTAAAAACTGTGGATACCAAGAATTTGGGCGGTAGAGTAAGTTTCACGATTCAAGGCAACGGAAAATATAGTTTTGTGTTTAGAGATTTGGCGCAAAATACTCACACTTTCAGTACAACTACGGGTTTAGTGCAAAATGCTATAGACATTTTAATATTGCGAGAAGTGGTCATCACCATCAATGGTGGCGCACCTATTGACAATGCGTATTATAATGGTTCGGTAGATTTGAGCGTATACAATCCGTCTATGTATAATCTAGGGTCAATTCAACTCTATGCCACGCGCAATGGTTCGAGTTATGAGCCGGACAAATCTCAATACAACTACACATTTGATGATTATGGGACATTCAGGGTGACTGTCAGCGCAACTTATGGCGAGGCAGACAGTCTAGTTGAACTTCGAAAAGTGATTGTGTTTACAATAGTAAATGAAAACGAGGCGCGTGAGGCGATTGATCTCACGAGTTTGGCAGGATATTCAATCAGCAAAGTGTTGAACAATTTAGGAGCAGATATCACCACCAATTTCCTTGAGATTATGAACATCAATAGCGGAATGGATGGTATGCTTTTGACTTATGACAAGATGATCGAAAATAGTTCTAAACTAGGAATATCTAGCGGAAAACAAATGTTTACTATCACCTATCTAATTTCGGACGGAATTTATCCAAATCGCGAAGTGACTTTCAGCTTCACCATCAACAATGAAATTCCAAATATTGAATGTTCGCTTGATTACGGCGAGAGCACGACGAAAGGCTTTACCATTCGATACAATCCGGGCATAATCTATGATCAGGTGGGCGATTCACTATTATATATTAATAATGTGCTTGTCATCGCGATAGACGAAAATTCTCCTACTCAACTGATGGAAACCGAGCGAACAGAAGAAATTCACGGTGAGGGCGATTATTATATCCGCTTGGTAAGTTCGTCTGGGAATGTGATTTTGAGCTACAAAGTGGAGATCAAACAGCCATTGAATGCGTGGGCAATCGTGATTATAGTGGTGGTATCCGTACTTGTTATAACAGTGGTAACTGTAATTATTGTATTAAGGACGAGAATGAGGATTAGATAATGAAAAATTCATATACAGAAAAATTAATAGTTAATGATACAGAAATAGATTATGAGTTGAAAGTGCCCGTGGTTGAGTTGGCGCGTCTGTTTGAGATCGCCACATTCAATCACGCGGACAATATTGGCTTGGATCACGACACAATGGTCGAGCGGGACAACGCTTTTTGGGTGGTCAGCAAAATGAAAATGCAGTTAAAGTCGGACATACACGGTCAGGATAAACTTTCCGTTAAGACTTGGACGCACACACCTGGAATGATACGATTCAATCGTGATTGCACGATCAAAGTGAAAAATAGTGTCAAAGTTAAGGCAACGACCGAATGGTGTTGCCTTGACTACGAGACTAGAAAGATCAGAAAGGCAAGTTCGGTCAAATATCCAGAGCTTGAAATGGAAGAAAAGCGCGAACTTGATCTTCCATATTCAAATATGAAATTGGATGTTGACGAATCTGACTATGTTTATACGCGCAAAATACGCACCACAGACATAGACATAAACAATCACACCAACAATTTGAAATACAACATTATTGCGTTTGACGCGCTAGATATTGACGAACTAAAATCAATTGATATCAAAGAATATGAGATCTATTTTGTTAACGAATCAAAGTATGGAGATGAAATCAAAGTTTACAAGAAAAAGCTCAAAGACTACATATATATAGAAGGCAAGACGCAAGACAAGACAATTTTTAGATCAGTGATAAAATATAAAAAGCGAAAAACTATATAATCGGCAAAAAGCGATTGAACATAATCGGTTAAACAAAACACCTTAATCAAAATCGAGAAAATCATAAAATTTTGTTTTGATTTCTCTATGATTAAGGCGTTTTTTATTATTATTAAACAAAATTAAACTAAAAATTGATTTTTTGACTCGCTAGATCGGCGGGGTTTGGGTTATGCTCATTTGAAGTTGTTTCATTGACAATTTGTGAAGTTTCGCCTAAATTAGGTTGAGATAAAGACTCATTCTTTTTTGTGTTGGTTGAATTGACCGCTGTATTATTAGGTTCGCTTTGAGAGCTGTGACTAGCTTTTGAGCTGATTGGTTTCTTTTTGCTAGAATCTCTAGGCTTCAGTTCTTGGAAAAACACTTCTCCTTCGTGCGATTGAAAGTAAACTCCCACAATTCCCTTTTTCTTCGTGCTGAGGATGAAATACGCCGCGCGCTTTCTAGCACCACCCACGATGAATCCGACTTTCTTTGAATTTGGTTCAACGAACACATTGTATGCGCGCAACCTTCCCTGATTGTCAATAATTGTGATCCCATCGAAGTTGAGCATATTTATAAACAAATCGGCAAACGCTTGCAATTTTGCTTCGCTATAACTTTTCGTTTGGGTGAATAGTTTGCTGAAACTGATTGGCTCTTTTAGCCAGATTCCGTCATCAAACAAGCCGGTATCTTTGTAGTCTTTATCCACAATCACGCATATAGCACCATTGACATCGTTCATCACATTTGTGAAAATATTTAGATACATATTTTTCATATCTTGCAGTTTTCGTTGAGTGGTGCGCAGTTTTGAAAAGGTGACATCCACAAATTCCTTTATTTCGGTTGCGAACACATTTGCCTTTGATTTGTCCAAAGAGAAATTCACTGTCAAATCATTCCCGCTGATAGAGTGGAGTAGCATTGTATAGAAATTGGCAGGGCGTGCGATTATGCAGTGCATTTTTGTGGTACGATCTTTTAAGGTCGTATTTTCTTGCAAAACTTGCAAAAAGTTTTTATCCTTTATGCTTCTAAATGACATTACCAATCCATAACTGATTTTATTTTCTTTGATATCAATATATAGGCACCAATCATTTTTCACGATTGCCAAGATAGATTTTAGCCTGGAGTTGAACATCGTGGCGTCGTTATCTTCAAACAGTGTCAACAAACTTGATTTTGGAATCGTCCTAATTATTGCTTCAATGTTGTCGGTGAAGATGATTTTAGGTTTGATCTTCATACCTTCTTCCGAGTAATTCATAATGTCATTGAACTTATTCAAAAAATGAGACATCAATAATGGCGGGAAATTTTCAAATTCCGTTTCAAAAAAGGATTTTACGCTTTCTTTTGCACTATCAAAAAAAATCATTTCATTCATATTCCACCACTCTTTAAAATGAATATAACAATTTTTATTTTAATAAGCAAATAATTTTTGAAAAAAATTAAAAAAATTTTGAAAAACAATATAAAATTAGTTGACAAATGCAAATTTAGGTCAATTTTATATTTATTGTTTGCTTTTATAATACAGCAATTCGTTTTTCAGTCGGGTGCATTCCGCTTGTTTTTCTTTCAACTCTTTCAATAGTTTTTGATAGCTGATATTCATATTGATGATTTCAGAGCGCGATTCTAATTCTACCTTTTTTCTAACGACGCCAATCAGACCTTTGAATAGTGCGGTGATATCTTCGTCTGAAATAAGTGGTGGCATACACATCACATTGCAATCCGCTTTTTTTGAACTTTCAAACTCATTATTATTTTCTTTTTTATCCATATATAGATTTTTCCCCTAGCGAAAATTCGTAACGCGCGAATTGCGTTTTTGTATGTAGAAATTTGAAACAAAGCAAGTTTTATTGACATTTTTCATAAATATAAATATGAAATATTTGATATCAAACTTTCCTTGTCAAATCGTGGGGAAAGAGAGTTTTCGTCTAGTCGAGAATTTAAAATATGAATTGCAAGATATTGACGATTCGTTTTACACAGTCTTTGGCGAGAATCAGGAATTGCCAATTTGTATAAATTTTAAAGATCTATGCACGAATAAATCACACGCCAATATTTTGTGTTTTGATTATGGTTGTGACGATTATACGATTTTGTTTTCGCGCGCAATATTACCCAACAGCGTAAACATTTTGAAATTGCAAAATTCTGAACTTGTCATATCTTTGAGTGGTGAACTAACTATTAGTATAGACTCTGAATGCATACTTCAAACGAATGTGGAGAAATTGAATTTTTCGCACTATGAAATGTGGGAAGATTTTTGTATAATTTTTTTCGAGGGGAAAAGAAATTATCTTGTGATAATTAAAGACAAACAAATTTGTTGTGCGGACTATTATGACGAAGTCAACAAGGAAGAAAAAGAAATTTATTTTATGAAACGCTTGTACGACAGTTTAAATCACGGAAAAGTGTATATGTTAAAGGATAAAACATTTGATAGTTATTTGATCTATTTGGATGACGAAGATATGAATCTAAATTCCGAATTTACAATGGTCGTGTTCCTTGACGCGCTAATGGCGGGAAATTTTGAATATTGCAATCGGCTTTTGTCGGAAGACATTCGTCAGGAAGATGCTAGTAAGATTGTGGACTTTTTCCCAAAATTTGACGACTACATTCCGCTTGCCAACAATAGCGTTGCGATGATTGAAAAAAATACGCTGGCGGGCATTTTCAAATTCGACATCGTAGACTCAAAAATTGAAAATATTATTGAAAATTAAATTTTTAAAACTACAATTTCTATACAAATAAAAATATCAAAAATCTCTATATTTTATTTATTTTATGTTGGCACTAGATTGATTTTAAAACTTTTTTCGATCGAATCACTGTTTTATGAATTTAGATTAAAAAATCTTAATCAATGAAATTGTTTGCTTTATTTTTGTTCGCTAAATTTTTATAATATTTTTTGCTAAATTAGAAAAGCTTTAAGTTTTATTTTTAATAATTATAAATTTAGTTTTTTTCATTTTGATATTCGCATTTGAAATATGCGTAATTTTCTTTACAATAAAACGCATCACAAAAAATGAACTTTGAAAATTGAGCTGATAGTGTGGCGTTGCACAATTATACCATACCAACTGACAAAGTCCATTTTTGTTTTAGATTATTTTTTATTTAGACTAATTTTAATTTTTTATTATTATGTTTTGAGTTAATTTTGATTGTGATTGTTTTGAAATTTTTACATCTTGATAGTCCGAGAAATGACTATTTTTCCACCTTTTTCTCACTATCCGATCTATTGAACAGATTAAATATTTTGTTTAATATCACATACAACGGATAAGCTGCTTGACATACTATGATCAAGAATAGAGTGTCGGTATATGAAATAGGCACATATCTAAACAATTCAGGAATACAGCTAACGCAAACTATACATATTGTTAGGCATATTATATACATCATAGATTTGAACCAATTGAACGGACGGCACATCCTAAATAGCGCAATGAATCCCACCGCGATTATTGCAATTGACGCCATAGTTACGAGCACTTCTGTGCGTATTCCTGTGAACATTTGGTATATATACATAGCGATAGCCACAGCGAACAGGCAGATTCCTGCCGGCAACGCATTTTTTAATAAATTTGACAAAAATTTTCCTTTGATGCGATTGATATTTGGTTGCAGAGCAAGGAAGAATGAAGGCAATCCTATCACAAACATTTCTAGCAAAATGAATTGAATAGGAGAGAACGGATAAGTTTTGTTCATACATAGCACGAAGATGGCTATTGATATTGCAAAGATAGTTTTCATAAGGAATAGAGAGGACGATTTTTGAATGTTGTTTATCACGCGTCTACCTTCTGCTACCACGCTAGGCATAGAACTGAAGTTGCTATCCAACAGCACGAGTTGGCTGACGCTTTTTGCTGCATCGCTTCCCGCCGCAATTGCTATAGAGCAGTCCGCTTCCTTGAGGGCGAGAATATCATTCACTCCGTCTCCCGTCATTGCCACAGTTTTTCCTTGCGCTTTCAAGGTCTTTACTAAAATTGCTTTTTGTTCTGGGCTAACTCTACCAAAAATCGTGTATTTTGTGGCGGCTTCAATCACTTCATTATTGTTGAGCCCCTGTAGACTGATATATTTATCACAATTTTCCACTCCACATCGTCTGGCAACTTCGCTAACCGTGATAGGATTGTCGCCCGAAATAATCTTGATATCCACATCATTTTGCTTGAACCATTCTATAGTTTTTGGCGCGTCTTTTCGTATGTTGTCTTGCAACAATATGAATGCGATAGGCTTTGAATTTGCGTTTGAAAAGTTTTTGTCACACTCGGTCAATAATAGCACGCGATATCCGTTTGTGGCATAACTTTCCGCCTTTGTCTTCAACTCTTGCGTCGGTTTATCCATTACATATTCGTACGCACCCAACTTGTACGCATTAGAATTTTTGAATTTGCATCCCATAAATTTTCGTTCGGATGAAAATGGTATAGATTTTTCAGCGGTATACGCGGGTTTGCCAAAATACGATTTTAAGGCAAGCGCGGTGTGATTTGCATCGTGGAATGATGCCACCATTGAAGCGATGATTTTATCCACTTCTTTTTCGGTCGTGTTTGAGAGCAGTTCCACATTTTTTACGCTCATTGATCCGTTCGTCAATGTACCCGTTTTGTCAAGACACAACACATTTGTTCGCGCCAGCATTTCAATGCAATATAATTCTTGCACCAAAGTGTGCTTTTTCGACAACCGAATCACGCTCACCGCGAGCGCAACCGAAGTGAGCAAGAACATACCCGCAGGAATCATCGCTATGATACATCCGCTAGTCTTGGTGATCACCATATATGATAGTGAATAGTCTAGTGCAGGATTTTCAGAATAATACGAATAGTTGTTGTACAACATCATTATTGCTATTGGCACCATAAATATGGTGATGATTTTGATGAGTGTTCGTAGCGAAGTCAATAGTTCGCTCTTTGCCTGTTTGAAAGTCTTTGCTTTTTGGCTGAGTTGAGATATGTAGTTGTCATCCCCAATTTTGTTGACCTTTGCTTTGCACGATCCGCTTGAGATGAAACTTCCACCCAATAGGCTATCTCCTTCCACCTTTTTTACGGGCAAACTTTCCCCTGTGAGCAAACTTTCGTTCACTTCCACCTGTCCGGATAGCACTATGCTATCACAAGCAATTTGCATCCCGGGTTTTAGACAGAGCACATCATCTAGCACGACTTCAGTTTTGTATATCTCTTCTTCTTCGCCGTCACGCACCACCTTTGTGAAATTTGAATTGGTTAGCGAAAGTTTGTCTATGATGCGCTTTGCCTTCGTCTCTTGCACAATACCGATGACGGTATTTAGTATCACGATCACCATAAATAGCAAATCAGAATATGCACCCACCACAATCAAGGCGGACGCAACGACCAGACAGGTCATATTGAAAAAAGTAAAAATATTTTTGACAAAAATACTTGCCAAACTTTTGCTGGTTTTCAATTTTGATATATTCAAAAGATTTTCTTCGTTCCGCTTTGCTACTTCGCTTGCGCTCAATCCGCGATCTGGATCGGGATCAAAACGCTTGATAGATTGACTATCAATTTTTGATTTGTTTTTTCTTAATTTTTTCTTCTCGATGTCTTTACTCATAATTCTCTCTAATAATTATATTAACACAATCAATAGATTTTAACAAATGGATAACTAATATTTTTAACATCTTATAAAAATTTTTCATATAGACTAACGGAGGAAGTATGGATTTTGAAAATATTAAGGTAAGGGTAGATAAGCCATATCCAAAGATTGTGGGCGCGAGCGCGGATCAAATGACGGTGAATATTTTGCGAAATTTAGCGCAGTCGCGCGCGAGTGAATTGACTGCTGTGTTGCAATATATTTATCAATCAGTGGTGGCGGATAAGAGTGCGGATGAAATTGGCGCAATATTTGAAGAAATAGGGATCGTTGAAATGACGCACCTAGATTTATTGATGCACGCAATTACAGAATTTGGCGGTTTGCCAAAATATGAGGACAGCAGGGGAAATCAGTTCAATACAAATTATATCAATTATTCGGTGAAACTAAACGAAATGTTGAACAACAATATTTTATCAGAAAAGCGCGCAATAGACGAATACAATGAGGCAATCAAGTGTGTAAAAAATGAGAGTTTAAAAGATTTGTTTAGACGAATCATTGAAGACGAGCAATTGCATATCAAGGCATTCAAATATTTGCTTGATAGCGTGGAATTTTTGTCTGTATAAAAGTTGAAAGATGTATAATATTATTGAAAAATATTCAAATGTTTATAGTGATTTTAATTAAAAAATCAAATGAATGATTCGTAGTCGGACAGAATTTATCTATGAAACTCCACATTAATAAATACGATTTGATATATTAATACATTCGTTATTATATTAAAATCTAAATATTTATTGAAAAAGAATTATATATTAATTTATAACATTATAACATTATATGAATTAATAATAATTTATTTATTTTGCTAAAAAATGATAAAAATAAATATAGATAAATAATAGAAAATAAAATAATGAAAAAATAATAAAATTGCATAAATCTTACAACAAAAAATAGCAAATAAATAGCAAAACAAAATAAATTAATCTAAAATAAATTGTTTAAAATAATTAATTAATAATTAGAAAAAATCAAAAAAAATTAAAAAAATATCAAAAAAAACAATAAAAAACGCAAAAAAATTAGCAAAAAATCAATATTTTTACTAATTTTTCTATTTTTTTATTTTAATTTATTATTTGCAATACAACATCAATTCGCGCAATTTTCCGTATTTATTAATTTCTTTCAGATTTTTTTTGTTGATGACGGCGTGCTCTTTGATGAGTAGTTCGTTGTTGAAATTAAATATGTCCTTTGTGCAAATTCTGCCTATTAAAAAGTCCGCATTTTGAATTGTGGGTTTTTTGATATCTTCTAGTGCTACCACATTCTTTTTTTCTTTTTCTTCTTCATCTTTAATGGGTAGTATTTTAGCGGGTTGGCCAATTTCAGTCTTAAAAAGTTTTGGCATCTTGTTTGGAATGAATTTATTTACATTCACCTTGTCGTTTTCATCATAAAAAATAATTGTATTTTTTCCACAGGATGCAAGAGATTTTATGGAAATTGTTTGATTATTATCTAGTGAAAATTTTTCGGTTAAAAATTTTTCGTTTATGCATATCTCGCGCACTATTCCCAAATATTCTCCCTTGATGGTGTACGCTTTTGAATTTATTGGACATAAGCAATATTCGCTTTCTTCCACCTTTAAACTCACTGCTTGATTGTTTTTTACAGTGATTGCATTTTTCCCGATATGATAAATATTTTTTGTGGGCAAAATAAGACGCGTGTCATTATCTCCAATCAATTCGAGTTGAATGAGTTTTCTCATTTTTTTATCAAAATACAATTTGTCCACCACGCCTATCAATTCGCCTTCGTACAAGGATAATACATTTAGCGATAAAAATTCATTACAATAATACATATTTTACCTCTAAATAATAATATGTCCTGATTTTTTAATTATGATTTTTCAAATATAATATTAATATTATTTTTTGTCTAAATTATTTGATTTATAGCGAATATTTGGGTATAATAATTAAAAATAGGGGTAGTATGAAAAAATTAAAAATATTGATTCTTTTAATGCTTTTGATAGTGCCGATATCTTTGTCTGCCTGCGGGAACGAAAACAAAGATATTATGCGCGCGCCGACAAATTTAAGCGTAGAGAGCGGAGGATTGATCACATTCGCCCGCGTGGAAGACGAGCAATATTATACGATTTATATTGACGATCTTGCGATCAATGTTTTTCCAAACAATTCAAATGTCGAATTGTTTAATAAAAATGGTATAAATTATTTGCAATACGATGCGTCAAAGATTTTTGTTTTGGGCGAGAGTTATGCGGTACGCGTCCAAGCGAAAGCAGAAGGCAAGCTAGATAGTGAATATTCGTCCACCGTTTCATACACCCACACAATCGCTATCAATAAACCCAACAATGTTCAGATCAATGGCACAGTGCTCACCTGGGATGCTGTGAATAATGCGAGTATGTATTTTGTGAAAGTGGTGACGCCTACAGACAACATTTTGGCAGATGACAGCGAATCGATTGCCAGCGCGCAAGTCACTGCATATCAATTCAGCACTAATAGATTTGATTTTTCATCAATACTCACCAGTGCGGGCAATTACAAATTTTATATAAACGCGGTCAGCAGTGACAGCAACTACACCGAGAGTGGATATACCAGCAAGGTTGTATATAAAAATACAATCGATTTGCACTCCCCTGCAAATTCACAAATATTTGCGGTGAACGAACTAGATTTGGATACATTGACTAATGAAACCAATTTCCATTTGGTTAGCGTGATAGACAGCAACGCAAATGGCATCACGATTCGTTCGGGCGAATATCAAAAGACGGTGGAACTCAACGGATTGGAATCAAGCATCGCCCTTACGGACAACTTGATAGATGTGAATCTAAATGACTTTTTCAAAGATGTCTATCTAAATGGCATTCCATACGATTTCGATTCAATTGGGCAATATTCTTTCCAGATCCAAGCGAATTATCTGACTACGGACGAGCAAAACAAATTTTATCTTGATTCGGAATTTAGTTCGGATATATTGATTGAAAAATATGAGATTATATCCACTCCAAATGTTGAATTGAAGCGGGACGAACAGACGAATAGTTATATTCTCACTTGGACGAACAGCGCGGATGAAAATATCAGCGGATACAAAGTGTATGTTGCCTATTCGAACGGAATTGAAGTGTACGAATTGGGCAAAGCAAATAGTTCGATGATACCAAATTCGGGCTTCATATCTGCTAGCGTGCAAGCGATAGGATTGGGCAATTATATGAATTCTGAAATGAGCGAATTTGTTTCAATCTATGATCAAAATATCAGCGAAAATATCTCAATAAATTTAGACGAAAATATGCTTGAATGGACGAATGTTTTAGATGCTAATTATTTAATACAGATCGGCAATCAAGTGATAATTTGTAAAGAAAATCGATTGGATCTATCAAATCTAACTGTTGGTACGGACGAAATTAGTTTGACTATAATCAAATCAAATTTTGCTCCGCTTACCATCACGGAAAATATTGATTATTCAAAGCGATTGCAAACGCCAATCATTGCAAATGGTCAGGGATTTCAGTCCAGCAATCCATACATTTTGACATTCACGGGTGTGAAAAACGCAATAGGATATTATATATATTTGACTGCGGATGAAAGCACAGAGAGTGTGCGCATTCAAGAGATTTTCACTTCCACCACTATCAATTTATCTCAATATGTGATAAAGCAAGGACAATATAGAAATTATTATGTGCAGATTCAAGCGGTTGCTCCGCAATATAGCGAATATTCAAACAGTTATCTCACCGAATATGGCACGCTTTCTATATCTCACACGCGAGTTTTGGATACGCCTGAATTTTTAAAGGATGATCGTGGCAACATTTCACCTATTGAAAAACGAGAGGAGAACGGAAACATATATTATTATTTGTGTTTTTATGGGGTTGAATATGCGGATAGATACGAAGTGATGGTCAATTTCAACGCAATCAATGTTGCAAGCAACGGCACAACCGAACTATACGAAATTGATATTACAGATTATTTGTCTAGCGCGAATAGTTACACTATTATGGTGCGCGCGCTACCAAACACGGATAGTGATGAGAATATCAAAGCCAGCAACTACAATTCGTACGATTATATTTTGTCAATGCAATTGAACGAAGTGACGAATATTCGAATCACAGAAAACGACGGCAGATACACGCTTTCGTTCGATATTCAAGACAATGCCGATTCATACCGCGTGCGTATTGTGAAATTAAATGACGGCACATATACCGATTATCTATACGATATAGGGCTGATTAATCCGTTTGAAGTGGTGCAATCTACCGACATCACCGATTATGTGACACAAGCGGGCGAATATTATGTGTACATCACAGCGCTTGCAGGAAAGGATAGTTTTTATGGAGATTCAATCGAATCGCAAACTTATGGCGTGCTAAATAAATTGACCACATTGCTCACTCCTAGCGAAATTGAATTTGAAAATCAATCAAAAGATTCGTATTTGGTGCGTTGGCTAGGGGATGAAAACGCAGATTATTATGTGATCAAAGTGACGGACACATCAGGCAATATCAAAGAGTACAAAGCATACAACACCACGCAATATAATATCAATCCTAGCATCACGCGTGAAGGCAACTATGCCGTTTCTATCAAGGCAATGGTAGATTCCGCCAGCGCAAATTCAGCGGAATACACTTCAAGTCCGTTCAGTGAAGAAGAATATTTATATTATACATACGCCGAGCCATTTGACTTTGAGCGTTATAGCGTATTTATGTATGGCGAAAAATACGATTTTTCAATTGAAAATATTGAAGATTTGACTTTTATATTGTGGTATCATTATTTGTATGGAATTGATCCAGAATTGAATCTTGGCATTTATTTGGAGCTAAATGAGGATGAATCTGTGTACAACGCTATTATCAGATTGGCAAACGAGGCGACCAACGGCAAGATATACAATTTTGGCAGTGACGGAGAGTGGCATAGCATAGTTGAGACGGGTGCGGAAAGTGCAATGTTGGGATATATTTGCAGGGCGCTATTGTCCAGATATCCAGAGATGGCAGTGCTTTCAAACTTTGAGATATCGCAAGCAGATGATGAGCAAATTTTCAGATTGTATTATGAAAATGCGCTAGATCAGGAAAAGATTGACACGGATACAAACTTCATAGAGATTGCCACCGATTATGCCAATGATTATAGTTATCTAGATTTGTATTCAAGGAGAAGTGATAGTTCGCTGTTTGCAATAGATAGTTTGCCAGAAATTGATGTCAGCACGACCGAGCAATTATTAATGGCAGTGCAATATGGCAGGAAACCAAACTTTGTAGGGGATAGTTCGATTGCCAGCACGGTGTATGAAAATGCAAAAGATGTGTTGCGCGCTATCATCAATGTCAATATGACCGAATTTGAGAAAGTGACGGCAATATTCGATTGGCTTGAATATGCATACAATCTAAACTATCATTCAAATAGAATTTTATCGGGCGATGGTATGATTGAAGGTTCGCTATCCGATTATGGCAATAGGAAAGAATATTATCTAGAAGGAATTTTCTTGGATCTATTCAATTCGGATGTGGGCGGATATGACGGCGAATTTTATTTAGGAAACAGAAACGCCACTAGCGAATCTTTTTCAAAAGCGTTTACGCTCCTGTGCGGAATAGAAGGAATAGAAACTAGGAAAGTAAATGGTACATTCACCTATGCGTTAGACGCTAGCGCAAGCAATACGAAAACGATAGCACACTCGTGGAACAAAGTTTATATTGCCACGGGTTCGGACGGCGAAAATTATGCGTGGTATTCGCTAGATATCACCTATTCGGACAATAGATTTGTAGCATACAATGCTAGCGAATGTTACAATTATAGTTCGCATCTATACTTCCTTGTGACAGATTCATTCTTAAATTCAAGTTTGGGATTGGAAGAAAATGATTTGATCACCTATCCAACCGCGTCAACAAACTATGATTATTATGCAAACACGAGTTTCAAAATGACGGTAGAAGATTTGCGTTCTATCGCGCCAGTCGACAATTTGGGAACGAACATTGCAGATTTTGTATATAGCAAGAAATTCGAAGAAAATTCACAAAACTTGTATCAGTTGTATGCGAGGACTTCCGATTATAGTCAGTTGCAGGCGTATGTTATGAATGCGATATTATATGCAAAATATTTGCAATTGAATGTGAATTTAGACTCGCATAGAAGCAGTTTTGAATTTAAAGTGGACAATTCCGCTATGGGTGGTGGCACGCTTCCACCAAATGCAACGATAGCTGAAATTCTCACCACGGTGAACACATATTATTGCAATAGCATAGGCGAATATGTGCAAACTCGTGTACATTATGTTCAAGACACTTCAAATCTAGTCACCACTTATGTTTTCACTATTGAATTTAATTAGTATAAAAAATCAATGATTAGTTAAACTAAAATTAATGAAAATTGATGCAGTGAAAACAGTTGATGAAATAAAAAAGAAACTGCACGATAGTGGAGATTTAAAATCTCGAACCGTGCAGTTTTTTGGCACGCAAATTTCACTATGCTATATTGCGCCAATCACGGACAATGAATTGCTAAACAACACTTTAATATATCCACTCATAAATTTTTCATCCGAAATCAAAGGAAAAGACATAGTTGAAGTTTTGAATGATAGAGTGCTTGCAAATCAGGAAGTGACGATCTTTTATGATCTTAAATCTGCGGTGGACAAAATGCTTGCGGGCAACACTTTGATTTTGGTGGACGGAGCTGATAAAATCTTGGGTTGCGATCTTGAAAAAATCACCGTGCGCGCCGTGGCAGAACCGCCCACAAGCGTGGTGATAAAAGGCCCGCGCGAAGGATTTACCGAAAGTTTGAAATTCAATCTAGCGCTCATACGAAAGCGCGTGAAATCGGACGATTTTGTGGTGAAGATGTTCGAATTGGGCAAGATGACCAAGACACAAATCGCAGTCGTATATTATGATTCCATTGCGGATAAATCGGTGGTAAATGATGTGTTGAAACGCTTGAAATCAATCAAAATTGACGGGGTGATTGATAGTCACTATCTTGTTTCGTATTTACAGCGAAACAAAAAATCTCTCTTTAAACAGGTGGGAGATACCGAAAAACCAGACATTTTGGTGGCGAAAATGCTCGAAGGTAGAGTGGGCATAATCGTGGACGGAAGCCCGATAGTGCTGACAATACCATTCATTTTGCTAGAAGATTTGCAAAATTCGGACGACTATTATTCGCAACCGATTCGCGTCACATTCGTGCGCGCGTTGCGCCTAGTGGGCGTCATTTTGGCAGTGTTGCTACCCGGAATTTACATCGCGCTAGAATTGTATCATTACAAGATTTTGCCCACCGAATTTTTAATCACCATTATGAATAGCACACAGGGAATCCCGTTTTCCCCATTCATTGAAATTTTGTTTGTCATTTTGCTATTTGAAATCTTATATGAAGCGAACATAAGGATGCCACAATATTTTGGTATGGCGATGTCGATTGTGGGCGCGTTGATTTTGGGGGAAACTGCGGTCAATGCAGGGCTGGTGAGCCCGCCTGCCGTTATGATCGTGGCGCTATCTGGCATCACTTTTTATATCATCCCGGGGCAAGCTTCTCAATTTAGCATATTGCGCTTGCTGGGAGTGATCATAGGTGCGTCACTCGGGATATATGGAATTTTATTGTTTTGCGTGTTCATTCTCTCGTATTTATCCAATTTCGATAGTTACAAATCTGCCTATCTCGCGCCAACCGCGCCCTATATTGAAGAAGATCAAAAAGATTCGTATATGCGAAAGACGATAGATGAGATGAAAAAGCGTCCGCACGCTATTGCAAGCAACGAATCAAACAAAATTAGGAGATAGTATGAAGATAAATTATAGACAACTATCAATTATCACATTTATGAGCTTCATCGCCCTAAAATTTTTGGCACTGCCTAGCCTATTATATTTGGAAAGCAAAAATATGAGTATGTTTGTGGCACTTGCATTGATGATTATAGACGGATTGTATGTATTCGTCATTTTGGACCTTATGAAAAAGAGCGGAGAAAAAAATATTTACGAATTTATGAAAAGCTGTTTAGGTAAAGTCATAAGCAAGATCATTTTGATTTTGCTGATTCTAAAATACGCGCTGGTGATAGGCAATATCTCGAAAGGACTAGAATTTTTCGTGGTGGAAAATCTATATTCAGAATACAATTGGTTCGTATTCGTGCTACCGCTAATGATTCTCATTGGATTTATGATATACAAGGGCATACGAAACATAGCGCGCGTGAGTGAAATGGTGTGCTGGGCGATCGTGATTGGGTTGATTTATATTGCTTTGAAAGCATTGTCGGGCATTGATGTTTTGTCCTTTTTGCCATTTTTTTTAGACGGAGTCCAACCTTTACTAAATAGCGCATACAGACATATCAGTTGGTTCGGATCTGCCACATTTTTGTTTATGTTGTTTGGATTTGTAGACTTTCGAAGTGAAAAAAAATTAAAGATGATAAAATACATTATATTTGCCATTCTCATAGTGCAATTATTATATTTTGTGTTCTACGGGCTGTTTGAAATCACCAGCCCCACACACAATTACTGCATCAGCGATATCAGTCAATTTTCGAGCACATATTCTGCCATAGATGAATTGTCTTGGTTGGTGGTGTCAATGTGGATAGTGGCGCAAGCGGTGCAACTAGCGCTATATTCGTATTGTCTAGCGCAAGCATTGAAATTTTTGTTTGACATCAAAGGAAATATTCTTCCTATTATCATAGTCATTTTGTATTTATTAATGTGGAGTTTCATAGGTGAAAATACTATCCGAATGGAACGAATTTTCTTTTCGCATTTTGCCTCAATCGTCACCTTGCTCGCGCAATACATTTTGCCTATAATTTTGGAAATCGTATATGCTATTAAGCATAGAAAAGGGAAAAATAGTTCAAAAAAGAGGGTAAGAGATGAAAACAAAGCAAAAATCAGAGATAAAAAAGAAGTTAAAGTCAATATTTAGTCCAAAGAAGTTGGTACTGTGGCTGTCTATATTGATCCTAATTTTTACAGTGCCCGCCTTTAATAAATCTGCAATGAGTCAAACACAGGCAATTGTGACTATGCTCTGTGTGGATAAGGTTGATGACAAAATAAAAGTGGCGGCGACCGTGCTCACTCCTTCGCAGGATAAAAAAGCGAATTTTCAAGTATATTCGGGCGAAGGTGACACATTAGGTTATGCGGTGGATAGCATCTCGCTCGCCATAGGCAAAGAAATGGGATTTGCGCAGTGTAAGATTATGGCGCTAGGAGAAAATATTTGCAAAGAAGGGGTGATGCAGGCGCTAGATTATATGACTAGGACGAAAAAAGTGGGGAGAAACGCAGTGCTCGTGTCCTTTACGGGAGATATCATAGATTTTACGCAGGCGGTGGCGAATCTCAATCTTGAAAAATCGTTGAGACTAGATAGGATAGTCAGTTTTGACAAGCGCTATATTCTGACGCAAGATAGCAATATAGAGACCTTTTATATAGGATATTATAGTCCAATATCTTTGGGCATAATGTCGAAAGTGAAATTGAGCACAAATGAAGAATTTAATGCAATTGAAGTGGCTGGTTCGGATGTGGGAAACGCGGGCGGATCAAATTCGGATATGACCAGCACGGGTGGCGGACAAGAAGATAAAAAATTTATAATGAACGACGGAACGGTCAGTTTGTTCAAGCAGGGCAAACATTATATTGATATGAGTCTAGACGAAGTGAAGAAAGCAAATATTTTTGTAAACGATGCACAAAAAGGCACAGTGGTGGTGGATAATGTTACCGATCATATATATTCGGACGCGAAAGTGGTGGTCAATATTTTGAAAAAGGATATATCAATTGAACCAAGTTTTAACAATGATACGCCAGTATATAAAACAGATGTTTCACTGACTGTGTTCATTGACGAAGTGATAGAAGAAAATCCAAGCAAACGATTGCTCAAACGAAATCAAGATTTTTTGACCAATGCCTTAATAGAAAAGATCAAAGAAAAAATGGAAACGGATATGCGCGAGATAGTGGCATATTGCCAAGATTATAAAATAGATTTGCTCGGAGTGTACAAACATTTTTACGCACTTGAAAACAAAAAATTTGAAAAATATTTGGATGAGAAAGGGGAAGATTATCTTTCAGGAATCGACTATCAGATTAATATAAAAGTAAAAAGCGAAAATTAGTTTATTCACAAAAAAATTGTTTTAATTAAAAATATAAAAACAAATATTGTAAATTTAATTAAAATTATTAAAAAATTAATATATGGTATAAATTAAAAAATAATTATAATGAATAAATAATTAAAAATTAATATAAAAGCACAAATAATTAAAAATTAATATAATTGAATAAATAATTAAAAATTAATATAATTGAATAAATAATTAAAAATAAATATTTGAAGATTATAAAATAATTTTTATTTAGTTAGCAAAAACAAAAATAATTAAAAAATATTAAAAATACTAAATAATTAATGAAAAAATGCGAAATTTTAGTTAATTTTTCGCATTTTTTTGATTTTTTTATTGTTTTTATTAAAAATTTTAAGATTTGAATATAATTTTTAAAAATAATATTTATTTTTATTAATTTAAAAAGATTTTTTATTCCTATTAATTTTATCTCAATCTTGCACTCAATATCTTTGTTTCCGCTTCAAGCACTTTATTTACGATTGGCGCAATTTCATTTTCAGAAAGTGGTTTTTCGCCCTGACGAATAGAAATGGTCAATGCGACGCTCTTTTTGTCCGTGCCGATGCTATCAGACATATACACATCAAAGATTTTGCAACTAACAATGTTTTGTCTGTCTGCTTTCATAGCAGTTTCAATAATCTTGCTAGCAGGAGTGTCCTTGTCTAGCACGATGGCTAAATCACGACTGATATGTGGCAATTTTTCTGGCGCGTTTCCAGAATGTCTATCGTTTAGTCTAGATATGGCAGTGGACAAATTGATTTCCGCTACAAACACCTTTTGACTGATTTCAAAATTCTTCCTAACAATTGGGTGAATTTCGCCAATCATGCCAATAGGGCGGTTATATAGATAGATGTCCGCGCATATTCCTGGGTGCATCTGTTTGTGCTGACTAGCGCGGTATTCCAATTTTATTCCAATGTTTGCCATAATTTTATTCAAATCATTTTTAAGTTTGTAGAAGTCATAATCGCCCGTTAGACTTATGCACAGATTGTTGTGCTCGTCAGGGAGTTCGGTTATAGGAAGTTGCTTTGGAATAAACACGCGCGCTAGTTCAAACATTTTCAAATCTTTGTTTCCCTGTTTTTGATTGAATGATATGGTGTTTAGCATATTTGGGATAAGACTTCTTCTAATGATGCTGTAGTCTTGCCCAATTGGGTTTGCTATCTTTATATGTTCGTTTTCATCCATAAGGGAGGAAGCGATCATCTTCGGACTGCCAAATTGCCAAGTGAGAGTTTCATTGTATCCGTACATCGCGCAAGCAAGTTTTAATCGATTGATATTTTTTTGTTCCACTGTCAATTCGCCCACAGTGGAATAATCGGTGGACGAACTATCTTCTATGCTAATTTTATCTAGCCCGTATATTCTTCCAACTTCTTCACAGATATCACATTCGCGTTCAATGTCTGTGCGTTCTTCTGGAATAGTGCTGATTAAATTATCACCTTTTGCTGTCGTGCAGATCGACAATCTATTCAAAATGTCAATCATCAATTCTTTATCTATATTCAATCCTAGTCTGTCATTGATATTTTTTACACTACTTTTCACTATTCGTGGCTTTGGTAGTCCACAATTTTTGTCGATCGTGATTTGAGATATGTCACCTGCACCCAAATTTGAAATAATATTTAGCGCGCGTTTCATACCAATTTCAGTGTTCCCAACATTTATACCCTTTGAATACCTGATTGAACTATCACTACTTAAGCCGAGTGCGTGCGAAGATCGCCGTATGTTTGCAAAATGGAAATTGGCAGATTCTAGCAAGACATTTTTTGTATCAGGATATGTCCCGCTCTCAACTCCGCCCATAATTCCTGCTATGACCATAGGTTTATTCGCGTTTGCGATCACAAGATTGTTTTCTGAAAGCGTATATTCGTTGTTGTCGAGAGCTAGCAATTTTTCATTTTGCTTTGCGCGCCTTACAATTATTTTTTCACCTTCAATTTTTGATAAATCAAATGCGTGCATAGGTTGACCAACTTCTAGCAACACATAGTTTGTGATATCCACGAATAGCGAATGTGGAGAGTGGTCTAGCAACTTCAACCTTCTCTGCACCCAGTCTGGAGATGCACCATTCACCACATTTTCCACCACGGTCGCCTCATATCTAGGGCATAGATCGTAGTCTAAAACATCCACATCAATTTTCTTGCTCGAATTGGTTTTATATGTCAAATCTAGCGGTTTAATAGGCAACGAAAATATTGCGCTAATTTCTTTTGCAATACCATAAATTGAATTGCAATCTGCGCGGTTAGGCAACACATTGATATCCAGCACAATTTCGTTTAGTTTCAACACTTCAGCAATAGGAGTGCCTATTTTCAATCCCTTTTCAAGTATAAGCAAGCCGTCCACTTCAGCATTAGGGTAGATAGAATTGTCAATACCCAATTCTTCTCCCGCGCAAAACATTCCGTTGCTTTCAACTCCGCGAAGATTTCCGCTCTTTATTTCCGCACCATTTGGTAGATGCGCGCCCACCAAGGCAAGAGGCACGAGATCATTTTGTTTCATATTTGTGGCGTGCGTGACGATTTCGGTTTTCCCAAATCCATAGTCCGCCGTGCAAATCACCAATTTGTCTGCATTTGGATGCGGGCGAATGTCGGTGATTTGTGCTACCACCACTTTGTCTAGTCCCTTTGCTTTGTCTATCACTTCTTCCACTTCAAAGCCGGCATCAATTAGCCCCTTTGTGAGTGTCTTCAAGTCAATTTTGCTCGTGTCCACATAATCATTTATCCACGATAATAAAACTTTCATATTTTCTCCTTTTTAGGTTAATTAGTTATTGTGTATCTGATGATTTTTTCGTTTGTATATTTCCATACATAATGTATTGAAATTAAATTATGCTATGAAATTTTTCGTTTTAATTAATGTCAATTTCATAATGGGTATGTTCATTTTTAAACGATTATTTGAATTGCTTGATAAATCGAACATCGTTTTCAAACATCACTTTTGCATTCGGTATTTTATAGCGCATTTTTGGGAAACGGTCGAAGCCGAAGCCAAAGGCGTATCCGCTATAAACATTTGGATCAATTCCGTTCATCTCAAGCACGCGTGGATGAATCATTCCCGCGCCCAAGATCTCGTATTGACCCGCACCTTTGCAGGCAGGGCAACCCGCACCTTTACATACATTACATTCTGCGTCCACCTCTACGCTAGGTTCGGTGAAAGGGAAGTATGATGCTCTGAATTTTGTTTTTGTGCTTTCGCCCAAATATTTTTTTAGTATCAGAGTTAGATCGTGTTTTAGATCGGCAAGACTGACCTTTTTATCAATATAGATTCCTTCCAACTGATAGAAGGCAGGAGTGTGCGTGGCGTCAATTTCATCCTTTCTGAACACTCTGCCAAAACTGAACACTTTGAAAGGCGGTTTGATCTTTTCCATAGCACGCGGTTGAGTGTTCGATGTCTGGGTGCGAAGCAAAATGTCGTTCGTGATATACAAACTATCCTGCATATCGCGCGAAGGGTGATCTTTTGGCACATTCACAAGTTCAAAGTTGTATTTGTCATAGTCGATTTCGGGGCCGTCAATTTGCGAAAAGCCCATACCATTCAAAATTTCCGCCATACGCATAAAGTCAATAGATATAGGATGAAGTGCGCCGATTTCTTCTTGATTCAGATCGAGCGTAACATCAATTTTTTCTTTCATCAACTTTTCTTCCAATTCTGCGTTTTGCAAAAAGATTTCCTTGCTAGAAATCATTCGTTCTGCTTCCTGCTTGGCAGTGTTTAAAAGCTGACCCATAGCCTGTTTTTCTTCCGGACTCACTTCTTTCATAAAACGGAACAATTGAGTGATTTTACCATTTTTGCCCAAGATCTCTACGCGCAAATTTTGACACTCTGCGCTAGTGTTGATTTTGTTCAAACTATCAGTGGTGTACTTTAAAATTTCTTGAATTTTCTCTTTCATAGATTCTCCTTATCAATTTAAGATAGTTTCAAATTTTTGTGGTATCAAAACAAAAAACTCGCCCAGCATTAGGACGAGAGAACGCTCGTGGTACCACCCAATTTCATTCATAAACTTTATTTTCGTTTAGTAAAAATTTAATTTATAGCGCCCGAAGGGTAAAAATGGATAAATTACATAACCATAGACGCCACAATTAAAAACGATTTTTAGTCTAAATTCGACTTTTTATCTAAACGAAGGATTAAGAGTATGAACCTCATTTCATTTTCACAGTTTTGTCTGGCGACTCTTAATCATATTTGTTTGAAAATCAATTTGACAAGATATATAAACTAGCGAAATCAAATACAAATATGTTTACCGAGTGCGACTCGAATGCTGAAATTCGCTTTTAGTCTGAACATAAGCGTCTTGCTTCCTACGGGCGCTCTCTCAGGATGAAAACTAATCGCTACTTACACATTGTCATAGTCTTTATCTTGCAATTTTATTGCACTATCATTTTAACAACAAAAAATTTTGTTGTCAAGCAAATTTGTTCAAACGGATAAATTATATGATTCATTTTCAACCTAAATAGTTGTTTTGTTTTTTTATTCGACAATAATCGAAAAAAAAATTGCAAATTTATATGAAATTTATATGTTAGTGTTATTTGAAAGGTTTGGGGGATATGAAGATTAAAGGAAATTCAAAAAAATTTGTCTTGAAATACATCGCAATATTTTTCGTTTGCATCGTGTTTGCCAAGGCGCAAATAAATGGGTTGTCGCCATTTTTGCTCGCCTTTTTCTTTGCGGGTATATATGTCGGGTTTGAAGAAAAATTGCTGGCAATTTTTACCCTTTCTTCCGCGCTCGCAGTTAGCCCCACAATCAATTCGCTACTAATAAATATTACATCAATAGCGGTTGGGTTGATAGTTTTTTATATCTTCAAATTTTCAAAAAAGCCAATTCCGCTCTATATGATTTTCATCTCGTATCTTTTGGGTTTGATTACATACATATATTTTAATTATACCGAATTTTTAAGATTATTATATTATGTAGCGCTAGGGTTAATTTGCTTGTATGTTTTCATAGTGGTGGCTCACGCGCTCGCGTTTAGGAAAAATTGCTTCAAACTTACGCTAAATGAAGCTATATGCTTCCTATTTTCAATCGCAATCATCGGTATGGGGCTGGCGCCAATCTATATTTTCGAATTTTCAATATATCGGTTCGTATTGATGTGTATTATTTTTTTGTTCGTGTCCACAGGTAGTGCCCCTATGACTTTTGCCATATCGCTTTGCTTTTCGCTAGGAGTGGGACTAGGCAATTTGGATCTATTGCCACTAGCGGAATTTGCACTTTTAACAATGCTTGCAAATATATTTTCTATGCCTGCAAAATTTAAGATTGTGTTTGTCGTGCTATTGTCCGACATATTTATTCAATTTTATTTTTTCAACGCGGGAACGGGGGTGTTTTATCAATTGTTGCCAATCGCGATTGCAAGTTTGCTATTTTTGTGCATTCCGAATAAAACGCTGAATAGTTTTGCCGATTTTGTGTATGTAAAGAAGAGCGAACTATCTTCGCGCAATCTAATCAACACCACCCGAAAAAACATAAGAAAGCGAATGAGTGAATTGAGCAATGTGTTTTTAGATATGAAACAGATTCATCTGAATATGGTGAAAAAGGAATTAAACAAAGATGAACTGATAGCGATGCTCACTCGCGAAACGATAAACTCGTGTTGCAAAGATTGTTTGGACAAAAATAGATGCACGCGCGCCATAGGCACGGACAATAAATCTAGTTTGGAACTATTGATTGAAATTGCGGTGACGAAGGGTAGGGTGACTTTATTAGACATTCCGAATAGTTTGGGCAATCGTTGCGCGAAAGTGAACAATCTCATCAGTTTGATAAATAGACTAGCAAGCGAATATAAACAATACAAAAATATGCTATCCGATGTGAACAATGTGAAAATTTTGCTCGCCGACCAAATGGGTGCGGTATCTCGACTACTTTTAGATATAGGAGATGAAATAGACACGAATGTCAGTTTTGATATAGCGCGTGAAAACAAGATTATATCCAGACTATTGAGCCACAATATAGAGTGTAAGGAAGTTTTGCTTTACACTGAAAAAGATGAAAACATTAGTGCAGTTTTGATATTGAACGGAAAGGAGATGTACAATCCTATCATTGAAAAAGTTTTGAGCGAAACGCTAAAAATTCCTATGGAAATCACTAGTATATCGCCAATTGAAGACGGAGATTTCTATTCGCTGACATTAAGGCGGAAAAACAAATATGATTGCGTGTTTGGGCTGGCTAGTTGCAACAAATCGGGCAATTTGGAATCTGGAGATTGCCACAGCATCATTAGGTTAGGCAAAGATAGATTTTTGCTCGCGCTATGTGATGGTATGGGAAGCGGAAAGGGAGCACACAAAATGAGCGCCACCACATTGGGTTTGATTGAAAATTTTTATAAAGTCGGTTTTGACAACGATGTGATTTTACAGAGCGTAAATAAATTGCTAGCAATCAACAATCAAGAAAATTATTCCACTTTGGATGTGTGCTTGATTGATTTAAACAATGAGATAGCAGATTTTATCAAAGTGGGTTCGCCATTTGGTCTAATCAAGCGGGACGGGGATATTGAATTAATTGAAGGCGGGGCGCTTCCTATTGGCGCATTGGACAATATCTCGCCAGCCACGAAGAAGACGACAATATCCACAAAAGACATTGTTATAATGGCGACTGACGGAATAACGGACGCATTTGTCAGTCAGGAAAATATGATAGAATATGTGAGTCGCCTTGCCAGCAACAACCCGCAGACATTGGCAGAATCAATTTTGAACGAAGCGTTGAGACTAAACGACAACACGGCAAAAGATGATATGACTGTGCTCGTCGCACGAATGTATTTGAAATCAAACTGAAAAGAGAAAAATTTACACTGCATATTTATAATGTTTTGAATTAAAAGAAAAATAAAAATAAAAAAATTTGAAAATTACACAAAAAATTGCGAAAAAATCGTAAAAAACGCATAAAAATTGAAAAATTTATAAAATTTTAGATTGTTTTTAGATTGTTTAATAAAAAATATGACAATTAAAAAATTTTCAATAACAAAACAATTTATTGAATTTATAATATCAAAATTTTAAACAAAATTAAAATTTAGTATTGCAATTTAATTCACCTTGTAGTATAATCAAAATAGAAATTAGGAGCGTATATGGACAAGGTGTTAGATTATATCAAGGAAAACAATATGATTATGCAGGGCGAGATTATTGGAGTTGCTTGCTCGGGCGGACGCGATAGTATATGTTTGTTGCATTACTTAAATTCTATCAAGGCAGATTTAGATTGCGAAGTGGTGGCGGTGAATGTGGACCACGGTTTGCGTCCAACTAGCGCGCTAGATACTGAATTTGTGATGCAGTTTTGCAAAGACAATCACATCCGTGCATACAAGTTCAAAGGCGAAGCGCTGAAGGTGGCAAAAGAAGAAAAATTGACAATTGAACAGGCGGCAAGAAAGGTGAGATATGGCGTGTTTGAAACGGTGATCAAAAAGGGACTGGTGGACAAAATTGCACTAGCGCATCACTCAAACGATCAGGCAGAAACTGTCCTATTAAATATCATACGCGGTGCGGGGCTTGCAGGTGCGCGCGGTATGGAACCAATAAGGGATGGGATATATATTCGCCCGTTACTTACCACTCCAAGAGAAGAGATAATGGCGTATATAGACGAAAACGGGCTAGAGTATGTGGAAGACGAAACGAATCAAGACAATACATATTCAAGGAATTATATCCGCAACATTGTGATGCCCGCATTGCGAAAGCATTTCAACGCGGTGGACAAAAACATTGTCAATTTTGCCTCAATTTGCGCTAAAGATGACGACTATATCAATTCTCAAATAGATTTGGGCACGCTTATTGAAACGAAAGAATATACAAAAGTTCCGCTCACATTTTTCTATCAAAATGAATCTATTATCAATCGAGTGCTGAAAAAAGTGTTGTCCAAGTTCGCCAAGCAAGATATTGAAAGCAAGCACATCCGTATGATACGCGATTTTGCCATTGAAGCAAACAATGGGAATGTGATTAGCTTGCCATTCAAAGTAAAAGTTAGCAAGGAATACGATTATATAACGATCGGATATCTAAAGAAAAATCAACTCACGGGCGAATATTCGTTCAGAAGTGGCAGATTGAAGATAGAAGGATACGGCACGATTCGTACCACATCTAGCAAAGTGTTGACCGAGCCAAAGATGCATCAGCACATCATTGATGCAGATCGTGTGCCTACAGATGCGATTTGGCGCTTCCGTCAGGAAAAAGATACATTTTCTCCGCTCGGGTTGGACGGCACAAAGAAGTTGAAAGATTATTTTATAGACAAGAAAATACCGCAACGAATGAGAGGAAATATTCCAGTGCTTGCTTCTGGCAACAAAATTTTGATTGTGGCAGATATTGAAATTGCAGACGAATTGAAGATCACTGAAAATACTAGCAGATATTACAAAGTGAATTATGAAAAAGATGTAGTTTAATATAAAGATGTGTTTTAGTTTAGAATAAAAATGTAGTTAATATAAAAATGTATTTTAGTTTAAAGATGTAGTTTAGTCTAATAATTTTGATAAAAAAGGATCGCAGAATTATCTTTTGCGATTCTTTTCTTTTTTATCTGTTTTATCTTTTTCTTGGTCGATAGTTTCTTCAAGATTTGAATTTTCAATCTCCTCAATCTCGCTTTCTGTCAGTTCCTTGTGCGGAATTTCTACTATCTCATTCATCTTTGATTTTTTCTTTTTTTCAACAGGTAAAGGGACTTCTTTTTCAATCGTGTTGAATATTTTTAGTCCGCTAGGAACAATGCTTATGTCAAGTTCTTCAAAATTTTCAATCTTGCCGTCCACCAACGCCTTTATTTTTTGTTCAGCATTCGTGATTTTCAAATTTTTGACCCAAAATTGTTTTGTATTTTCGTCATAAATTTGATTTCCCTTTTTGAAAAGTTTCAAATATTTTTTTCTTTTTTCGCGCTCGGGAGAGGTGCAATAATTAAAGTTTATTAGTCCATCCGTGAGATTGGATAGCGGGCTGATTTGAAGATTTTTGCTAGATCCTGCATTGCTGATGCTCAATTCAAACACTTGCTCGCTAAATGGTGGGTTATCTTCATTTTCAATGGTCAGTTCAATCCCTTCAAAATTGTTTCCGTATTGCATTAGCACCCAATTTTTAGTGATGATATTTTTCATTTTGAATTGATTATATACTTCAAAAAGTTCACAGCTCGCGCCGATTAAAATATTGTTGATAACGATTTTGTCATTGACAAACATATAGTCAATTTGCTTAACTTTGTTTTGCATTATCCTTTTGATAGCGTTCAACGGATTAGATTCCAGATCAAGATATGAAGCTAAATCATCGTGCTTGCCCAGCGGAATTATCCCCAACTTAATTTTGGATATATCTTCCACATTGTTTAAAAATTCGTGCAAAATTTGCTCATCGCCCACTACCACAAAATCGGTTTCACCTTCATTAGAAAGCGCGTGCGCATTTTTGCCAATATCTTCAATTTTAGGAGAAAAATATACGGAATATTCAATCTTTTCCGCCTTCAAATATCTGACAATTCGTTTGGCATATTTTTCGCCATTAATATTATAATCATAAGGTGCGACTAGAATGTTTAACATATATTTATTATAACCAAATTTTGAAAATTTGCAAATGTATTTAAAATTAAATTGAAAATATCGCGAATATTTTGATTATTTCAAACAATTTTATCAAATTAAGATTTTTTCACATCATTTTTTTAGATTATTTGGATAATTTTCAACTAATTCAAATAATAATTTGACAATCTCATTTGAAACAATTAATATATTATTAGGTGGCGGTTTGAAAAAATATAATTATTATAGTTTCAAATGGTTGTTGATATGGATAATTCTTCCTATCCTAATGTTTTTTGTTGCGATGAGTTCGGTTTATGCTTATTTCACCGCACGGGCGGAAAAGAGAGAAACAGATTTTGCCACAGCATTTGTGCGCGTGGGGTTTAGCGATGATACCACGAGTTCGGTCGCTAGTTCGTCAGACGACATTTTGGCAAACATTTTGCCGGGTAGCACATTGTCTGTTCAGGGCAGTGTGGAGAACACGGGCACTATCCCGATCTATTCCATTTTAGAATTTTCGGTGACGATTCAGGGCGAGAGCGAAGCGGTGACGCAAGCTTTTTATACCGCGACGGGTAGTGAGTTGGTTGAGTCGGCGGGCGAGTATACCACACCTGCCACTCAAATAAACACAAATTCAAATTCTCCATTTCAGTTGGAATTTACATTCGACTTTGACTTGTTTGACGATTCATATCAAGGCAAACAGGTTCATATAGAATTTGTTGCGCACGCAATTCAGGCGGAAAATATTGCATCCGCACTAGAGGCAACCAATATTATAATGGATTCGATTAATACATAGAGGAAAATATGGAATATATTATTTTAGGTTCAATTTTTTTGGCAGTCTGGCTGATTAGTTTGACAACCTTTGTGGTGCTATACAAGAAAAAACAACCCACACTATCAGACGATAGGTCAATTAAAACGGTGGTGGACAATCAAAAGGAACAAAATGTTTTGCTCAACAATATGCTTATGCAGGCGCTGAAAAATAGCGAAGTGTCCACTCAAAATACGATCAACAATCTTACCGTTTTGCAAAAGCAAGAATTTGATTCTATCAGCAAGCGTGTGGACGAGTTGACCACACGCAACGAGCAAAGGATAGAAAAACTCACTTTTGATGTCAATCTTTCGCTCAACAATATGCGACAGGAAAACACGAAAGCACTAGAGAAGATGCGTGAAACGGTGGATGAAAAATTGAATAATTCGCTCTCACAGCGACTCAATGAAAGTTTTTCCAAGATTCAGCAAAGTTTGGAAAGCGTCAATCTAGGCATAGGTGAGATGCGTACGCTGGCAAACGGCGTGGGCGATCTAAAAAAGGTGTTATCAAATGTGAAAGTGCGTGGTGGCTGGGGAGAAGTGATGCTATCATCTCTCTTGGAGCAAATGCTAGCACCCAATCAATTCAAGGCGCAGGTTCAGATCAAGAAAAACAGCAAGGAGCGGGTAGATTTCGTGGTGGTGATGCCAGGCAAAGACGGAAACGAAGTCTACCTTCCTATTGATAGCAAATTCCCGCTTGAAGATTACAACAAACTCATTGAAGCTAGCGACACATTAGACAAAGATAGCATCGACCGCGCGCAAAAGCAGTTGATAAAAAGGATAAAAGAAGAAGCAAAATCTATTCACGAAAAATATGTGTCCGTACCTGAAACGACAGATTTTGCGGTTATGTTTTTGCCAATAGAAGGGCTGTATGCAGAAGTGGTGCGCGATGTGGAACTTATGGATACATTGCAAAATCAATATAAAATAGTGGTGTGTGGTCCTACCACTCTCACCGCTTTGTTGAATAGTTTGCAATTGGGTTTCAAGACGCTATATATAGAGAAACGAAGCAGTGAATTGTGGCAAGTGTTGTCCACATTCAAGCAAGAGTTTGAAAAGTTCGTTCAATTGCTATTAAAGACGCAAAACAAGTTGGGTGAAGCAAATTCCACCATTGAATTGGCAACAAAATCTTCCAAAAAGATTGCAAAGAAGTTGGGCGATGTGTCGCAATATGTTGGAATCGATTATGACGAAGATGGGGATAGCGATCCAGAGAGCTTGCCCAATGCGGAATAGATATTTTGTTTTGTGCAAAATTAAATATTGATAAAAATCTATTTATGCATTTGTTAAAACAAGATTTTGAAATGTTCTTCAATTCCGCCCAATGCGCAAAATCATTCAATAATCGACAAAATTTTACATTAAAAACGAACGATTACACATAATATTGATATGAAAAAATGGATCATACCATTGTCAATATTATGTGTAATTTTTCTTGTCTTTATATTTTCAAATGAAACGCTTACCACATACGCACTTTCCGAGCGAATTGACGAGCAAATTGAATTTGTATATAAAGATAAAATATTTCTATATAATCTAGATGAAAATATAAAAAAATCGTCCATTTTTGATATAGATTATGAGATTAATAAATATAACCGATTCAATTCAAAGTTTGATAGAAAAAATTTACTAAAAGATATGTTAGAAAAAGGCTTTTCATCCGATATAGCGCTGAATTATTTATTTCCAAATCTTGAAAAAAAGATTTCAGAGATTGAAAAAAATATTGCTAAAAAGGCAAAAGATGCCGAAATGACAGTCAATCGCAACAGCGAGCGAGTGTTTTTCATAAAAAAAGAACAGGTGGGCGAAAAACTAAATAAATTAGCGCTGTACAATAGCATTGCACAGACATATCTTAATGATGATGAATTAGTTTTTAGTCTGCCCATAGTTTTTATTGAACCCGAGATTAAAAGTGAAGATTTTTTTAGATACACCAATTTGCGTGCAGATTTTTCTACCGACATATCTAGATCGAGTGCGGATAGAAAGCATAATATAAAAAACGCATTAGAGAGCATAAATATGGTGGAATTAGCACCTCGCGCTAGTTTTTCGTTCAACAAGACGGTGGGCAGGCGGACGCAAGAAAACGGATACAGGACAGCAAAAATCATTGTTAACAACGAATTTGTTGACGGCGTGGGTGGCGGAGTGTGTCAAGTGTCCACCACATTATACAACTCTGCACTATTGGCGGGCTTGGATATTTTGGAAGCAAACAAACATAGCAAGCAAATTAGTTATGTAAAATATGGCTTTGACGCTATGGTAAATTATGGATCTAGCGATTTAAAGTTTAGGAATAATACCAATGAAAAGATTATCATAGTCACCAATTATTCTCCCACGCGCGCTCGAATACGAATCTATGGTGAAGCGTTGCAGAATAAGTCATACAAATTGACAAATGAAATCGTGAGTATCACCGAGCCAACCGTGGAGACACGAAAGGATATATCGGGCAAATATCAAGATAGGGTGGTGTATGAAGACGAATATTTTTATTTGAAAAACGCGTATCGTGGAATGGAGATAAAATCATACCGCGAAGAATATGTTTCGGGCAAATTAACTAGGCGCGAACTATTGCGTTTTGATAAATATAAAGTCCAAAATGGAATCAAAGTTTATGGCACGAAAAAACGCGCAGAGCCTGACTGCGCGTTGAATGATTCGGATGAAATTAATTTTTCTGTTATGTCTCTTTTTCACTGAGCGGGTACATATATGGTCTGAACAATTGCAAATAAGTATTTGCATAATATTCGTCAAAACCTTCGTCTGGCACATACATTTTTGCCTGTCCAAGCACTTGATTGGCAAATAAACTGAAATATATGTTTGGCGGTTCGGGGGATAAGAATGTGATCGTTTCTAAATTAAACAACTCTTTAGAATCTGAACTTTTGGCAAAGAAACAATAAATTTCTAAAGTTTCCACCGTGGCAGGGATGGTGATGTTGTTGAAACTTCCACCATAATTGAATTTTTCTTTTATTGTTTTTACATTCGCTGGCGGGTAGAAATCACAATCAAACACGCGATACGCTAGCATATTTTCTTCCAATATCTCTATGCTAGTTGAATTAATATTAAAATTGGTGTGGTATGTCCTAGTTTCGTTCAAATTGGCATACGAATTAACTCCTGCACTAGTCGTTGCCGATGGTATCACAATGTTTGTGCTGTTTGTGCCCGCATTTGCGAATGCTCCTTCGCCGATCGTGACGATAGTGCTAGGAAGGTTACCTAAATCTATATTTGTGGCGTTCATCAGAGCGTAGTTTCCCACTTTCGTCAAACTGGTAGCGCTTTCTAATCCATACACGGTCAGATCGTCTATATAGCCAAACGAACAATCGCCAATTTCTTGAATGTTTGAATTCAATGTCACCACCATTTTGTGCGGAGATGTGCAAAATAGATATGGGCGAATCGTCGTTTGATATGATTCTGGCGCATAATAGAAAGTCGCTCCGCTATTCGGATTTTCGAATAGATACATATCTTTGAATTCTTGCGAGTCTTGAGCGACATAAGTTCCCGTTTTCAATGTAGAATTCCCCGCGTAAAATGTCTTTCCGTTCTTTACATCGTTTGTGGTAGCGTTGGCAAGCGTGGTGTCAATCTTTTCTATTGTATTAATGCCTGCTGTAATTTCACTAGGGCTAGGATGAGTGTATGCAGTTTGCACCACGCCACCTTTATTTTCTATTGCAGTTTTTTGCAACTTTAACTCTTGTTTCAATTCTTCTAAACTATCCATTATTTCTCCTTTTTTATGTTTGCCTGCGCTAATGTATAATTAGATTAATGCTATATTTCATTATCTGAATTGACCTCGTTGTTTGTTTCGCTGTCTGAATTTATACATCATTCGTTTCAATATTTGAATTGGCTTCATTGCTCGTTTCATTATCCAAATTTGTTCCGCCATCCGCACTTTCTTCGCCCGTAAGAGTATAATTGCCGGACATTATCAGATTGAGTTCGTCTAGGAAAATGTAACTTCCGCGCAACACGAAATCCAATTCGTTTTTTACTTCCAATATGTGAAAATATTTTTCCAATTTCTTTTCAAGCGTGTCCACTCGCTTGATCGTCAATTCCAAAAGTTCGTCCATACAGTTCTCCTATGCTGATTTTAAAAAAATATTTAAAATTTTGACCAAAACCTGACATTTTAGACAAAAAAGATTGCACAATAGCATTTATTGTGTTATACTATATTAATAGGAGAATCTTATGTCCAAGAATTTGAAGATTTCATTTATTTTATCTTTAGTATTTGCAGGCGTGCTGATCGCCTGGGGTACGATTTCAAATTTCTTTGCAGGAACGGGAGTGTGCTTCGTGGCTATAGTTGGCATTTTAATCACTTTGCTCATCTTTATGCTCACAGATGATTTCATTCGCGCTAGGATCAAAGATTTGTTTATATTAGTTTGCGTGTTCACATTTTTAGAATTTTTTGTGTTTTTGTTGCTCGAATTTGACTTGATAACTTACGACAAAATGGATGGCGTGCAAAATTATCAAATGGTGATCTCATTGCTGGCTATGGTATTTTTGGTGTATGTGGTATTTAGATTTGTGACCGATTTGAAAGATATAAGAATCGGCTTTGTGGAAAAGATGTTGGGAAATACGCAGAGAGTGAAGAAGATCAAGACAGCAAAAGAGTTGTCAAACGGTTCACTTGAAGATAAACCAAACAAGAAAAATGCGCAAAATCAGCAGGCATACGAATCAAATACTACAAATGACACGATAGATATTGAAATTGAAGAAGAGTAAAACTTGAATCTAAAAAAAGTGCTTTTATCACGAAATAGGCGTTTGCCTATTTTTTCGTACGAATTTGATAGAAAAATTTATATTTTATGTTGACATCAATATTTTTATGTGCTAATATAGTATTGCACCTGGTAGGTGTTTTTTTATCAGATTTGAAAATATAAGGAGATAATATGGCAAAGAAAGCAAAAACCAAAAGAGAAAAGATTATACTTGAATGTACTGAATGTAAGAATAGAAATTACAATTCAACGAAAAACAAGGCAAACAACCCTGAAAGAATGCAGATCAAAAAATATTGCCCAACTTGCAGAAAGACCACAGAACACAAAGAAACTAAATAGAGGTGAATATGTCTAAAAAGAAAAAATCTGCCAAGAAAAAAGTTCAGATAAAATCATCGACTGAACAAAATGGCGAAGTTTTGACAAATGAGCAAACCAACGCGATTGTCGGTGAAAATGAAAATTTGATGACGCAACCTAGCGAAAGTCCAGAGCAAAAGCAAAAGAAGACAGACAAAGAAAAGGTCGTTGAAGTGCGGGCAAAGGATGTCGCTAAAACGCAGAAAAAAGACAAGGATAAAACTAAAAAACCCAACAAGGTGGTAAAATCTTTGAAAGATACGGGCAATGAATTGAAAAGGATTTCTTGGCCACCATTCAAACAAGTGGTTAAACAAACTGGTGTTGTACTCGTGTTTGTTATTGTTTTCGTTGTCGTATTGTTTGGATTTGATCGACTTTGCTATTGGTTGACAAGTTTCTTATATTAATTATATTGTTAAATTTTAGTTTATTTTTAAGGAGAAAATATAATGGCAATTATAGATAAAGACATTGACAAAGAGCCAAAATGGTATTCGCTACGCGTGTTCGTAGGCTATGAAAATGTGGCAAAATTGAATTTGGAAAACACGATTGAAAAATATGATTTGCAAAATCGTATATTTGATATTGTCATCCCAATGGAAGATGTTTTGGTGGAAAAGCGTGGCAAAAAAGTTTTAGTTCCCAAAAAGACTATGCCAGGCTATTTGTTGGTGAAAATGTTGTACGGAGATGACATTTGGCACGCAGTGATCCACACTCAATACATCAATAGTTTTGTAGGGCCAAAAGGTAGACCTGTGCCTATCACAGACGAAGAAGCGAGAAGGCTTGGGTTAGATGGTATAAACAAAGAAGCGAAAATTGACCTTGATGTCAATGTTGGCGATACGATAGAAATCATAGAAGGTTCATTGTCTGGATTTGTAGGCAAAGTAAAGGATGTGGACAAAGAAAATCAGCATCTCACTGCTGTTGTGGAAATGTTTGGACGAGATAGCGAAGTGGAATTGAAATTCAATCAGATTCGTATTGCAAACATCTAGGCGAATTGAAATTTTGTATGGTTCAGACAAAAAGATCAAATAATATAAGATTTTATATTTTAGATAACTGCACAAACAAAATGTTTATCTAAAATAAATAAATCTAAATTGTATTAACTCTAAAATATATCAACTAAATAATATGTTTTGACACAACAAAACTATTTATATCCACAATTTGTCTTTATCTTGTATTGACAAAATTGAATTTTATATTAAAATATAATAGGAAACTCATCCGCCTAAAAGAGAGAGAAAATTTCGTGGGAGGATAAAATTCAAGATTATCCAATCAACCACGCCATATAAATAGGAGGAAATTATGGCAAAGAAAGTTAAATCTGTTGTCAAAATTCAACTTCCTGCAGGAAAAGCCACTCCAGGACCACCAGTTGGATCATCTCTTGGACCACACGGCATAAACATCGCAGGATTCGTGAAAGAATTTAACGACAGGACAGCAAAGCAAGTAGGATTCGTGATCCCTTGCGTAATCACTATCTATGAAGATAGAAGTTTTACATTTGTTTTGAAGCAACCACCTGCTGCTGATTTGATCAAAAAAGAAGCAGGAATTGAAAAGGGTTCGGACAAATCAAAGAGCAAAGTTGGAAAAATTACAGTCGAACAACTTCGTAAAATTGCAGAAATGAAGATGCCTGATTTGAACGCAAGTTCAATTGAAGCCGCTATGAGTATGATAGCAGGTTCTTGTCGCAGTATGGGCGTCACAGTGGAGGGCTACAATGAAAAGAAGTAAGAATTATCAGGAAGCATTGAAATTGATTGACAAGTCCAAAACTTATGATGCAAAAGAAGCGATGGATCTTGTTACCAAGACTAGCAAAGCAAAATTTGATGAAACAGTAGAATTGCACATAAAATTGGGCGTTGATGGGCGTAATGCAGATCAACAAGTTCGTGGAGTGGTGGTATTGCCTGAAGGTACAGGAAAATCAGTTCGCGTTTTGGTGATCGCAAAAGGTGACAAGGCTGAAGAAGCAAAAAAAGCAGGCGCAGATATCGTTGGAGATGATGAGATCATCGCAAAGATTATGTCAGGAAATTGGCTCGACTTCGATGTTTGTATCACTACGCCAGATATGATGGGTGCACTCGGTCGTTGTGCGCGTATCTTGGGACCAAAAGGCTTGATGCCAAATCCAAAGAGTGGTACGGTTACTATGGATGTGACCAAAGCAATCAAAGATGTTAAAGCAGGTAAAGTTGAATACCGTCTTGACAAACAAAACATTGTTCATGTTCGTATTGGTAAAGTTAGCTTCGGTGCAGACAGATTGTATACCAATTTATCTACAGTTATGGATGCTATTATCAAAGCAAAACCTGCTGCAGCAAAAGGTACTTATATCAAATCTGTTTATGTTGCTACCACTATGGGACCAAGTTTGAAAATCAGTTATTCTGAAAACAAATAATATTTATGAAAAAACACTTTGATGGAATAGTCAAAGTGTTTTTTCATACTCAAATTTTATTTTTTTCCAGTAGAACCGATGCCTCCGCGATCTGTGTCGGACAACTTATTTACTGTGGTAATGATATGCTCGGGCTGGTGGGATATTATTCTGAATTGGCAAATTCTTTCGTTTTTATGTATGATAGTGTCGCGCAGGGCAATGGCCGGAAATCTCCATTGATCATTGTCACCACAAAATGATTCGTCCACAATTCCAATGCTATTTGCTTGAATTATTCCAAAGTTTTTGAATGTGCTACTTCTAGGCGCTATTATTGCCTCATAACCAGCGGGGAGTTGCATACCAACGCCGAGTTTAATTAGACGAAATTCGCCCGCTTTCATCTCCACTTCTTCTGCACATCTTAAATCGTACCAATCACTTTTGTTTTCTATGAATTTGATGGGTTCAATATCTGTAAAATATTTTACTTTTATTTCTAACATAATTCTCCTTTATTTTTTTGTTTTGATCTATAATTTTTTAGCATAAAATTTTGTAATTTGTGTTTAATTTGTGGATAAGTAAAAATGTTTGTTATTAGATTGCTTTTAGTTTTTTAATATTTTCTATTTTGAAGTTTATTCTTAATATTTTTTATATTGAATTTATTTTACATAAATTTTTATTTTAAAATATCCTTTATATATTTGATTTTTATTGATAAAGCGCTAAATTAGATAATTTTTATTTTTATTTTTTTTATTTTCTATTATGCGCTTGTCCGAAGGGTTCAATTGAATGTTTAGGCATAGATTTTTGTTCGTCAGACGGCTGAATATTCGCTCGTCATATCTATCTAGGATATCGTCGGGAGATAGGTTAGTAGAAATTATCGTGACTAGATTGTTTATCTGCCTAGTGTTGATGATATTGTATAAATATTCTTTTGTCACATTTTTCAAAATAGGCTCTGTGCCCAAGTCATCTATCAGCAACACATCCGCCTTCATACAATCGCTAAATTCATACGATTTTCCTATATGATACAATCTCGCCAACTCGTTGAGTTCAAACATAGTTTTGAAACATACTAGATATCCGCGCTCGATCAGTTCGTTTGCCACGCACTCCATCATAAATGTTTTGCCACAGCCCGCAGGCCCTACAATATTAATGTTAATTTTGTTGATTTTTTCTGGATATTTTTTGCACCAATCTATGATATGCGCGTATGCTTTTTGCTCGGTATCATCCATCAAGTTTTTATTCAGTTCTTTGAACGAATGAAATTTTGTCTGACTGCTAGATTTTGTGGACAATTTTTTGTTCAATTCCTTTATGACGCACGCACATATTTTTCCGCCATTCATACCCGTGTCTTTGCAAATAGGGCAATCATAGTGCGGGGTCAATTTTGCGCTGTTTATATGGTTCGCTTTTAGATACGAATCAATTTTACTTTTTAATTGAGAAAGTTCGTTTTTCAATTCTAAATTTTCTTTTTCGTATTTAGATTTTAGATATTCTATATTTTTTTTATAGTAATCAGTGTAAATGTCTGCAAAGTATTTGTCTTGCTTCAGATTCGAAATAAAATTTTCGCATTCTTCTTCCGCGCGGATTCGTTTTAATAAATAATTTTGTTTAATTTCTGCAATCATTTTTCTTTTGTCCATATCACACCTCAACTTCGTCTAAATTTGAAAAGAAACTTGCAATCTGTTCTTTTGTGTAATTGTTGTGGATAAATCCAGAATTTTGTTTTGTTGTATCCGATTTTACATTTGTCTTGTCCGACTTTGCCTGATCTAGCGTTTTGTATCCGAGCGCGTTCCAATTTGACAAAATTTTGTTCAAATATTGTATTGCATTGTTAGTGCCTGCACTGATTGACGCGCCGTATAAAATTATTTCATCGCTGAATTTCCAATCTTCTGTCCAGACTTTGTAGAATTGCCTGTCCGAATTGTTGACATTTCTATTCAATTTCAAATTGTCCAACACTTTTTTGATCTTTTCGTCTTGCGCTAGATTGTCGTTTAGATATTGGATATAGGATGCTATGTTTACGATTCCTAATTTGAATAATTTAGTTATAATATTGTTCATCCCTTCAAGCGTTTTAATTGATGACAAAAAACAATTGTTTGCAATCATTTTCAAAATTTCTATATCATATCCCATATTAAGCCAGGACACGATGTATGTATCAATCTCTTTGGTCAAATCTTCATAATAGATTCCCAATTCTTTGTTCACAGCGATTGCGGTAAAATATAAATTTTCTTTTTCCGCCTCATAGTTTTCAATTTCGCTGATAGCAGTCAACTTCATTTGATAATATTTTGTCAAATATTCATCCAAAATCTGCATATCTATTCGGCGTTTTTTTGATTTCAAATTTTTTACCACAAATATAATGGTGTTCAGTTCAAAGCCATAAGAATTAGTCCACTTGTTTAGCAACTCTTTATCTTCAATTTCTATCTTTCGTTTGCTTCCCATTGCCATCAAAATTAAACTAATGTTGTCATCGGCAATACCCAAATCTTCAATCTTTTTTAGCACTGCATCTTTTGATAAAATGCCTTCGCGAATCCAATCTTTTGCCACCATTATAGGATATTTTGGAATAATCTTAACCTTATAATTCACACAATATTTCACTATCTCCAATAGGGCAGATTGTTCTATATGTTTATTTTCAATCAAATAATAATATTCACTATATTCGTTTTGTGTGATCATATGGTTTGGGAAAAGTTCCTGCAATTGAATATTAAAATCTGCGTATTTGTCTGGTTTAAATTTTTTTATGGCTTGACCATTGCTGATGACGGGTAGATATCTTACTTCAATAGGATCGGTAGAGAGTACTTGCACCAACCCCTTTTCTTCCCAATATTTGAAAAGTGATATTACATCGTCCTCGGCTAGATTCAAAACTTTACAAAAATATTCAAGCGAATTATCTTCGTCCTGACCAGAATTGCACTTGTATAGCCCCAAAATATATGCTTTTACGCATAAATCGGGTGCGCTCGGCAAATATTCGCTGATAAATACATTATCAAGCACTGTTTTATTGCTAGTTTGATAACTAGGTGAAAATTTACAAAATGACATACCTTTATTTTAACACAATTTTTTCAATTTGTCTATTATATCTGTCGCTAGATCACTTCCATTTTTTGTTCTAATATGGTGAGCTTGTTCATAATATTCAATATGAAAAAATTTTTAATTGTTTTTTTAGTTTTCATCATAGGCATCGGTTGCGTTGCTTGCAAAAAGAAAGATGACATTTCCGATTTAAGCAAAGATCTATCTAATTATGAGATAGTGCTCGATTTAGATACGACCACATTTAGTGCACAGGCAAATTTGACGCTAGATTATATCAATTCTAGCGCGGATGAATTGAGCGAATTGAAATTTCATTTGTATCCGCAATTTTTCAAAGAAAATGCCACGGATCTTGTTGTCAGCAGTACAAAACTGAATGACGCTTATCCTAATGGATTGGATTATTCTATGTTTGAAGTCGGACGAGTGCAGGTGGGCGGGCAGGATGTTGCGGTAGAATATGCGGGCGAATATAGCGATATTTTAGTGGTGGACTTGATAAATATATTGCTTCCAAGTGAGCGAGCCCAGATATATATTGAATTTAGTTTTTCTTTGCCAAATTGTGAGCATAGATTCGGCTATGGTGAAAATACAATAAATCTAGCCAATTTTTATCCAATTGTCTGCGTGTATGAAAATGGAAGTTTTGACGAAAGTGGATATAGTCCAAATGGTGATCCATTTTATAGCGAATTGGCAAACTATTCTGTGATTGTAAATATGGATAGCAAAGATTTAATTTTGGCTGGCACGGGAGAGAAAACGAACACGCGAAAAAGTGACGGAAAATATCAAACTTCATTTAGTGCAAAATTGGTGCGTGATTTTGCGTTGGTCGCGAGTGACAAATTTGAGATTGTTTCAAAAAGGGCAGGAGATGTAAAGGTGGAGTATTATTATTTTTCAGACGAAAACGCAAACGAACATTTGCAGGCGGGTGTAGACGCAATCAGCACTTTTTCTTCTCTTTTCGGCGACTATCCTTATTCAACATTTTCGATTGTGAAAACAGATTTTATTTATGGTGGAATGGAGTATCCGAATTTGGTGATGATAAGTGCGGACATAGAATCATCTGTCGATTATAAAAATGTGATAATTCACGAAACTGCTCACCAATGGTGGTATGCAATGGTTGGCAATGATGAGTATACATATCCTTGGCTAGATGAAGCACTTACTGAATATTCTACAATATTATTCTACGATTTCAATTCAGATTACGATTTGACTCACTCACAGATTGTGGATGCATCAAAGTCGAATTATACTTTGTTTGTGAGTGTGTATCAAGATGTGTTGGGAGATTTAGACACGAGTATGCGTGCGGTGGACGAATATGATAGCGAACCTGAATACACTTATTGTACTTATGTAAAAGGTGTATTAATGTATGAAAGTTTATATCAATTAATTGGAAAAGATGATTTTTTGTCAGGCTTGAAAATCTATTTTCAGGAGAACAAATATTCAAATGCCACTCCAAATGATTTGATAAATTCTTTTGAAAAAGTGTGCGGATCTGATTTGGAAAATTTCTTTTCAAGTTGGGTCAACGGAAAGGTTGTGATAAGATAAATTTTTCAATATTTTAAATAAAAAATAACATAAAAATAAATTATAAATAAAAGATAAAAACAATAAAAATAAATTATAAAATAAATATAAGACAAAAACAATGAAAATTAAAATGTAAAATAAAAATAATATAAAAATAAAATTAATAAAAATTTTAAAAAAATATATAAAAATATTAAAAAATAATAAAAAATCAATGTTAAAATAAAGATTTTTTAAAATTTTTTTACATTTTTTGTATTAAAAAATAATTATAAATTAAAATAATGAAAATTATTAAATCGTAAATACTAATTAATAAACATTAAAATAAATTTTCAAATATAAAAAACAAATTAAATAAATTAAAAAGTTAAAATAAAATTAAGGTGATTGAATCTCAAAGCATTTTAAGCACTAATATATTTTTAGTAAATTAAAAAATAAAAATTAATAATTAGTTTAGTTTAAAATTATTTTTGATTGCTGTTCAATAGTTTAATAAATATTTCCAAATTGTCTTTTAGTCGTGCATCATTAGGATTTAGTTTGATCGCATTTTCAACAGATATAATCGCACGACGATAATCTCCAATTTCATAGTAGCACAAAGAAAGATAGTCATAGGGTAGACTTCCCCAACAAGCAGGATTTGACATATAATTGATTTGCTTTTCCTGTATCTTAAACATTTCGTTTAGGATGAGTGCTGATTTCAAAAATTCTTTATTTTCAAAATAAAACATTGCCAATTCAAAGTATGGTTCGCGCACATAGTCCGCTTCCAAAATTGCCAATATCAAATATTCTTCTTGCTTCTTTTTCTCTCCCTTATGTTTATAGCAGTTGGCAATGTATTTCAGGCTCGAAGCGCGTTCAATATCCCATCTGGCGGTAGGCAAACTCAAGTGGCGCAAAAAAGTATCGATAGCCTTATCATATTCGCCGTGAAACATATATTCGCGCGCTAGATAATGTGTATTTCTATCGTCATTGGGATTTTCTTTGACCGACATTTCTAATAATGGCAGATATTGTGCGCGAGATTTTGTGCTATCCGCTTTGTGATTAAGTTGAATATTTGGGATGTCTACTACTTCCAATTTTTGATCGGTGGTAGGAATTAGCACTTCGTGCACAGGATTTTTCCACATATACGCCTTGTTTTTGTGGATTTTGTCTGCCATAAAAACTATTCCTTCGCTTCCGTCTGGATTGAAATTCCAAGTATATCTATATCTTGCTCTCCCTGTGTTTTCGTGCCAATTATCGCGCAAAAGTTTTATCCAGCCGGGCTCAAAATATTCATCTATGTCTATGGATACACATATTTCAGCGTCGTCTGGAATCAGTTTCATACTATCATTTCGCGCTTCATCAAATCTAAAATTCTCATAAATTTTTTGCTCTACAATTACGCCTAGATCTTTAAACTTTTGAAAACTTCCATCTGTGCTTCCCGTGTCTAACACACAAATATAATCAGCATCTTTGATTGAAATGTACCAACGATCGATGAATTTCATTTCGTTTTTTGCTATTGTATATACACATATTTTTTTGTTCATAATATAATTTATGAATAGATAGGTGAAGTTGTGCGAGCAAGATTGCGAGATTAATTTGATAATTTTTTAAATTAAAAATGTTTTTTATACGCAAAATTAAATTATTCAAAATTGGTAAAATTTTATATATTTTAATTTATAAAAAATTTTATAAAAAAATAGAAAAAAAATAAAAAATATTGAAAAAAATATCAAAAAATGCTGTTTTATAGGGTAAATTGCATAAAATTTTAAATATTTTTTAAATATTTGACTTTTAAATAAAATTAATTATAATAAAAATATGATTAATATTACATTGCAAGAAAATGAAAAAGAAAATTTGATAGATGATTTATTGAATATTTTAGTCAAAGAAAATGAACAAAAATTGCCACCAAATTTGACCAAAGCGGACAAGCGTTGGCTACTATCCAATCTAATGTTCGCGCGATCAATTGGATATTTGGACGAAACATTTTTAAATAAACAGGACAAATTGTTGTCTTATGAAAATTTGTCATCAAAAATCAAACGCGTTTGCGACATTCGATTCAAAAATAGAACTGCTTTTATCTCGGGTGAAATTTGGGAATTTGAAGTGGACGCGTTGGTGGTGTTCACAAACAATTTGTTGGGAGTGTTGGATCGATTTGTCAAATGTGTGGATAATACACTGTCCTTACGCGCAGGACTGCAATTAAATCGTGATCTGGCTAAAATTATGACGGAAGATAATGGGTTAATTAGTTTCACAAAACCATATCTAGTGAAAGGGTATAACCTGCCCGCTAAAAATGTCGTCAAAATTGTTTTGCCGGTATTGCACTCGTCATTTTCTGAATACGAAAAAGACAAACTTAAAACCAATTTGAACAATCTGTTATTGCTGGCAAAGAAAGAAAATTGGAAATCACTTGCGGTTAATTTATGTGATTTTCCGCTGAATTATCCAACTGATGTATTGAATACAATAGTCGTAAATGAATGTAAAAACCTAAACAAAAGATATAAAACAAAACTCAATATTGTGTTTGTTGAAAAATAGAGATTTTAAATTGTTGTCAAAAATATTTTCACATAAATTTGAAAATGCGTATGTTGCTGTTTTCCAGCACCGAAACGAGATTATATACGCAATTTAGAATTATAATAAGATTGTCGTGTGAAAATTTTTTGTAATACACTTTGTCTTCTTTTGAACTCCATAGGCTAATTTCCTTTACACATTCTATCAATTTTTTTAGAAATTGGAAAAGATTAAATTCGCTTATTTGCTTTTTATAATCAAGTTTAATGCTGAATGTTGAATTGAAGTTGTCCATCACGCGTTCCAATTCGTGCAAGGTGTTAAATATAGAGCGATTGATATTTGCGTTGTATTGTTTAGTTAAACCGAAACAAAGATGTCTGCATTCTTCAAGCAAAAGGTATATTTTATTTACATTATCCTTTCTATTGAATGGCAAAAAATTTTCATATTGAGATTGTATCAATTGATATTTATCATCGTCTAAAATTGGGAAATCATTATAATCCATATATAATATTATGCAAAAGGGCAGTCGTTTAGAATTGAATTATAATTGATTGTTTGTAAATGCACCGAATTGTGAAAAATGACATTTTTATAATTATGAAATGAAAATGTAAAGTTGGTAATTATTGTTTATAATTATTAAAATTAATTTGTGTTTTAATTAGCCAAGTTTTTAAAATTTTAATTAAAAAATATATTAAATAATGCAAATCATTAATTTTTCTAATAATAAAATAATTAGTATTAATTGTAAAATTTTAATAAAATAATAGAAAAATTGCATAAATTTAGTAAAAATTGCTTATTTTTTCAATTTTTTATATATTTTTTTGAATTTTTCTATTTATTTTTTCAATTTCTTTTATTTGTTGATTTTTATTAGTTTCTTATTTTATTTATATTTATTTTAATTTTTTAAAAATTATTTTTTTTGAATTTCATATTCGTTGTTTGCTTTGTCTAAAATTGAATATCCTAACATATTGATTTCATCCCGCAAGAGATCGCTAGTTTTGTAATCTTTATTGATTCGCGCAAGCTTTCGCTCTTCTGCAATCTTTTTGATTTCGTCTGGAATATCAACTTTTTCTTCTTCCACTTCATCTAACTTTAAGCCTAAAAATTTGTCAAATTTTATGATAAGGTTATATATATCCACACTGTCTTGATTGTTTTTCAGTGCGTCCCACGCGACAGATAGTGCGAGTGGAGAATTTACATCGTCTGCCACATATTCGGCAAATTTTTGTTCGTAGTTTTCCAATTTTGATTTTTCAATTTTGTATTTACCGTGTTTATGTTTCAACAATAACTTTTTAAGATTGGAATAACTCTCTTTTGCGCTGTTCAAAGCTTCAAATGTAAAATTTTGCGGTTTCGAGTAGTGTGCAGATAGATAAAACAAACGGAGTTCCATAGGCGAGTAGCCTTTTTCTTTCAAATTGGATAGAGTATAGATTCCGCCTTTTGATTTGCTCATTTTGCCACCATTAAACATTAGGTGCTCCAAATGGAACCAAATATCCACCACCTGATGACCACACTTTGCAAAATTTTGTGCAATTTCATTTTCGTGGTGTACAGTTTTGTGTTCAATACCACCACCGTGCAGATCGATGTGCTCTCCTAGAAATTTGTTGCCAATTGTACTACATTCTATATGCCAGCCTGGGTAGCCAACTCCCCACGGACTATTCCATTTTTGGATATGATTGTCTTTTGCTATTACCCAAAGGACGAAATCAGCAGGATTTCGCTTTTCTTCGTCCACTTCAATGCGTGCGCCAAATTTCTTTTCATTTTGATTCATTCCGCCCAATTTTCCATAATCGGAATACTTGCTAGTGTCAAAATATACGCCGTTTTTTGTGATATAACCATATCCGTGGTCGAGAATGTCTTGAATGAATTTGATAATGTCGTCTATCACCATAGTGGCAGGGCAGATATGTTCTGGCGTTTCAATGTTGAGATCTTTCATATCCTGAAAGCATATATTCCAATAGTATTTTGCAATCTCTTCGGGTGATTTGTGCTCGCGCTTTGCAGCCACTTCCATTTTGTCTTCGCCCGAATCTTCGTCGCTGGTCATATGCCCAACATCTGTGATATTCATTGCGTGATTGATCTTGTATCCGAGATATTTTACCGCTTTTCGTACGCTATCCATTACAAAAAATGCACGCATATTGCCAATGTGTTGATACCAATACACTGTTGGCCCACAAAAATAATAATTGACAGTATTGTCGATTGGTTTTACTGCTTGTTTTTGCTTTGTGAGTGAATTGAAAATTTTTAATTCCATTTTGTGTCCTTTTAATTTGTATTATAAATAATAATGAGCCGATTGTCAAGAAATTTTGCGCGCGACAAATTGGAAAAGAGCATACACTAGAATTTAATTTTTGTTTAGTATTTTTTTGTTTTTGTCTAATATTTTTATCTAATAATTTTTATTTTAATTTTCGTTTAATTAATTTTAATATAAATTGATTATTATATAAAAATGCTAATTCTATTATTATTTGTATAAATGGATGAATTATATTCTTTTAATAATTTTAACTATTTCTTAATTTATTATATTCATTTTAAAATATAAAAAATAAAAAAAATATGAAAAATTTATATAAAAAACATTAAAAATATTGTATTTTTTAATAATTTTTTGAATTTTTTTGATTTTTTGTAAATTTTTCCTATTTTTAGATATATTCACAAATTTAATTTTTGTTTTGTTTTTGGTGACAAATTTTGATTTCTATATATTTATAATATTATTTATAAATTTTTGTGCTAAATATTTGATAAAATATTGTTAATGTGTTAGAATAATTTTATAGATTTATGACATAAAAGGGGTAAATATGTCAATAGTGAAAAATAAAAAATTTTATATATGTTTGTTGCTGGCGTTTTTCTCACTTCTATTTTTTGGGTGCGAAAATAAAACTCCGGTTGAAAAGATTTCGTTTAAAGATAACGAGATAGTGCTATTGATAGGTGAAACATATACTCCGCCGGTTACTGTGAGCCCTAGCTATGCTACGGACACATCGTACACTTTGACGAGTTTGGATCCGCAAATTGTTAAAGTCAATGGAAATTCTCTATTAGCGCTAGGTGAGGGTAGCACCACACTTAAAGTGCAGGCAAATGACAATTCGCTTTTGGAAGATGTGATAACCGTGACAGTGCGAAGCACAAAATCTGTATTACCTGCTCCTAGGAATCTCGCTTACAACAGCGATAGCCAAACTTTCACTTTTGACACAGTCAACAATGCCACAAGTTATACGCTAAAAATAAATGGTCAAGAAATCAATCTGGGCAATAGCAATAGTTATTCGTTAGCACAATATTCAGAGCGTGCGGACGCTTTTGATTGTGTGCTGACAGTGCAAGTAATGGCAAATGCCCCTACATATAGCCAAGTTTATGTTTCAAGTATGTATTCGGGCGAGATATCAATTTTTCAAAACAGTCCAATTTCGTCCGCGCAAATTGTAAATGGAGAATTGTCGTTTGAAAAAAATCAAAGTTCGAACAACTATTTAATATTAATAGACGGAGTGGAATATCAAAGCGGTTCGGATACCACGATTGATATGACTAGTTTGCCAGAAATTTATGCGGGAAAAGATGTAACTGTAGGCGTGGTATCTTTGGTAAACAATGAGTTTAAATTGCAAAATGCAGAAAACGGGGGAAATGTCGTTTACTATGATTCAAAAAGTTATGATATAAAGGCGTTTGTCCTAGATGTTGCAAATCCGATTTTATCTTCCACCACTGTGAGTTGGAATAATGTCAATAATGCGGGTGAATATTCGGTTTATATTGACGATGAAATGGTCGCTCAAGTGAATCAAAATTATTTTGATTTAAGTTCGCTTGAAAGTTTTGCTAGTTTTACAAACAAAGACAATGGGTATTTATTAAAAATTGAACCAACCATTCCTACAGATAGTGTCAACATCTTGAAATCAGAAAAGAGTGGGGAGAAACTGCAATTCAATAAATTCAATTCTCCAATTGTAAGCGCGTCGAACAATACAATCTCTTGGCAAGCGGTGGAAGGAGCCACTAGTTATGTGATAGAGATTGCATATCAAGACAATCAGTTTAAAACTACTACTAGCGCGACAACATTCTCGCTATCAGACTATATTGCAGGTGTGGAATATCAGTTCAATATTTATGTGGAAGGGCGCACAATAGACGGAGTGAGTTATCTAGCATCTAATCTGGCGACTATCACTATCAACAAGCAAACATCGGCTGAATTAATGATAGAAGACTATTGCTTGAAATTCGATTCGCAGATAGGGGAAAAGTATAGGATAGAATTTGCGCTATCTGACGGGAATGATATAACCGAACAGATTTCAGCCGAAGCGGACAGTGTGGAATTTGATCTTTCTACATATACATTTTCAGCGGGCGTACACGAAATCAAAGTGACGCATTTAGGAAATAACTCGAATATTTTTGATAGCAATACAGCGAGCATATCTTTCGTTCAGCTAGAGAGCATCGACGAGATACAAATAGATCAGGGTGTCGTCAGTGTAATGATTAGCGAAATCAATACAGAAGCAGATTTGAAATTCGTCATCACAGGCACGAAGGGTACAGAACTTGAATTTAGTGAAAATCAAATTGCGCTAAACACTACCGATCCGTCCGAACAAAATTATCTTGAAAATGATAGTTATAATATCTCATTATATGTCAGCGGGGATGGGAAAAATACTTTCTCGCCAAGCGGGAAAAATGAGAGTGTGAGTGCCACGCGTTCATTTGTGGTGTTGGATCTACCTAGCGTTAGCCTTTTAGATAAAGATCAAGCGCGATTGACGCTTTCTAGCCAACTAGGAGTGGATCAGTTTAATATATATAGCATAGATCAGGGCGAGCCTGTTTTGACTGACGAAATAGTCGAAAATTTCTATGATTTTTCGCTTGCTAGTGGGGAAATGAGCATTAAGATTCAGGCAGTTGGGGATGGCGAAAATTATTTAGATTCAAAACTATCTGACGAAATCAAAATTATACGCTTATCTACGCCAAGTTTGGCATATAACAACATTACAAATGTCATCACCAAGACGGACACCAACCCTAGCGAATATGTGCAGGGATTTACCTTTGAATTGAATGGCGAACAGGTGGATTATTCTTTTGACGGCAGTGCGTTTACTCACTTTTCGGTGGGCGAAAATGTGCTGACTTTAAAGACAAATGCAATCGATGCGTTGGGTGGGGTATATTATTTGAATTCAAGCGAATGTGAATTGGTGATAAACAAGATTGATAGCACTACACAGATCGGCGTAAATTCGGATAATCAGCTGGTGATCAAACCAAGCAATCAGAGCGAAGAATATAAAATAAGTTTGGTGATAACTATTGATGATGAGTTGACTTTTGAAGGTGAAAATGGTGAGTTGACTTACCAAGATTATAGTTTAAATTATACATATGAAGATAATAGTTATTATATAGATTTATTGAAAGAAGATTATACTCCAATAATATCAGAGATGACAAAAGATTTTAGCGTCAGAGTGAAGTTTATCAAACCAAGTTCACAGACGGGAGAAGACGACACAGCAAATAGTGAGTATACGAGCGATACAAAAATCTCTATATTAAATACGGTAAAAGCGGGGCGAGAGGAACAATATATTACAATCAGCAAATTGACGCAAACGGACACGCTATTAAATTACGCAATTTTGATAAATGGCAAATATCGACTAGATCTATCTGGGCAATCTAGCGAACTCATTGACGATGTGGACAACGCCTTGATAAAGGTGGGAGTAGACTATATTTATCAATTTATCAACACGACAATTCCAGAAGGTGAGCAAACCACAATCTATGATATAGCGGTGATCAGTTTGAATATAGATTCAGCACAACAGCCTATGTTGAGTGCGGTTGGCGAAAGTATAAAGATCACGCGAATTTCGACACAAGATTTGACTTCAACAAAGGATAATTCAGTGGATGATAATTCGGTGAAAATATCATTTGAAACGCAGTCTACCGAATTCGAAAAAGAATATGTGCTAGAAATCTATACCGCACAAGAGCAAAACCGAATAGAAAAGAGATTTTCAGATTCGGACGCTATTGCAAATACTATCACATTTGATTTGGATGATTATGACCTAACGGGCGAGATCAATGTGTCATACTATATATTGACAAAAGGGCAATACAATCAAGATTCAGATGTTGTGTATGTGTTCAATTCTATCGATTCGAATGTGCTGACATTTACGAAAATTGATTCAGTTTCAAACATATCAGTTTCAAATGGACTTATCACATTCGATTGCGTTCTCAATGCGGTGGGATATGAAATATACAAACAGACTTCGTCTGGATATGAAAAAATCAATACCAATTTGATCACTTCTAGCACGAACACTGCTAGTTACAATTTAGGCGATCAAAATGGCAGTATGAAAATATTTGTCAAAGCGATTTCCGTAGAAGAAAATGCGGGAATTAAATATACAAATTCAAATTTGAGTCAGGAAATAAATGTCAACAAATTGGCAACTCCAACCTTTTCAATCGGTGAATCAGGCGAAAACAAGGGCAAAATCGTGTTGACGCTTTCACAAGATGCAATAGATTTGTTGCAAGATGGTTCGATCAATTGCGTGGTAAATATAGTCAACGGCTCAAAAGAATATGATTTAACTATTGAAACTGACGGCGTGGATCTGGTGGGCAATCAAATGTTTATAGATCCGTTTGCAGTGTTAAGTTATGGCGAAAATTCGCTCTTGAAAGAGAGTATAAGCATACATATCAAAGTAGATTATTTGAATGTTGAGCAAAACACATATTATTTGAATTCAAATTCAATCACAGAAGAAGTGTACGGACTATTCGCCCCTACCAAAATTGAAAAATATAGTTCGCAAACGGATGCGGTAGATTCTTTGGAACATATCTCGTGGCAGGGCAGTCAGTATAATACGATCAACGGAGAAAATGTTGGATATGGTTATATTTTGCAGATTGCATTTGGCGAAGCGGATAGCGCGGTAGAGTATTTTAGCACGGATGAAAAATTAAAATTTTTGACTTCAAATGATGGTGAGACGCTATCTTCATATCCAAGTATTATACAGGATACAAATTTGATCTTCCCATACGGATACGATGAGAATGAGGACGGATTGATTCAAGACGAAGAAGTGTTCGGCGCGGGCACATATCGTATCAGCGTGAAGGCTGTGCCAGCAAGCTTGGCGGGATATAACCTGTTGGCTAGCAAATATTCTGCTGATTATGTTGTATATATTCTAGATTCTCCTACGCTGAACGCGAACGAGGGTACGATCATCTGGCAAAGTCAGGATAGAGCAACGGGTTATATTGTAAGGATATATGATGCCGACTTTGAAACTATGATCGATCAAGAAGTTGTTTCAAACACCGAATTTAGTTTTGAAAACGAACGCTTTGCAGGTTGGTATGGATTTTATGGCATAAGCGTTCAGGCAATAAGTGAAGCAACGGACACATTAAATAGCAAAATAAGCGATGTCATATCCGTGTTGCGTATGCCAGTATTGAACGGGTTAACTGTGGACGATGGTTCGTTAGTGATCTCGGCAAACAGATTCTTCACCTCTGCAGAGATTGAATTTGTGGACATCACTACGGGAAGAACGGAGATTTTGACATATTCACGCACAGAAGATGCTTCTCAAAAATTGACCGAATTTGCAGAATCACAATCAATTGGTGCGTGGAGCGATATTGAATCTGCGCAAATAGAATCGCTATATCAAAATATATTTGCAGAAAACAAATTTATTGTAACCATTGCAAACACGGACATATTGAACATTTTAAATGACCGAAGTTATACAATAAATGTTAGATTGAAAGGAAATTCAAATAGCAATTTCGCGATTATAAATTCAGCAAAAGAAATTGGCGTTAGCAAACTGAAGGGCACGAAAATTGATACGAATTTGTTTGAAGTGAGCAAGGGAGTATTGCAATTTATGACTAGCGACGCGTACGATTCGGTGGATATCAATTACAATTTCAACAATCAAGATATTTTGGATGAAAATAGTTTTTGGAATGATACCATAATATACAAAATCACTATCAGCACGCCGGCAGTTTATGAGATATATGCGGTAGATTATTACAGATTCACATCCGCTATTTCAAATGGCATTTTATCAACTGATGAATACTCAATTTTCACTAAAATGATATCTAATTTGTATGCGTATGTGAAATTTGAATATACAGACGAAAATAATCTAACAAAATATTTATATCTAAATGTATTCTATGAAAATAAGATAAACTTAAAAGATTATAATATCTTATATTATTATCCTATTACAGTGACTAGCAATGGCGGAGAGTATGCATATACGGGCGTAGAGAGCGAGCGCGATTTTGCCACAATAGACATAACAAATGGCGGATCGTTTGTGATCAAGGCAAACATTTTGGGCGGAGATAGCATAATCACATACGGTCAAGACTCGCAAGTAATCAGTTCACATATTGCATATCTCACTGCGAACACGAACACTTCAAACACTTTCATTAGATATTCAGAGAATATATTGTCGTCATATCTGGGCAGAATTAGACTCACGAATCAAAGTCCTACAGATGAATTTGGAACGATGATTGACTATCCGCTATACGAATTGACGGTGAACAGATTGAACACGCAGGATACAAAAATCGTATATCTGTATTACGAAGACGAAGCGTCCGCGCGTGAAATAATCAACAATCCAGATGCAATATATGTAAAAGTCAGTTATGACGAGATAATGGCAATTTTATTCGATATGTCCGAATGTCTAGATCCTACGGGCAATTACATATTCAGTTCGGGTAGCTATGAGATATCCGTCCGCACGATAGCGGGTCAGGGCAACCCAAATGTTGAAAATGCGTCCGATTATCTATTGAATTCAAAACCGCCAACGAATAGCTATATATTCAACAAAATTTCAGACACATCGATTTATGCAGAAGACGGAGTGCTGAAATTCAATCAAGCGTCTATCAATAGCAATGGCACGCCTACATATATCAATGATTATGAGTTGACCATTATTGACGGAACGGATACATACACATACAAAATTTCGCGCAATAGCGAAGGTGTAAGTGTGGATAGCGCAAATCATAGATTTATTTATGAATTGCCATCCAGCGTTCAAGACGAAAGCGGAAAAGTGTTGAATATAAATAACGCTCAATATTATTCAATCAAGATACGAGCGCTAGCAGAAGGCAATCAGTATGTGCTGAATGGTAGTTATATCAAAGATAATAGTGTAGATAGAAAATTTAGTTTCATAAAAGCAAACGGTATCAGCACATCTTCACAAGACAAGTTGCGAATAGAAGATGGCGTGCTTAAATGGAAAGTGGAAGATCTGTCTAGTTATACCACGGTCAGCATTGAATTGAGTTTCCTAGATTCAAATGGACAAAGAAAGATTATCAGAATCAACACCGCGGGCTTAAGGCGGGATGAAGGTGGAGTATATCAATATCATTATTATACATTCCTAGATGATAGATACCGCCTAGAAGACGGAACGGGCAACACATACATAGATTATGGAGTTGATTATTCAGTTCGATTGTATGTCGCAGGCACGAGCAACGGCGATCAAGCAGTGCTAAATAGTAACTATTCAGATAGTATCATTATGCGCAGATTAGAGCGAGTGGCAGATGCCGAGATGCAGTCATTAGACGGGAAATTGACTTGGAACGCGGTGGAAAACGCAAAAGAATATGTCGTTAGCATAAATTCTTCACAATCAAGTTATCAATTCACCACTAGCGAAAATACAATAGATTTTGAAAACACAATGGACGATCAAGGTAGGAAGTTGGAATCAGGGCAGTATACTATCAGAATAAAAGCAATAGGAACAAATGAAGTTCATTCAATATCCACAACCGCTTCACACGCTTTCAAAAAACTAAATCAGGTTGAAGACATAGGAGTGGACACATTAAATCCGGGCAATATATCATGGACAGCGAATGAAGACGCGCAAGGATATTTGGTCAAATTCAAATACTCCACAGCGGAAGGCGAACTTGTGGAATACGAGCAAACCCTAACCGGCGCGGACAACAATACAATATCAGCGCCAGATGGTATGACGGGTGAATACACTGTGACAGTACAGGCAATTGGAATAGGCGCAGGATATGTGTTTAATGGTGAAATTGGCACATACACAAGTTCAAAAGATAGGCCAAATCCAGTGGGCGCAGTGTTGTATGACGCAGAGCAATATCGCTATTATTGGACAGTGCCATCCGATTTTGGTCAAGGAGATAGACTGCGAATCACCTATCAGTTCCGTCCGTACATTCAATCGGCAAACGAAATAGTTTTGTCCACAGTGCGCCAAGTGGTGTTGAATTTCAGCTATAATCAGGCGGGCACATACTTTGTTCAAGACGGAGTCACATATTATTATTATTCACCTAGTTCAATGGGGCAAATATCAGACTTCATTGTACAGGTAGAACGCGAGGGCGCGTTATATTCAACCACTAGTCGCGGGCCAAATGTCAATATGAATTTGTATAGCATTGGTTCGGGCACAGCAGAAGATCCTTATGGAATCAATTCAGCAAACGAGTTATTGAAAATTGGACAATTTGCTAGTGCGAACTTCAAATTGATATCTGCTATCAACTTTGCAGGAATAAATGTGGCAGAAATTATTGAATCACAAGGTGCATTAATCTGTTCGACCTTCTCGGGCACATTAGACGGGCAAGGATATGCGATATACGGACTTGCAACCGTGTCGCTCAACAATGTGGAGCAATTCGCACTATTCAATCAACTAAACAATGCTACTATCAAAAATATTGTATTTGGACAGGGTGAAATTGATACAATTATTTCAAATTCATTTGATTCAATTAACTCTAATATGGTAAACTTGTCATTGATTGCAAACAATGCAATCGGTTCGACCATTGAGGATATCAGTGCGCAAAATCTCAAATTCGTATTGCAAGGGAATGGGCGATTGTCTGGAAATATTTATATTGGCGGATTGATTGGCATAGCAGAAAAAACCACCATATCTGGAACGATAATTGATGTCGAAATTCAGTTTGATGTAGACTTTAGTTCTAGAAATAGTTATATTGGTGGAGTTGTTGCAAATGCTACCAATACCACAATCAATTCTACCAGCACGCGCGATACTTTGGCAGAATTTAGCATCACTCAAACGCATACGAATAGGACATTCTCGCATATTGGTGGCGTGGTAGGTTATTATGTTGGAGATGATGACAGAAATTATGGAATATACAAAGTGAGTTCGCAGGTTAGTTTCAATAATATATATGCTAGCAATATTGGCGGTATAGCGGGCTTTATCAGTCGCGGGATAATAACAGATAGCACTTCAAATGGCACGATTGCACATTCTGGAATAAATATTGACACAAATATTGGAGCAATCGCAGGCACTAGCCAGAGCACAATTATTACAGCAAATACTATCAATCTAACCTTTGAACTTGCAATAATGAACGCATCTTCATCAATCAACATTGGTGCAGTGGTGGGAAGATTGACCACAACCAATTCAATAGATTGTCAATTGACCAATTGCGTCGTGGCGTACGAGTTTATAAACGAAACCGTGCTCTCATCTACGGGAATTGATAAAATAGGCTTGTATGGGTATAGCAGTTCAAACAATGTCATAGTTTCAGGCAATACACATCTAGAATCTTAAAAGGGGAACAGATGAATTATTCAGACGAAATTTTAGAAAACAAAGCATTTAATTTCTTCAAACTTTTGATGTACAATATAGTTTTGGCAATATGTATAATACTTGTCGTTTGTTTAGTGTTGGTATACGGCTTCAAGTTTAGACCATACGAAGTGTTGTCAGACAGTATGGCACCCACTTTCACAACGGGTGATTTGGTGGTGGTCAAAGCGCAAGACGAATACAAAGTGGGCGATGTTTTGAAATTTGATTATCAAGGCATCCCCACCACGCACCGCTTGTTAGAGATTAGGGAAGTGAACAACACCACATACTATCTATGCCATGGTGACAATGTGAACGATTTGACCACGGAAGATGTAAACGCAATGACTTGGGAAGAGATCGTAGACGATAGCAGTATCCAGCGTATAAAAATAGATCAAATTGAAGGCAAAGTGGTGACTAGTTTCAACAATTGGGGAACATACTTCAATTTTATAGGCGATCATAAGTTGTTGCTGATAGCTATAATATTATCAATTTGGTGCGTGAGCGCCACTGTGCAAAACGAAATTGACTACAAAAAGGATAGGAGATTATTCAACGCATAATGAAAAGAGCAAAGACTAGGAAAAATTTAATGATTATTTTGAACCTATTATTAGGGCTAGTTTTTGCTTTGAGTGTTGGTTATACATTCGCAAATGAAATGTTGAATTTATTAGTTGGTAGCGATGTGTATTCCACCACCGCTTACGCCACGAATCAGCAGTACGCTATCATAAACGATACGATAGATAATCCAATACTATTTTCGTCGGGTGAGCACAATCAAGAAGTCAAGATCAAATATTCGTTCGGATATGATTTTGATATTCGCATCAAATATTCGCTTGAATGGACGGGCGCACAAAATTCAGACACAAATAATGTTATCTTGCATTTTGCAAATCGAGATGATTATATTGTGGACAACGAATATATTTATTATAAAGATTCGATTCCCGCGGGGAACGGAGATTTATCTATATTCACAGGAGTAGATTTTGTAGACACCAATGACGAATCATATATTGGCGCTTCGCTTACAATTTCTATTGACGAAGTGAAAATTTATAAAGCAATGGCTAGTTATAGTTCAACTCATCCGCTATATATAGATACGCCAGCGGGTGAGGCTTGGTTGAGATGCAAAGACCCTAGTCTGATTGAATCAGACGCGTATATCTTGCTATACAACAAACGCGCCGAGCAACAATATCAAATTCGCCATCCGGGAGTGGCGAGCGCCTATTATAAATCGGTCGCTGATGACAGAGTTGTTTCGCCAATTTGGGCGGGCGGAAACAGATATTATGCGGGACTTTCTGCCTATATCATCACGGGAGATAGTCCAATTAGTATCAGTATTTCAGCTGTGGGTTCGTGGCAAGAAGTGGAAGACACAAATTTAACAGTTACAGACAACAACATTTTATACAATTATTCTTCCGATTGGGTTTCGGACGGATATCAAGTGGATGGAATATTTGAAAGAGTTCACTATAAATACACCATTCCAGCAAATTCAGCAGTTTACATTGATTTAGTGGAAAGTATAGAAATTACTTGTAGAACGCTTTCAGGATTGGAAAATCATTCATACTACGCAGTGTCCACTTCACTATACTTCAATGGCAAAGTCTTTATAGACTCAAATTTCACGGACGGAATTTTGTCATCTGAGATTCAATCAGCTGGCACATTTTCAGATACCACGGCATATGAGCAATCAGACATTCAATTGATAAACACGGGCACATATCAGCCCGGGCTATACGATGTCACACTTGGTATGACGGGCGGTAGTCAAACCTTTGATACAAATATCAGTCTTATCAATAATACATCTTCAAAAGTAAGAATTGCAAGTGTCACATTTGAAGTGAAATTCACTTTGAGCAATGGAAATCATACATTAGATCAGGGCGACTCGTTTTCAAACGCAAACAATCGTTGGTACCGAGTGGAAGACACGACTTCAATCAGTTTATCGGCAGATAATATTGGTAGCAGTGTGTATATTGCGCCATATTCTTCGGTAAATATTTGTGATTCGTTTAGCACATCTTTGGCAGATATCATTTTGCAAAGATATTCAGCCAGATATGACGCTTGGGTGCAAGTTGATGTCACAGACATAAGTTATCAACAAGTTAGCGCGAGCGCCACCACCAATAGTCTTGAAGTAGAAGCCAGCGCACAGCGCGGCAGTTCAAACACCACAATCACTTTCTCTGTCAAAAATAAATCAAGCGAAGTGATATCCAATGTCAGTGCGCAAATTGGGTTGGAACAGCGAATGCCAACCTATACTGTGCAGAACACCAAGCCAAGCGATTGGGAAAGTAGTTTTTGGAAATATTATTATTTGAGCAACGGAGAGTATGTTCAAGTGCAATCTAATCCGTTTGCATTAGATCAATGGATTAGCAATCAATATTATTCGCTATCATATACCACAACCAATATAAACATCAGTTCACCAACTTTATATAATGGATTCGTTCAAATTTTAGACGGATATAATTCAAGTTCACTTTCTTTAAAACCTAATGAATCTGCGAAAATTTTATCATTTGAAATTTCAAACACGGATAATGAATTGGTGTTCACAATGTCGGCAAATGGGGCATCAAATTGGACGAGCAATCAGATTGATATAGTCAATGAAGGGACGCAATTTGCCTATATAGTGAATGATTCTAGTTCATCATATTATGTAAGGTTCTCGGGAAGTGTAGATTCTTCCGTGCCAAATATTGAAAAAGTGGGCGATTACAATTATTATATAGGTATAGTCCGTCCTGGTCAGATAATCAGATTGAATATGTCGGGCGACACACAGGTTAGCATTGAGGCAATTGTGGCATCCGCTAGCTACACTTCGGACACGCTGTCTAGTTGGGGAAGCGAAGTGCAAGCGTTATTTGAAGAATATTTTAGTTGAGGTGATGGTTGAAAAAGCAGAGCAAACAAATTAAATTATTAGGGTTAATGGTCATTTTGATTTTGACCTTCTTGTTTGCTTTCAATGTCACATTTGCATATTTTACCGCCAGCGCGGATGTGGCGGGCGAAATTGATTTTGCCAATCTTGATGTGCGCTTTGCGTATAGGACGAATAATGTAGACACAATAGTAAATTCAGACACATTGACAGTATATCCTAGCGCGTCCACAGGGGTCATCAAGCGTGGTTCGACCATAAATCTAGCCACAGAAGATGGTGCAGATATTCAATATTTAGCCTTCCATACTTCATCTGATTCTACATCAAGTTATATTCGATATAGAATCAACGCGTATAAGGTGGTCAATGATACTATTAATAAATCTGAAAATTTTGGTCAATATTTTGAATTTCAAGGCAATATTGATGTCACTAGACAGGTGCATACAGTAGGCGGGGAGACGAACGCAATCTATTATATAGAAGAAGCAGTCAGAGGAAATGCGACCAGAGTGTTTGCATCGTCAATAAAATTGCTAGAGAGCGCACCAGTTTCAATATTAAATTCGCAAATCAATTTGACCATCACATTTGAAGCGGTTCAATCGCAAAATCAAGCGCATCTTGCGGTGTTTAATGACGGTTGGGGATATTTGGAGAGTTGGACATAGTGAAAAAGTTAAGAAGAGATTCGCAATTATCTATTTTGTCAGTTATGTTGCTACTGACCACTCTTTTGCTCGCCATTTTAGGAATCACAAATTCTTGGTTCACTTCGGGAGAGAATAAAAAAATAGAACTTGTGGTAAATATAGGGCAGATTAATATTGCAGTTTATCAACAAAAACCTGACGGTAGCGAAGTTTTAATCAACACCTTTGAAGAGAATGAAACTTCATCTCTGCCTAGTTATGTGGACCTGACTGACAACACGGGTTCACGCGAGATTGTGCCGGATCAAAATTATAGTTTGAATCTAATTTTGAAGAATACGGACGAAGGAGATCAATCGCTCTATGTTAGATATAAAATAGAGTTGTATGCGTGCAATAATGATGAAGATATATTGCTTCACCCTTCAATATCAGGGTTCACCGCGCCCACTGCTTCTAGCAACGGATTTGTCTATGACGAAACGGACGGGTATTATTATTATAGAAATAACGCAGGGGTCAATCAGCCGTATGATTCAAATCAAGACAATAAGATAATTGGCTCATTCAGCATCCCATATTCAGATTTTGCGTTCACTGGTGACTATCCTACTATCAACGGGAACAATTTGAAATTGGTTCTTTCAGTAGAAGGGTTCGATGTGAACCCGCAAGTCTAGGAGGTGAGTATGAAATCAGATTATAATAAGTATGACAAAAATGATCTGCCATTTGATACTTACACCGATTTTCCAATTCAATCGTTTAATTATAATGAAAATCAAAAGGGCGACGAAAAGAATTTAAAGAAAAAAGAGAAAAAGTTAAAGCGCGAAAAGAAATCACATCAAGACGAGCAAGAGCAAACGAACAAAACGGATAAGACTTCAAAGCCAGAACCAAAATTCAAAGAGAGATTGCGTTCCACTAGTTATGACTTGGACGATCTGGAAGAACTCAACGAACAAAATTTAAAATTTTATAGGAAAAGGTCGAGAAGAAGTAGAATGATAATCATCACGCTAGTGATTCTTTTGCTTGCAGTCATTATTGGAATAAGTCTATATTTGAATATGATATATCTGCAAAATAATTGCTTTTTGTATACGCACGGCGATTGCGATGCAGTCTACATTGTGGATGATCAAGAATTGAAACGATTTAGGACGCCGAACAATTTGCAGGGCAACCGTGTGCTTCGTGCAGATTTTGATATCAAACTTGAAAGCAAGGGCGAGTTTAAGGTCAAATTCAGAGTGGATGTATTTCAATCAGGCGAGTTGATAGACAATACCCTAATTGACACTCTCAATAGAGATTTATTCTATACTGGGCACGACGGATATTATTATAGCAAAGAGCCAATTAGTGGCGGGCAGGTGATTGACCTTTGCGATGGCATTGTTATAGATGTTAAATATGAATACACTTTGAATGTTGACAATTTCAAACTAGAATTTCATACCTATTTTGAACGCGTGTAACTATGCGTTCTTTTTTTGTGAGCGCATAACGATTGATTTTTTATGCGTTTTGTGTTAAAATATTTTCGTGAGGAAAAATGATAGAATTAAGACATATTTATTATAAAGTAAAAGATGGTGATGGTGAAAAAACCATTTTGAATGATATAAATTGCACATTTTCAGACGATTGTATCACTGCAATTACAGGGCAGAATGGCAGTGGAAAATCTACTTTGACGAAAATTATTGTAGGAATCATCGCTCCTACAAGTGGGAATATTTTTTTCAACGGAAAGGATATTACGCATACCAGCATAGACGAACGCGCAAAAATGGGCATCACTTATGCATTTCAGCAACCTATCACTTTTCGTGGCATCACGATAAAAGAATTGATTGACATCGCTTCAAAAGAGGACAATTCGATACCAAAAGCGTGCGAATATTTGTCCAAAGTGGGAATATGCGCGAAAGATTATATCAATCGCGAATTTGACAAAACGCTTTCTGGCGGGGAGCAAAAGCGAATCGAATTGGCATTGACACTAGCCAAAAAGGGCGAGTGCGTCATTTTTGACGAGCCTGAAGCGGGGATAGATTTATGGAGTTTTGATAGATTAAACGATATGTTTGAAAAAAATGTTTGCTACATCGTCGTCAGTCATCAGACGCGCCTTTTAAAACGCGCGGATAAAATTTTAGTTTTGGAAAATGGCACAGTTTCCGCATATGGAGATTCAAAAGAGATTATCAACAATCTGCAAAGTTATCAGTGCAGGCGAGTTGGGGAGGAATAGTATGCATTTGGATAAAATTTCTCAAAATTTGTTGGAAAAGATTGCCAACCTTCACGAAATTCTAAATGGGGCAGTTTCGTTTAGGAAAAATGGCAAGGGTGAAATTTTGCGTTCCACACAAAATATTGAAATAGTGAAGAAAATTGACGGGTCGGGAATAGATATTTTTGTGCATTCAAGTTGCAAGCGGGAAGCGTGCCATATACCTGTCATTGTGAGTGAAGAAGGTTTTTATGACGAAGTTTACAACGATTTTTATATTGAAGACGGCGCAGATGTCGTGATAGTTGCGGGGTGTGGGGTGCATTCATCGACTCAAGCAGGGCACAACGGAATTCACACTTTCCACATTGGCAAAAATGCAAATGTTGAATACTACGAAAATCATCTAGCGATCGGCAAGGGCAAGGGTAAGGAACTAAATCCGGTCACTATCATCAAATTGGGCGAAGGTAGCCGTATGATGATGGAAACAAATCAATTGGGCGGAGTGGACTATTCTGTCCGTGATACAAAAGCATATTTGAAAGATGATAGCACATTGGAGATTAAAGAAAAAATATTGACTCAAAATTTCAATGTGGCAAAGACAAAATTTAAAGTTTATCTTCAGGGTCAAAATTCTAGATGCAATATCATTTCAAGAAGTGTAGCGCGAGGCGAAAGCGAGCAGGTGTTCAAAAGTGATTTAATTGGGAAAAATGAATGTTTCGGACATGTGGAATGTGACGGAATAGTGCTTGAAAATTCAAGGATAGATTCCATACCCAAAGTGAGTGCGTGCTCAAATTTGGCTTCGCTCACTCACGAAGCGGCTATTGGCAAAATTGCTAACGAGCAGATCATAAAATTGATGACTTTGGGACTAACTGAAAAAGAGGCGGAAAATAAAATCATTGAAGGTTTTTTGAAATAATAAATTGAATAAAATTAAAAAATAAAAATTTATAAAAAATTAAAATAAAAATTTATTAAAAATATTTTAAAAAAATAAACAAAACAAATATTATTATAAAAAATAAATAATAATTATTTTTTAAAAAATATTAAAAAATCAAAAAATAATGAAAAAATAGCAAAAAATAGCAAAAATTTTAAAATTTTATAAAAAAAATATTAAAAAATTGATAAAATTAATTTAAAATAATATATTAAAAAATTAGTAAATAACAAAAAATAATTATTGTTAAAAATATTAAAATTAATTATTATAAAATTATTTTAATTATAAAAATACAAAAAATTTCAATTTAATAAAAATATAATTTCAATTTAGATATAAAAATTATAAAAACAAAAGGTGATGAAAAAATAAAGTGAGCGATATCACTCACTTCAAAATTAATCGCCTTTTTTATATTCCATACAGGGCTTCACTTTCATCATTTTTGTTTATTTCTTTTTTTAGTGCTTCATATTTCAATTTGGTTGATTCGCCACCGTGTATATGTTTTATGCTGAAATTTTCTTCCATCAATTTTTTTACTTCCAAAAATAGATTGTAGTTTATATATTTAAGCTTTTTGCTCAAATCATTATGCACAGTACTTTTAGGGATATTGAAGGCTTTTGCAGTGGCGCGAATTGTGGTATGATTTTCAAGTATATAATAGGCTAGTTTTATCGTTCGCTCGTCAAGGTCATTATATTTCATTTTTATCTCCTTGATTTAACCTATTTTTTCATTTGCTAAAATATGACAAAAAAGACAAAAAAAGTACAAAATTAGTCATTTTGTGCCTGCAATAACAATGAAAGGTATCTATTGAATTTGTCATTTCTTTAAATAAAAATAGATTTCATATTGTATATCTAAATATAAGTTTATGAAATTCAATTTTGCGTAATCATACAAAAAAGCAACTATCTATAAACTAATTGAGCATCATTTGATTAATTTTTGCCCACTTTATCTAGAAGATTATAACTTTCGTCAGACAATATAGCTGTTTCAATGCGTTTTTTAGATAGTGGGAATTGTTTATCAAGCTGTTTGATAAAGTCTGTAATCTCTTTTCTTTTTGAATTGTCGTTGGCTGGGCACTGACTTTTAAGAATTGGATAATTTTTGCTACAATTAATTATCTTTTTTTCGTCTGTTAGGTACAATGGTCTAATCAATGTTATACCCGCTCTCGACATATATGATTTTGGTAGCATTGTGGATAGTCTGCCTTCGTATAGTAGTGAAATAAAAAATGTGGTCACCACATCTTGCAAATGGTGGGCGAGCGCAAGTTTGTTGCAATTCAGTTTTTTGCAAACACTATTGAGTGCGCCCCTTCGCATTTTAGCACAGAGCGAACAGGGATTTTTTTCTTTCCTGATATCAAAGACAATATGTTTAATATCCGTCTTTTCTATTGTCAAAGGGACATTGATTTCACTACAAAATTTTTTGAGTTTATCATAGCTAACTTCGCCCGAATAAATATCTATCGTCACCGCAAAAATTTCAAAATCATACAATTTGAATTTTTTAAAATCGGATAACGCTTTAAGCAAAACTAAACTATCCTTTCCGCCAGACACCCCGACTGCTATCCTATCTCCGTCTTGGATAAGGTCGTATTTTTGAATTGCCTTTCGCATACTGCTCAAAACTTTTTGCATCTTTTTTCTCCTAAAAAAAATTTAAAATATTAAAAAATTATATCAAAAAATATCAATTTTTCAATAATTTTTTACAAAAAATAAAAAATTTTAATAAATTTACATATTTTTCAAAAAAAATATAATCAAAAACGATATTAAAAATTTTTAAAAAATTGAATAAGTAATTAAAAAATATCATTTTATTTTCCAAAATTAAAAACGATTTATGCAAAACTCTATCTCGACACATCATTTTGATAAAATCAAAAATAATATTACAAAAATAGATATTTATCCAAAATTCTTGACTTTATCTCCCATTATTTTATATAATTAATTATATTATTTAGGCATTAGCACAAATTAAAGGTGAGGGGTTATGAAAAAGAAAATATTTAGTATTTTGACAGCGGTATTTATCTTCGTAGTTTGCGGAGTGTTTTCTGCGTGCGGAGATAAGTACAAGGATATGGAATTCAAAATCTATTACGCTTTCTCTCAAGAGGCTGGCGAGTGGTATGACGCTACTGACGGCATAGTGTTGAACTATGGCGGGGCGGATGATGAATTTCAAATTGATCAAAACACGGGCGTGGGCACTCTGTATTTAAAAGTTGAAATTGCCAATGTGAAATCGAAGCACATTGACGAGATCATTGTCACCAAGCGCGGTACTAGTGGTGGAGTAAACTTTTCTACGGCAACAGTTGATCAAAACGAAGTGTTTGGTATAGATATTACCGGCAACACAAATTCTTCATTGCGATTTTTTGAAACCAATTCGGGCAAACAGGTAGACATTGATCTGTCTATCTATCGCAGTTTGACCGGCATTCAGGTGGACGCATCAATCAAACCAGCGGTTAAAGTGGGCGATGCAATTAGCTTGACAAGTTTGAAAAATCTATATTATTTGCCAATGCAAAATGGCAATACTCTTACCAATCAAACAGGCGTGGACTATGAAATTGTGGGCTTAGGGTATTATTCAGATCAAATTGAAGATGGACATAAGAAATTTATCCAGACAGAAGATTACTTGTATGCATATAATTATATGTCCATTTCAGAAGATGGTGTTTTGTATGTGTATTCTGATTATATGATTTCGAATTATGAATACATAGTGCGCGTGAGTGCCGTTTCAAAGCATAACCCTAGTATATATACAGAATTTGATGTTTACATAGTGGAAGATCAAGAATTTTCGCCAAAAATATATTATACTGATTATACTGACGATTCGAGTCAAAAAGATGTGGGCTCAAGTTTCACATTGTATGACGGAAGTGAGGACTATTCTTCTGTAAATCTAACTATTAATAATGACGAACTAGAGAGCGAGTATAAAACAGCAATCAACACAATAGACGCGACGGCTAAATATGAAATTTGTATTTATGTGGACAATAAACTTGTAGATTTATCATCTCCAGAAGTAATAAACGGCTTGCTAGTGGAAAGTGTGAATGAGCAAAACAATATTATCCGTTTAACTTCTACCACCGACTACTATCCAACGAACAAAATTAAAATTAGTTATGAATTGCGAGAATTTGATTTTTCAGGATCGACAGCTCCCGATTATTCACGCGAAATAGTGATAAACAAAAGTGTTTTGCCTGAAAATATTTCAATAAACGGAGAATTGGCAGAGCTAAATGATGATTTAATAGGCGAGATGCAGGGGATGATTTATAGTTCAAATAGTTCTTCATATATAGGATCAAAGCTAACTCTTCTAGCCGAACCAACAAATGCCAATGAAACCACAGATATTTACATTGAAGCCAATGAAAATGTGAGAATCACAGGGCAAATAAAAAATCAAGAAGGAGATATATATACGATTGAGAGCGGTGCTACAATATTTGTCCGTGTAGCATCAAATGTTGACGAGGATCAAACTATCACAATCAGAACACAGGTTTCTCCTTCAATATTTGAAAATCAAGCGATTTCAGAACGATTTGTAGTGATTTCGTATACACTCAAAAAGGTTGTGACCGCGGATAGTATTGACATTTATGCAGATGAAGATTTAAATATTCCAATAAATAATTCAAGTCTAAACATTGATACAAAAAATGAAACGCACGCCTATATAAAGGTGTATTATACAGGAACCACTCTTGAAACATCTTCAATATCATTGGAAAGTGACAATAGCGCAATCAAATTTGCAAATAATTCTACTTCAATATTATTAAATGATCCAACAGTGGAAAGATGGGTTGCTGAGAACGATGAAAATGGTAAATATGATCTATTCCGTGTTTCATTTTTAGGGGCAAACACATTGGGTCAAGCTAGTATTTCTGTTGTTGCGGGTGAAGGCTCGGTGGGTGTAGATACCAGATTTGTAGCAAATAGTGTATATTTGTTGCAAGAAGAAACGATTGCCGTTGAATCTGGGAGTGCAGATGCTAAAGAATTTACAGATATAGAAAATGGGCATTTCAATTTTGCGGTAGCGAAAAATCGATTGATAGAATTTGAACTTTTAGGGATTGTAGAGGGTGCTAATGTATTTACCGACTTAGGAATTGTAGATTCTAATATTACAATAAACACATTTTATGATGCAAATTATTCGGGTAATAATTTTAGCATTGACGCAGTGTCTTACAACCAACTAGATAAAAACAAATTTAGTTTAAGAGGTGAGACGGGCGCAAAGACAACCGTATTTTCTATAGAGGTTACATATTATGCAAAAGATATAACTTCAGGAATAATAACTCTTGCTAATACGACCGTATATTTAGACATTGCGGTATATGATCCTATCTCCATTATAGATAGGACTATATCTCAGGATCAAATCGTTTATATTAATGAAAAATATGATTTTGCGTCTACTAGTGAAATAACCTTCTCGTCTTATGCTTCAAACTATTCAGCAGCCTCTAATAGCGTGGTGTTTAGCGGAGCAGGAAATACAGAGATTATCAAAACAGACGCTTCTCAATTAATGATAGATATAAACCGCGACCTAGATGATGACAACGCGATTGAAATCGTTTTAGTCAACGAAGATGGTGAAGAAGAAGCAATTTCAGACGGAACAGTTTTGAAAAATGGATCTGAAAATATTTTGTCTGGTAGATTGAAAGTAAAGTTGAACGGAGTGAGCGATTATGAAGATTTGACATTAAGTTTGACTGCGTTGCGTTTCGGAGATGAATCAAACACTTCTACATCTGTCACCATTGAATTTGCACAACATGAACCGGTGGATGGAATTACTTTGTCCGGCAATAGCATAGTTCAAAATGGTATAGATAGTTATTATATATATATGTCTTTCATGGGTGTGGCGGAAAATGGCGACACATCTTCTAATTTTAGTGCAACACCATATTATGAATCAAATGTGGCTACCGGACTCAGATATGATGATTTAACTTACAACTTATATCAAATCGTGCAGGATGAAAATGGAAATATTGTGCGAGATGAGAATGGTAGAGCATTGGAAGATCAAGTGACTTCCACAAGATTAAATATAACAATAGATTCGGATACGCATAATGTGACCATTCGCGCGTTGAGAAGTCTGGCCGGTGGATTATTCAGATTGGAATTGGCTAGTATGGATTCGTTTGATTCTGCCACACAATCATATATGACCACGCAGTCGTTGTTCGTTTCAATCAGCGATGGTACTCCACAAAATAAATATGTGATTACAAACACAAAAGATTTGATTAATATCAACAACGATTTGAACGCTAATTATGTATTGAGAAACAACATTATAGTAGACGATATTACAGAAGAAAATACAGAAGAAAAAACGATATTTCCTATTGGCGGAGAGAGCGCATTCAATGGCACACTCACCGGCAAGGTGCAGAATCTCAATTCAGATAATGAAATCGTGACATCTAGATATAAAATCACATTAAATGTGAATGAATCAGTAACAAGCGGTGATAGCGTTTATGCTGGATTGTTCGCACGAATTGGGGAAAATGGTGAGATATCCGATCTGGATATTGATGTAAATTTTGATACTTCTAGTTTTGGATCGACGACAACTAGTGGCGAATTGAATATTGGCGCGCTAGCAGGAGCAAATGAAGGGGGTACAATTAAAGGCGTTAATGTCACATTGCTAGGCGGTAGTAAAGACAAAATTAATTTTGTTGCAGGGAATATATCCACTCCTATCAATTTTGGTGGAATAGTTGGCTTAAACACAGGATATATAGATCTCACTAGTTCAAATGTGAGCGCAGACGCTCAAATTAAAATCACCACATCCGCCATTGTTCGACACAATATTGGTATGGTGGCGGGCAAAAATTCGGGCGAAATTTTTGGCGGATATTTAGGCAAAGAGAGTCTAAATAGCGTCAATTATTCTGTTATTGCAAACTTGAGTTTAACTAACGCTGCCACGAATAATCCTACTCTATATCTAGGTTCAATTGCAGGATATAATGCGGGCGGATATATTCATAATTTGATTGTGGGCGGACGCATCAGCGTTTCAGACGATACTTCGATTGCTAATGTGGACGAAATCGAGGGCTTCGTGGCAGGTATTGTCGGTGGGGCTGAAAATGTTGCCGGTTCGACTGTAAGCGTACAGGGAATTGAAACAGTGGCAGTTTTGGGCTTGGATCTATCTGCATACAATCCTAGTATGGCTGTCGCTGGTATTGTGGGGCAATCGAGCAGTTCTACAATATCGGATGTGCGCGTATTGGCCTCAAAAGTTAGTTTTGACCAGGGCGGATTGACGAGTTATGGAAAAATTTATGGGCAAGGAATTGTGGCAGGTATCGTCGCAAATTCAAATGGTGATAAGATCACTCTTGCTAGTGTGGAAAGTTTCATTTCAAACACTTTAAGCGCGAGCGGAAATGTAGAACCATTCTATATGTTGAAAAGCGATGCAAACACTGTGGCAGGTTTGATATATACTTCGTCATCTGGCACAACTCTAAAAAATTCATTCATTTCAGCAAATATAGATACTAATGCATATCTAATTTCAGCGTATCAAACTATCATTTTGACATCAAATGCAAATGAAACAAATGTGTATTTCTTGGGTAGAGTAAACAATCTCGAACAGATAAAAGACAATATTTTTGCAAGAGAAACAAGCTCGGGCTATTATGTTGTGTATACAGACAATTCTATCCTAGACTTTAATGCAGATTCAGTAAATGAACTTGATTTGACTGCTTATTATGTGGCAGAAGAGATAGGAAAAGACACTTTATATACTATTCAACAATTTTGGAATGAAGAAGTAGTTATAACTAGTGAAAACTTTGATAGTCAAAAAGAATATTTATATGTTAAGACTGGCGAAACTTATGAAAAAGTTGCAAACAGCGCAACCTTTGACGACGCGCTAGAGTATTATTTGCTAGACTACACTTTGTGGCAAAACAATAGAGCAAGTCTATATGTGGCTGATAAAGACGGATATTTATATAGTTTGACCGATTTCAACTTTAATCCAAATATTACATATTATTCTATAAATAATGTAAATATAAGAGATTATTATATTAAAGAAACTGAAGAAGCTGAAGAAGATGCTGGAAATGTTCATTATATTAAAAATGACAATTCTAATATCAATATAAATTTCACTTACTATCAAATTAGTTGGGAAACACCAGACGATGGTTGGAGAAATACAATAAATGGCTGGCTGGGCGAGGATACAACAAATTGGGAAACAAATTCAGAACGCAATTTCATAACAATTTACGGATTGAATTTCTATTTCCCATATCTAGTGGACGATGAAGAAAACATAGTGATGATAGAGCGCCCTACACAGATTCAGGCAGATATCAACACAGACTATATTATAGAAATCAATTCATCCTACATTGATAGAGATTATCCAATGCAGGGATATAATATAACTAGCAGTACGATAATCAATTATCATAGCGATCTAAACAATCCTTTGAACAACGAATCATACAATAGATACAATATTGTCAACACAGCATCAGCAGGCGAGCAACCAAACGGACTAGTAGATTTGAATGTCATTCCGTCCAATGCGCAAGGTGGAGTGGTGTTTGAAATCGTGCGCGGTTCGGCTTATGCGTACATCAATTCGCAAAATCAAATAGTGTTCACGGGAGTGAGTGGAGCGAATCCAATAATTGTCAGATGCTATTCGCTATTCAATGACGAATTGGAAGAGTTTGTAGCATTCTTTACTCAACTAGGATTGAGCGATTTGATGCTTACTTCAAATTCAATATATGAAGTGCAAGAAGATGATGTAGATTTTGAACTATATACGCATACAGGAGCAAATTCTACACTCGTCAGCATTTCGGCAGAAAATATTTATCAAGGACAAGCGTTTGCTACAATTTTGGATGCGGGAATAAACAATTATCTTGAAGTGGAAGCAATTTCAAACACTTCTAATTCAATTTTAAACATTGTGAACGCAAATTCAACAAATGGCATAATGCTTGAAGTGATAGATGACGAATTTGAGGGCAATATGAGAACAGAGATGATCACATTTACTCTCAAATTGAATCTCACTGAATATTTTGGAGAAGAATTCTATCCGGCAAATGCTGGAGTGGATCAATATCTTGATTTGGCTAGTACGAATTTGCGAGTGGTTATCTACAAAACTGCTACAGATATTGAGATAGAAGGCGGAGATTATTCGGTATACACCAATGCAAACATCGATTTCAATGTGAATTTATATACCGGATATGTGAGCGGTGCAGAATCGGGCTCTGTGGGCTATCACAATGTAAACAACACTATAATGTTGGACGAAAGTGATAAAGATAGCATCAACTTGACTATAGATTTAATTTCAGGGCAGGACGAACTAGACAAATTAATGCAAAATGCGGGCGTAACAAACATTGTGCAATTGTTCGATTTTGACTTCTATTATTCACTTCTAAAAGCGAATGAAGAAGTGCAAGGTTATCAATACACTGTAGAGATGAATCTAAAAGACGAATTTAATTTTAGATATATCACATCTAGCATAGAATTTAGATTGAGTGTGTATGGAGCAAACAATACAAACATATTAGATAGTATATCAATCGTGTTCAATCCAACCGAATTATCCACTATGCGTATTGAAAATTATACCGCAACCAGCGTAAACACTATCACAAATTATACATCTTTAATAGAAAGTAACACCACCGAAACATCTGTGTTATCACCAGGCGGTTATGGTGGAGTTATGATGATTTATTTAGAGCCAAGCTACTCTAATATTGTTTCTGCTACCCTTACTAGCACGAGCTTGTATGTTCCGTCATTAGGCAGGAGCGTATCTATCATATTTGAGCAGTTGGTGAAGAATGAAGATGGGAGATACGAAACAGTATATCCAAACAACGAACAAGTGACCGGCGGAATCAAGTTGCGTTTAGTGTCAAGCGTGGATGATGAAGGAAATTATAGTTATAATGGTATCATCTATATTCACACTCAAATGGATAAATTCGTAGGAATGTCGGGCACGGTGGAAGCAAATTTATCTGTGCAAACGGGCGCAGGCAACACATTTGAACAGACCAAAACTTTGATCACAGAATATTTGCCAGGTGCTACCCTTTATTATGACGGCATCAGTGTAAACAACAGCACAAACGAATATTTGATTCAAAAAGACACATATAGCAATGAAGTAAATATCCGTATCTATGGATATCAATTTAACAACAATCCAAGCATAAGTTTTGTTTGGAAATTGAATGACGGTGATCTTAATTATACCTATGGCAAACAGGCAGTTACAGTTGCCAGCGAAGAAGATTTTGAAAATAGGAAATTGTCACTATATTTTAAAGATGAAATTAGTGGGAACTATACTAAATGTGATGAAAATTCAGAATATGATGGAACTAAAACCTATTATGAAGATAATAGAAATGTCATAATTGATAAAGGCGGACAATCATATAATATATTAGATTATTTGAGTTATAGATTCTTAAATGATTATAGCGAAGTTGAGCAAAATCAAGACGGTTCGTACACGATGACGGTGTTGCTAAACATTTATCCAGACATTCCAGCGGGCTTTGAGATGAAGGCTAGTTTGACCTTGGCAACGGACGAATCATTGATTACAAGCGAGCAAGAAAATAGTTTGATTTTCTATCCGGTAGATTATATATTGACGGATATTAATGTGGCTAATCTCAACAATGGTGTTATGAATATCGCTTATAATAGATCGTCTGCAATCAATCTATCTTTTGGCACAAACAATCCAAATGCGGACCTATCAGAATCGATATATGAAAAACTTTTGACAGATATTAGCGTGGACGAACTAGCAAGTTTATTCACCTATGCGGATACGCAAGGAAATATCATCAAGTTTAGCGATGCGATTGAATTGCATCCAGAGTTTTCTGTGAATATAATCAATGAAAAATTGACTATCACAGGCATCAATTCGCTTTATAGGACGATTGAATTTGAAGTTCATTATGGATATGTGTTGGAAAATGGTCAGTATGTATTGAAATTTGGCACAATGTCTAGTAATTCACTAAATAGGACGATGGAATTTAGTTTTGTACTAAATATCTATGCTAGCACTACTGAAGAAAATGCCATTCCAATATATTCAGTGGATGATATCTTCGATCCAGAGACGGGCGCGTGCTTGCTAGGAGAAGATGCGGACTATATTTTGATGAACAATATAGTTTTGGAAAATCTCGAGCCAATCGATGTGGATATTGCCAGCTTTGACGGAAACAACAAAGTGATTAAAATCAGAAGTTTCGCAGTGGGTGTTGATAGGACAGAATATGGATTATTTGCAAACATTGGCACATATCAAGACATCAATGGAGATACGCAAACTACTATTTTGAAAAATGTAATCGTTGATTATAGCGAGTTTAATTCAAGTTTGAATTTGACAAACAATGAGATTACAGATATTGCCTTTGGTGGCTTGGTGGCAAACAATGGCGGTTTGATTTACAACTGCGATGTGATGAATTTGAGTTCAACTGCAAAAGTTATCAACATTTTATTAGACAATAATAGCGAAGTCGAGATAGTGTTCGGTGGCTTAGTGGCAAACAATTCGGGTATCATCACAAATTCGCGCGTGGGGAGACTTGGATACACGAAAATCACTGCGGATCAAGACAGCGAAACATCCGTTCAGTTGGGTGGCGGAGCGCTCACATTCGTGATTGGGGATAGCACTCACAGCACAGAATCTGGGCAAGGCTTCGTGGGCGTAACTGCGGGCTTTGTAGGAAGAAATACAGGCACGATAGCAAGTTCGTATGTGGCAAACACAGGCATCACAAACTATTCTACTGCGCCAGAAGGCACCTCGTCAAATTATAGTATGACGGCAGGTTTTGTGGGCGAAAATGCTAGCACGGGTGTGATTTCGTATAGTTATGTTAAGGCGCTTGAAAACACGATTAGTGAAACAAATCCACGCTCTACGGGGGTAGAGATATATTCGCCAACAAATGGAAATGTGGCAGGATTTGTATATCTTAATGCGGGCAGAATCAGCAATTCGTTTGCAAATACTGTTCTAACTTCTACATCTGCGTATGTGGCTGGGTTTGTGTACAACAATCAGTCGGGCGCAGAAATTAGCGAGAGTTATGCGGCATGTACTCTAAACGGAGTGTTCACAGCAAACGATGCATCCGAACAACCTTTCGTTGGAGTCAGCAATAGTGACGAATTGTTGTCATATGGCGTAATGGACAATGCTTATTATTTAATAGACGGAGATAATTCGTATATTGTCAAAACAGAATCGGGCAAAGATCAGGCAATCGGACTAAATCAAGAGAATTTCACGAATAGCGGTAGTCTAAATGGTTTCGTGTTCATTGAAAGCAATTCTAGAATTGAACGAAGTCAGGGCGTGTGGTCATATTATAATCAAAACAATTCATATAGAATTTTGCCAGAATTGCCAAATGCAAATCAAGTGTCACATTCGTATAGATATCTGTTGCGTCAAGAAAATTCTATGTACATATATTCAAATGCAGTCTCATACGAACCGGGTAGTGCAAACAATCCAAATATTATTCGAAGTGTGGAAGAATACAATGAAATAATGTTGAGCGGAAACACAAGCAATAGTTTGACAGGTTATGTGCGATTTATCAACAACATTGATTTTGCTAGTGACGAAACCGCAATCAAAACTCGTGTAAATTTTGTACTAGGCGATGTCAATAATGAAACGGTTACATCTGTGGATGGAAACGGGATGACGATCAGCGGAATATATCTTGATGTAGGCAATGCACAAGAAGAATCAATCGGTCTATTTGCCGAAATACACAACGCATATGTGAAGAATTTGAATCTAGAATTTGCTACAACCGCAGAAACGGACGGGCAATTCAGCTCATTGAGTGCAATATATTCGGGCGGACTAGCAGGATTAGTAGATAATGGAGTGATAATAAATATCACATTGGATGGTGCATCCACCACTATCAGCGGTCAAAATTTTGCAGGAGGATTGGCAGGAATCATCAAAGGTGCAAGTTTAATTTATGGAATAGATTCAAATTTGAGCGTGAAAGCGGTCAATACTGATGTGGCTAATTATTACAACTATTATAGCGAAGAAGAGTTCGCCACAATGCGTGCCTTCGGAGCAATCTCATATACAGGGAGTTATGATTCATATCTAACTCAATTGTCTTTTGCGGGCGGTATTGCAGGCGTGTTTGATTTAGATGCTAGACAGTATGCAGATTTCAATATCTCATATATCAATGTATATGGCAACGAAATGTATGACAAGCGTGAAATTGACGCAAATATCCTTGCAGACTATGCGGGCGGTATTGCCGGATATGCAGGAAAAGAAACATCAAGTTTGCGATTGAAGTATTATGTGGGTCAAAACAATCTCATTCGTGGTCAATTTGCAGTAGGTGGGATCTATGCGGTGAGCAGTGGAGATATCACAGCATCGCAAGTGACAGCAGAAGAAGACGAACAATACACTTATGATACCACTTTGGGTAAATATATAATTGACATAGAAAATGGTGAAGAAACTGAAATTGATACCGCCAATGCGGGAAACTTGAATTTGCTTGAGACATACGGATATGCAGGCGGATTGATTGGAATTTCTATCAATTCGCATATAGATTCTTGCTATAGCAAAGCAGGTTTCAAAGTGGGTTCCACAATCGGTGGTCTGATCGGAGTATCTATAGCTTCAAATACTGTATACTCGTACGCAGTACCTTACATAAATGTGGATGACACATATTTGACAAAAGTGGGCGGTTTGATTGGTTCTGCATACGGGGTGCGCAGTGGAACGATAGACAGAAATCAAGCAGTTAACGAATATATCAACTATCTCACTTTAATTTTAGGCGAGAAAAACAAAAATACAGATATTCAATTTACTTTCTCTACAATTTTGGTGGATGTAAACGATATTTCTACAAAAAATGTTGAGACAGACAAATATGTCAATTTTGATTATATTTGTGCAGATTATGGACAGTTGGAAAATGGCGACGCAGGATATTTAACGAGCAATAATGGTAGTGCATTTATATATGTATTTGCAGGACTTGTGGATGCTTATAGTAGAGTTGTGGATGAAGATGGATTGTCTATCTTGAAACATACAAACGAAGCACGATCTAGCGATGAAGAACTCAATTTATTGTATGACACGAGCGAAGACAATGTTGAACAAGTATCCACATTCAATAATATATTCTCTAGTTGGGATACAACTTATTGGACAATGGATCCTGAAAGATATTTCCCATTATTGTTGAACGAAGATCCAAAAAATTATATTCTCATTGAGACGGCAGACGATTTCTATCAAATGTTGGCGCGTCCAGACGAGAACTTTATGATTGTGGAAGATATTGATATGAGCGAATGGTGCGCACGAAACAACACAAATTTCATATTCGATATTGAATTCACCGGAATATTAGTGGGTCAGAAAGAAGACAATTCAATTCCTGTTTTGTATAATCTATATCTATCTCCTACAAACGAAGAAGATGCAGGATTATTTAGGGCAACCAACGAAGCGACACTGCGAAATATCACATTTGAATGGGGTCCTAATATAAATGAAGGGACGGCATCGGAAGTGTATAGTTCAGTATTATTAGGCACCACAGTTGACACTTTCGGCGGAGTGTCTGCGCAAGACGAGGGTTCATTATTTAGCAATTTGACCGTTCGTGTGAAGAGTAAGGAAGTAGATAAAACAACCAGTCTATTCAATTCTAATAATGGTACTATTGCAGGGTTTGGCGGAATTGTAGGTCGCGCTACCAATAGCAACATATTGAATTGTACTTTCTCGGGCAGAGTGGATGTGACATTAACATCAAATGATGGATCAATTAATTTTGGTGGTTTAGTGGCAGAGGCAAATAGAGAAAGCGAAGATGAAGAAAATGTCAATATGACTATTATGAATTCGCATATAGGTTTAAATGACACGAACATTGCAGAAGATATTGAAATAACAGAGTTTAATTTGACCATAAATGATGCCATCAATTCATATATAGGCGGAGCGGTAGGGTATGCTAGTGGCGCTGCTGTTACATCTATTTCAGTAGGAGATGTTAGTTTTAATCCGGAATATAGGAGAATTAAATTCAATATCAATTTGGCTAATTCAAGTGCCAACAACTATTTTGGCGGTATGGTGGGCGGACTAGAAAATAGTCAATTGTCCACAACGAATGCTATCACAGAGATAAATGTTTCGGGCAAAGAACAAACGAGTGTAGATATAGCTACAAGATCCTATATCAACGCATACGCAGGTTTGGTTGGATATTATAGATTGTCAGGTTCAAATCCAAATCTTAACATAAATTCGTCTAATACATCGGCAAATATTAATGTTGCTAATGACACATATATTACCAATTTATTAATATCCACAGGTGTGGCTTATGCTGAAAGTTCTAGCGAAATAGAGATGCTGATTGAACAATCGTTATTCACAGGTATGATCAATACAGAATTGGCAGAAGATAGTGCCAACAATTTGAAAAATGTGTATGCGGGCGGAGTGTTTGCTTATGCTAGTTCAGAGAGTAGCATAAATGTGTCTGAAGTGATGACCACATCGAATTTGATAGTGGGTAGCGTAGAGACAATTCAATTATATGCGGGCAGTTTAATTGGACAAGGAAATGTCGTAAAAGCAACAAACTTTGCGTCTACTGGCAGGATCGTGCCTATCACAGGATATTCAGAAGATCCTACTAACAACCACTTCTATATAGGTGGATTCGTGGGTCAAGCAAATAGCGTGGAGATCACGAACGCATATTCGCTCACGAGCATTATTGCAGACAGCATAGAATATCAAGCGCTACAAGCGTTGAATATCAATGCATTATTCGGGGATATCACGGACGACAATATCAGCACTGAATATGTGTATTATTCATCAGATTATGCATTGTTTACCGAAGAGAGTGGCGCGGGATACAATCTTTCTGCCTACACTTTGACTAGGACAAATATGTGGAGAACAGATGTAGATAATGGTTTGAACTATCGCGCTGGATTCTGGACCGAGATAGAATCTGCATCTGGATCATATTATTTGCCATACATATCTAGCCTTGATACTCAATTGGTAAATTATGGCATTTTGAAAGAAGATAACAACACATATAGTTATCAATTGAATGCACTCACTCCTACTATTGTTGACAATGGCGCATCTACTAATATTTTAGTTTCAGATGTAGAGCCAGAGGACTTTAAATATTATATCCTTTCAAACAATCTCACACAATTGTCGTTTACAGGCGGAGGTGTATTGAACGGAATCCTGATTGGTGGTGAGAGCGAATATACTGAATTTGGCACTCAAACTTCAGGAGAATACACGGGTATTATTCCACAAGTTGGCAGACATAGTGCAATATCCAACCTTCATATTAGACTCTCTGCAAAGGAAGACGGATACAAAATAGGGGGAGCAACTTCAGGAATTATTGCAGGGCTTAATGAAGGTGTGATTTTCAATAGTTCAATTCAAGGCACAGGCATAACAATAAATTCAACCAATATGGGATTAGTTTCTGGAAGAAATTCAGGATTGATTTCATATTCATATTCATCATTGGAAATCGTAGAAGCAAATGCAACTTCGCTTGCTGGAATCACATATCAAAATCAGGGAATGATTTTATCCTGCTACTTTACAGGGTATATCAACAATGCTAATGTTGCAGAAGATGGTAATATTACTCAAAAGTTCCTTGCCGCTTCAATCGTTGTAGAAAATGTTGAAATGGGTGGCGGTGGCGAATATGTGAGCAATTTCATATACAACACCTATTCTGCAGGCGTGATAGAAGCTGTCAGCGATCAAGGAAACTCATTCATCGCCAAGGAAATAGGCCTAATGGGGGCAAACAACTATATTGATGAATTGGCGAATGTAGAAAATGTCACCATTAAGAATGAAGTAGGAGAAGAGGAATATGTAATATTATCCACCATAGACACTGCCCAATTAATGTCTGCAGAGGTGTTAGATGGGTATGATGATGGAAAATGGTATTACACCACATATAAAATAAATTTTCAGTCATATTATTTGATAGATAGAGATAGTGAAACATTTGGCTACAACTATCTATATCCAACTTTAAGAGTTGATAAAATTATAGTAGACGACTCTACAGAATGGGATTCTCCGCATAATTTCGCATATTTCGACAATGAATATTTATTGTACACAGGCACTGGCGCTATCAATATGGCAGACGGTGGAAGCGTTGTAGGATATGAAGAAGTTTTGAATGCACTTGCATCTTCCACGGATGAAGATGTGGTAGCGGGCGAAGGTGCAGCAGTCGATGATGGTGCCGGCGGAGACACGGGAGCCGCTGATAATGCTCTAGCAGAGCTAGTAAAAAGAGATATTATGAGGATTCCACATTTGGGATTGTTGTCAGCAATCAGAAGTTTAATGATAAACTATGGAGAAGTTTTCCCAGAGACAGAAATAGACTATGAAATAATACAATTATATTATGTATTGATCTATGATATAGATGGAACATATCAAGAAGGGGAAGAAGGTGGACTTACCCAAATTTATGATTGGACACCAGTAGGCAACGCAAATTCTTCAGAATCTAATACTTTCTACATTGGTTCAGCGTCGGCATTTGAAGGCTTCTTCGTGTCAAACAAAAATTATGATTTCACCACTTTAAGTTTAAAGGACGCTTGTGCTATTAGCAATCTAAGCGATGGAATATTTGAAAATATCCAGGATGCATATTTCGGCTATCTAAAATTAGGTGGCGGAGAAGTAAATTTACAAGAAACGGGACTATTGGGAGTAAATGTCAATGCTGAAAGCGAAATTGGTGATGCAACGGACGATGTGACTGTAGACAAAATTCAAATTTTGAAGAATACAATAATAAATGCTAGTGAATATGTCGGCGGATTGTTTGGAGTCATATCTGCTGGCAATATAAGCATAAAAGATTTGGTCACATACAATGGCGAAGGAGTGGAAAATGCACGACCAAATTTAACGATTAATAGTGCAGAATATGCAGGATTAATTGCAGGTAAAATTGAAGGCGGAAATATTAAATTAGGATTCACTCCAGAAGGATTAAAGGGTCTAGAAGAGATAGGAATAGAAGAAGAAAATGATTCTTTCTATATAAGATATGGTAAAAATATTTCTTATGCTGGCGGACTAGTTGGATATATAGGAAATGAAAAGGAATCTTCTATAGATGTCAGTGCATATACGCAGGAAGAAAAAGAAGAAACTGGAGGAGAACCAGAAGGAGAACCGGATAATTCGAATAACAATAAAATAGTTATATTTATTTCGGAAGGCGGATTACAATTCTTGGGCGGTCTAGTGGGTGCTTCATTAGAAGGAAACAATTCAGAAATTGTAATATATAATGGCACAGTTAAAATAAATCAAATCAAAGATGATGAAGGTGTACCGATAGGCACTATCGAAAATGTTTACTCGTTTGGCGGATTAATCGCCACATTAGACAATATTAGCGATAATGCTGCGATCACATTCAATAATTGTGGGCTAGACTTAGGTACAGAAGGGCTGGCTATATCTAGTGATATAGCTAATATAGATGTGGGTAACTTTTTTGGATTGCTTGCCGCGAAAGTGAACGGCGGGACATTGAATGTTCAAAACTTCTATTTCACAGAGGGATCAGACGCGTCCAAAATTACTTATGAACTAATTAATGCGGAAGAGGAGGATGATCACTCAAACGAAGGAATGGGCATACTTGTAGGGATACTCAGTGGTGGTAACATAATATTTGATTCTTCTTCATTAATTATGCCAGATTTATATGCGGTGAACCTTTACAATTTAGGCGGTATAGTGGGAGTATATGATGCGGGTAGTATAGGAATAACAAATGAATCAGCATATCAAGTCTCACTATATGGTACAAGTAATGTAGGAGGCGCTATTGGTTATGTAACAGGAAATAGTGGAGACATCAAAGATATAGTTATGTCTTCTACAGACGAAGGGGAAGCTGAAGGGTCTGTCGAGGCAGAAGTTGGCAAAACAGAAGCGGTAGAATATTTTGATTTCATTCATTCAGGTATGCCTTTCGCTAGTTTATATATAAATTCAGAAGGCTATACTGATCGATCTAATTGGGGCGGTCTGTTTGGCTATTATGATAAAGCAGATTTCAACGCTGAAGAAACCGATGACGATTTAGGCAGAGCAACAGAGGTAATTGAAATAATAAATGGCAATGCAATAATCATAAGCGAAGGTACAACAGAAAGAGCTATTACTATTACTAATGTTGGCGGAGTGGTTGGCAAAATCAGTGGAAATACTAAAGCAATCAACAAATTACAGAATAGTGCTTTAATAGGACCAGAAGAAGAAACTGAAGTTTGGGGGCTAGCCGAATCCAATGCATTCATTATGAATGCAGTGAATCCAGAGGACGATGATTCAAAAAATACAGTCACATTGAACAATGTTGGCGGAGTGATAGGATATATCAGTGGCGCAACTGACGAAATTGCCATCACTGAATTAAATAATTCTGGAGTGATTCAAGGAAATCAAAATATCGGCGGAGTGATAGGATATATCAGTGACAGTGAAGGCGCGGACGAAATGACAATCTCTGCGATATCTAATGAATCAAACATGATTCAAGGATATCAAAATGTAGGCGGAGTGATAGGATATGCAGGCGGTGCGACAATCACAGGAATATCTAATAATACAACTGAAATGGTTCAAGGATATCAAAATGTAGGCGGACTGATAGGATATGCGGATGCCGAACTGATAGTTTCAAACGAATTAGATTTTGGTGAGACAACTCCTGTTGCCGGAGAATTATATTTCAAAAAGATAGAGCCAGACGAAGCCACCAAAGAAGGTGCAAGGGCGGAAGATACGAATAAAGAAACTTATGAATTGTATATAGCAAAAGATGATGAAACAGAGACGCTTTACAATTTGACTAGTAGTTCAGCAAACTCTGGCACAGTGTCTGGCGTGCTGAATGTGGGCGGAGCGTTCGGAATATTCAATGGAGAATTGGCAGAAAATATTTTCTCTGAAGCTGATGTTTATGGCAACGCAAATGTCGGCGGATTTGTGGGTTATGTGTTCAATGGGGATTCGACACTCTCAAATAATATTGTGGCACTAAAATCCGAACCAGGCAGTAATTTAATAATAAAAGGCGTGTATTTAGCTATCAATTTTGAATCAGAGTCAGAGGTAGGAAAGTCAGAAATAATTTCAGAGATGTTCATTCCTACTAGCGTGGGTGGATTTGTAGGCACCATGGAGGACGGAATATTGAGAAGCAATTCTTTGTTCAATTCCAATGTGATATCTTCACAAGAAGGAGATACTAGCGGAATAACCGCCGATGACTACAACAACAAAATTATCTCTACCGTTTCAAACAATATGTTGAAAATAAATGTATCCACAGGTATGGACTTATATCAAGATCCGGAAAAAACATTTGAATATTACACTTTTAAAGATGATGACTATGAGATAGCGGAGAATGTTTCCATAGTGTTCAATTCAACCAGTTCAGGCTTTGGCGGTTTCGCAGGTACAATGTCCTCATATACTGCACTAGCAGATGAAGACGACCAGTATTTAATTCAGTCAAATGGTTTCCAAGTTAATGTCAATGCTCAATTAGGAATAAATGTCGGCACATTTTATGGATATTATTATGGTGGATCAAGCACAGGTGTAGAAGAAAAGGTGATCCTCACTCCTAAGTTTTTAGGATCAGACACTGTTAATACGGTGGCTGGTGGATACAATATTGGCGGAGTGATAGGGCAATATTCAGGTTCTCAAAATTTGAGTCAATTTACATTGAGTGATACAAATAGTCAAGGAACGATTTCGTTGCAACCAATATACACTGGCATGTATGTGGGCGGATTGTTTGGAGTGTTACAATCTAACGAAGTAGAAGGATTGGTATTAGATTCTACTAAAGACGGTGTCAGCATAAACATCAATTTGGAAAACACATATTACGCAGGCGGACTTGTAGGCAAACTTTATGTAACTGAAGATGCTAGTTTTGAGGGTCAACTAACGCAAAATGTGGCTTCGGGCTCTACGCTGATTGCTGAAAAATTCGGTGCACTTATAGGCTTGTTGAAAGTTGACGGAAGATCTGGCGGATCAGGATATAATGTGACAGTCAAAGGCGATCATGGCTATCCATTCACTATCAACACCATAGAAAATTCAAATTATGAAGACGGAGAAAGTAAATCTGGTGTATCATTATCTGGAGAATCTTCGGTGGATCTAGTAGCAATGGCTACTTATATCAATAAAGATACTTTCAATATATCACCATCTAATAGTAGCTATGATAAAAATCCTACCCGAGCTGATTCGTGGGGATGGGCAAAAGAATATACAATGTTCAAGACTATGCAAAGGTGCATTCCAGCTAGCGACAACAAAGGTGCTCCATGGGATGCAATATCTGTGGTGTACGATGCTTCGAATATCACAAATGTAGGCACGATCAGCAATCTAAATCTAACGAATACTTATTTATACGGAGAAGAAATATCTTCTAGCGAATGGAAAAATATGATGGATGAAGCAGAAGAAAAAGAAATGTGGGATGGTGAAAAAATAGTAGAGCCAAGTCAAAGCGATGAAGGCTATGAAGAGAAACGATCTTTTTACAATAGTTGTAAAGTAATAGGGAAGAAAGATGGAAAATATCTATTCAATCCAAACTATATTTGCTATACGATATATGAAGAAGCGGATGGCATAGAGAGAATGTATTCAGCAATTGGTATTGCAGAACCATATTTTGACATGGATGGTAATTACGCAATACCAAAAGTAGATAAGGAATTGGATTCAATGGAAGATTTCTTTGGTTGGTTAGGTTCAATCATTCTAGGACTAGATCCTCCAAGCTCATATTACCCATTAGTATTGAATAAAGGTACAGGATATCAGGGATTGACATATATAGATTTCAATGCTTCATATCCAGATGTGAATGGTGAAAGGCAAGGATTCTGGCCGTCAGCTAGTTCTTATAGAGATTATTTCTGTACAATTGATCATTTCTATGCATACGATGAAGATGGAGAAAGTCGAGAAGAAAGAACCGATACAACATATTTTATGTTCACATATTTCTATACTAATGGCACTTTGGAAAATGGAGTTTTAAATACATTAGCAGATAGTGGGTCAATGTTTGATGTGAATGGATTGCATTCTAGTGCTTTTGAAGATGTAATGAAAACAAAAGCTGAAGGAGAAACTTATCCTTGGTTAAAATATGCTCAATGGGCAACCGTTGCGGTAACGGTAATGGTAGGATTCTTTACAGCGGGAGGCGGTTCTTTACTTCTTTCAGCAGGAAAAGCACTTCTCAAGAAAATAGGTCAAACAATAGCAAAAATGACTGTTAAAAAATTCTTAAAAGGAGCATTAGTTGTGGGCATAGGTGCGGTGATTGCTAATACATTTGCTAATATGATAATATCGCAATCAATTGCTAGCCAATCTGCAGAAACTGTATATTATAATATTAAGAATGAGAATTTGGGTTACATTGGCGAATTATATAGGCGCGAGATAGCATATGAAATCACAGATGATGGCGCTATATTGAAGAATCAAGTAGATGCCGTTACCTCAGATAGCAAGGATGTGAATTATGTATTCTATTCAAAGGATAGACCAGACGATTATTACACGAATAGGTATTTCGTATATATCCCTGCTGGAGATAATTATGAAACTATATATATGGAATCTATTGAGAATGCCGAGTTGGTAACAAGTGGAAATTTTGAAGGTGCATACGAATTTGAATATCTAGAAGGAACTGCTTATGCGTATGAATACTATATTTATCAAAATGGAGAATATTATGTATTGATGGACGCAATGCAAACCAGCACGGTTCCTACGCAAATGCCTCTTCCAGATGCATTGAGAGAAAATTATGATTATATATATTCATTTGGCAACATTTATGTCCGTGGGAAATACGAAGGCACTGATTATGTATACGATCAAAATAGTGGAGAGATAGACAATGCAATAGTATGTGATGAGTATGGAAATTATACTATTAATGGTGTGAAATGGGATACTAAATGGGGTTTTATAACTGCAACAAAAGGATTGAAATATACTATTCTAAACGATGATAGTGTAAAGGAAAATAAAGATGACACAACGGGTATGTATTATATTCCAGATGACGGAATGGGGGATGGCAGATATTATTACGGATATGGCTATATGAAGAATGCCTATTATACAGCAATAGGTGATTGGAGGATAGAAAATGCAGTTGAAAAAATTGGAACATTTAGTAATCGCACAACATCTGTTCCAACAGACAAAGACAAAGAAGGCATAGATTATGTGACCAGAACCTATATAGAATATGGTACTGACGACGATGGAAATCCTATTGTCGAGAAACAAATAACTTATTATTATACTATATCAAAAATAGAAGATCGAGATAAGGACGATGCAACAATTGAGAATAAATTTGAAAATGCGAGCAGTCTATCTGGAACGATTACTGATCTATCTGAGCTTCCAGATGAGGTTTATGTAAAGTTATATCCAGATTCATTTGATAATCCATATGATGAAAGTATAAATGATGAAATAGTTTCTGATTCTCAAGATAGTTATATTTATCAGTTAAATGCAGATAAAGATGTTCCAGGAGTGGGTCATGCGACTACCTATTATTATTACGAAGGCGGTTATATCACTAAAGAATATGGAGAAAAGGGAGAATTAGTAGCATACCAAAAGGTGTATGATTCGTCTAATACTTCTTCAGGTAAAGAGCAAGTCATTAAGCTTTATGAGGAAGATGGTGAAATTTTGCCAGATTGGTATTCATATTACTATATATTTAAACATTATAACGATTTAAGTTCATACTATGTTCAAGACATCACTGGACTTAAAGAAGGCACAGATACTGACATCTATAAAGTTAGCAATCAATACATTAAAAAAGACAATAGGTACTTGTATCAAATGATTTCAGATAAACAGATTTCTGAAGACGGCAAATTAAGTACGATCATGGTGTCATTTCCTAACGCGACTGACGAAAGTTTCAACAAAAATAAATATCTGATGCAAGCAGAAATTCAACTCTTTACTAGATATAAATATAACGATATAGAAGACGAAGTTAACACATCTTTGTTCTTTGGAGGATTGTGGGAATATACGGATGACGAAAACAACAAAGAATATTATTACTTTTATAAAGAAGACAGCAACACGCCGAATCCAGGAATGACCACTTATCTGGTTGAGAGTTGCAGAGTGATTCTAGGTGGGGCATCCATTAGCGGAGCCTCCGGTGGAGGAATCAATTTAGCATAAAAATACGCTAGCATATGCTAGCGTATTTTTCATTATTTAGTTTTAAAATCTAATTTATTTTGTCAAATTGCTTTGCATAACATTATCAATGTTTACAACTATGTAGTCAGCTTTATTACCTGGGGAGATAAAATATGTCATATCTTCTACGCTATTTACATAAGCATCAAAATCTACAGCCTTTGCATCTCTAGGGCCATTAAATATTGTGCTATCATATCCCTCTGTGCATACATCTTGTCCAATAGCAGGGACCATTTCCAAATATCTAATTTCACCTGAACTTACGAAGCCGATTTCTTTTGCAGTATGAGCTCGCACCGCAATATTTATCGTTTGATTTGAAACGGATGCGTCTAGCCAGTCCATTTCAATATTGTCATGGCCCCAAACATCCATTGTATAAGTGTCTGAATTTTTTAGTAATTTATAAAATGAGTCAATCACATCTTGCGTCACTTTGATTGAATGTTCTTCTGCAGGTTCGCGCTGCTTTGACAATTCCTGAATATAAAATCCTGATTGAATTGCTTTTGATTCATTTAGTATTTCAAATTCTTCATACTCTTTATCAGATACCTCATACATTAAAGTGGTGAAAATGTAGTATGGGTCTGGCGCATTATTAACTGTAATTTTCGATGAAACATAAAGATGATTTGGGTCATCATTTTTAATATAAGAAACGATAGAGGAAGTCATACGACTTTCAATTATCTCTTCTGGACCTAATCCGAATTCTTTTTCTAGATAGCCATAAGGCAAAGCTTTACATTCTGCCAATGCGGCTTCTCCATTTTCGTATTGTTCTAAAAGGTTGACATAGTATGAATCTTCTTTCACTGCGGTCAAGAGTTCGGAGTAGGTGGAATCGGGCTCAGGATTTATAGGATCTGGGTTGATTGGCGTATTTGGATTGCTTGGATTGAATATATTGTTACATCCTGCTAGCCCCGCGGTGCCCAAAGCGAGCGCACCAGCAAGAGCCACTGCTCCTACTTTCTTTTTAAGTCCGCTAGATTTTGTTTTAGTTTTTTTGCGCTCTTTTGATTTTGAAAGCATACGAGATATTATACCGTTTCTTTCACTAGTTTGAGTTTCTGCTTTTGCAAAAACTTCGGCATTTGACGCATTTGATGCATTCGTTTTCTTTTCCATAATTTCTCCTTTTGTTTAGAATAAAATATTCTCCACTCATATTAGCACACATATAGGCATTTGTCAATACAATTTTTTGTTTTGAACACGCAAGAATTTTTTTAAAATGCTTTTTTAATTTATCGATTTTGTCGAAATAATATGAAGAATATAGAATAAACTTATAAAATAACTCCAATAATATAATACTTAATCTATAATAGATAGATAATTTTAATTGAAAGATAATTTTTAAAGCTATCTAATTTTATAGCGCGATTTATTATTTTCATCTTGATTATACTAGAAATATAGCAATCAAGTTGATTTATTTTAGCAAATTGCAAACATAAATTAATTATAGTTAGATAGCAAAATGTGCTAAATTGCACGAAAATCATTATTGAATTGAAAAAAATTAGCAAAATCTATTGACAATTGTTTTCATTTAGGGTAAAATAAACGCAGTTAAATAAAATTCTGTGCCAAAGACCACAAGTGCGAAAGCGTAAAACATAAGTTGCTTGTGTAGGAGAGAAAAAGAATGTCGATTGTAGTGTTCCTTTTGTCTTGGCAAAAGGAATTTTTATTTAATAGCATAAAGGAGGATTAAAGTGTCAGCAAATCAAGAAGCTAAAAAAGTTGCGGTAGAAGAGATCAAAAAGTTGATAGAGTCTTCAAAGTCAATCGTTTTGGTGGACTATCGTGGTATCACAGTTAGTCAAGACACCGCTTTGAGAAAAGAAATGCGCAATAACAATGTTGTTTACAAAGTTATCAAAAACACTCTTTTCAAAAAGGCTTGTGAAGCATTGGGTATCACTGGGTTCGACGAAGCTTTGAATGGTACTACTGCATTTGCGTTTGGCTTGGATGATGAGACAGTTGCTCCTAGGTTAGTTAAAAATGCTATGAAAGATTATACTTCATTGTCAGTAAAGGCGGGCTATTATAATGGCAAAGTCATAGACGAAAATGAAGTTAAAGTGCTTGCTAGCATCCCTACGAAAGAACAACTTGTTGCACAATTGTTATTTGTCCTCAATGCACCAGTTTCAAGTCTTGCTCGTGCATTTAAAGCTATCGCAGAAAAAAAATGATTAAAAGACTAATATAAAAAGGAGATAAATTATGACAACACAAGAAATCGTTGAAGAAATCAAAAAGAAAACCGCCGTTGAACTTAACGAGTTGGTAAAAGCATTAGAAGAAGAATTTGGTGTCAGCGCAGCTGCTGCTGTTGTGGCAGGTCCAGCTGTTGCAAGTGATGCCGCAGCTCCAGCTGAAGAAAAGACTGAATTCAATGTAGTATTGAAGGAAGTAGGCGCAAACAAGATCGCAGTCATCAAAGCAGTTCGTGAAGCTACAGGACTTGGCTTGATGGAAGCTAAAAACCTTGTTGAAAGTGCTCCAGCTACTGTGAAAGAAAATGTTCCTACTGAAGAAGCAAAGGCATTGGAAACAGCATTGAAAGCTGCAGGCGCTACTGTTGAACTTAAATAATTCTTTATGCTAAAAATAGCCCGAAGTGGCTATTTTTTTTATTTATTAAAGGTGATTGTTTTTGTTAAAACGGAACAAAAGATTTTAAACAAAATTTTCATTTTATTCTAAATTTCAATTTTTATCAATCTAAATACTCACGAAAATAAATTTTATTTTGCTCTAGCGCACATATTCTTATTTTGCAAATATTCTCTGAAAACTAATACTAGTTTAAGTGATTAATTAATATAATTTGCGGGCGAAATAAAGCTATAATAATATATGATATAATAATATATGGCTATATGAAATAAATAAATTTTATTTGTGATTAATATAAAGCAGTTTATATAGATTATAAAAAAATTAGAAAATTATAAAAAAATATTATATAAATCGTTAAAATTTATATGAAATAAATAAAAAAATAATAAATTTTAATTATTTTTTTGTTGAGTATAAAAAATATAAAATAGAATATGATTATAATGCTTTGAAAAAATATAATAATATAGTAAAATATATTAAAATAAAAACCATAAGAAAATTAAAGAAATCATAAAAGTTTAATAATATAAAATTATTATAAAATTAATAATTTTAATATAATTGTAAAAATAAGAATATTAAAATGTTATAATAAAAATTAAAAAATAATTATAAATTTTATAAAAATATAATTAAAATATATAAAAATATGTTATTTTTAATAAAAATTAAAAAAAATTATCACATTAAAAAATCATCAAACTTTTAGATATGAGGACAAATGAAAAAATTGAATTGGAAGAAATTAAAAGAAAATATATTAGATATTATTTATCCGCGTCATATAAAATGTATTTTTTGTGGAGAAGAATTGAATGACAAATCGCATAACGACACTTGTGAAATGTGTTTGAAATCTTTGCCATTTATCACACATTCGTGTGCTCGTTGTGGTGCTCCGGTGGCATTGGATAACGATGGGGTATGCCTTAATTGCAAGGCGAACAACTTTGATTTTATACTAGCTAGGAGCGTGTTTGAATATAGAGATAGGGTGGCGTCTGTCGTGCACAAGTTCAAATACAATAGTATGAAATTTTTATACGAACCATTAGCAAATTATTTATGCGAATATCTGTCGCGTTGGGATATCTCGCCAGATATTATAACCTGCGTTCCGCTATTCAAATCAAAGGAAAAGGCTAGGGGATACAACCAATCTGAACTTATGGCTAGGCATTTAGCGGAAAAATCTGAAATACATTTCCACATTTTATGCACAAAAATTGTGGATAACACAAGTCAGACAAAATTGAATCTTAAACAAAGAAAAGAGAATGTAAAAGGTGTATTCAAATTCATCGACGACTGCAAACCATTAATAAAGGATAAAACAATTTTGATTATTGACGATGTATATACCACGGGTTCCACCTGCAACGAGTTGAGCAAAATTATTAAGTCAAAAGGTGCAAAAGAAATATATGTTTTGACTCTAGCACACGGTTTAGGTCATCAGGAATTGTAATAGGAAATTTATATTTTAAAATATCTAATCAGTAAATAAGATTGCAACAAAAAAATCTCATTAATATAATCTATATTAGTGTGACTTTTTTATCATTAATTTTAATTTTTAAAAATAATTATTTTTAACTATAATTTTTAATTATTTTATATAAATTAACAAATTAAAAATTATTTACAAATATTAAAATATCCAATAGTTTTATTAATTTATTATTAAAAAATTATTTATTCTTAATTTATATGCTTTTTAAAATTCATTGTTATTCGATTTATAAAAATTAAAAAATATTAGAAATATTGTGTTTTATATCTATTTTTTTATGATTTTTTTAATAAAAAATAAAAATTTTTTGTATTTTTTAATTTTTTTAAGGATAAAATTAAATTAAAAAGATGAATTTTTTGTTAATTATTATTAATAATGATAATTCGATTTTAAATTTTTGTTTAGATTTTTGCAATAAAATGAAGATTTTTATAAATGAAAAAATAAAAATATCTATAAAATTTATAAATAAATACGAAAGAAAAAAGATGAAATAAAATTAGTCTTGACTAAATTCTTCTATTAGAAAATCTTTTAATAAAGTGTATCGCTTCGCTGTGTAATTATTGTGAATCATACGCGCTAAAATTTGTTTGCTACCAATCAATACAACCGTCTTTTTTGCGCGAGTGATCGCGGTGTACAATAGATTCCTAGTGATGATTATTGGCGCGCCCGGAACGAGCGGAATGACCACGCAATCAAATTCACTGCCTTGACTTTTATGTATTGTAATAGCATAGGCAAGGCTAATTTGATATAAATCTGTTTTTGCATACTTACACACTTTGCCATCGTCAAAACGAATCGTCACTTCATTTGTGTCCGGAGTGATATGTGTGATATACCCAATGTCGCCATTAAACACTCCTGTACCTTCCTGGATCGTTCCATTGGCTTCGTATTTTTCGTATTTTTGTTCATAGTTGTTTTGCGTTTGCATAATTTTGTCACCCACGCGGAATCTCAATGTGTCTGAAACTAATTCAACTCCGCTAAAATGCGGATTAAGCGTCATCTGCAAGCGTTTGTTTAAATTATCTATTCCGCACGGACCTGCTTTCATAGGTGCGAGAACTTGAATATCTTTTGGATCATATCCAAAATAATTTGGTAGTCTAGTGCTGACTAGGTCAATGATAGTTTCACTATTGCTAATCAAATCTTTTCCGCTTTCATAGAAAAAATCTTTGCTTGTGTTGTCTATTATAGGCATTTTGCCACTATTAATCAAATGGGCGTTTGTGATGATCAAACTATCATTCCCTTGCCTATAAATATTCACAAGTTGAGTCACATTCAATCGTTTTGAATCAATGATATCGCGTAGGACATTGCCTGCTCCCACGCTGGGCAACTGATCTTTATCTCCCACCATAACAATGCGGGTGGTGGAGCGGACGGCTTTCAGCAGATGATAAAACAAACCAACATCAACCATACTCATCTCGTCAATCACGATCACATCCGCATCCAGCGGATTATTTTCATTTCTATGGAAGATTCCGTCATTTTCGGTTGGGTTCATTTCTAACGCTCTATGAATTGTCTTTGCTTCAATTCCTGCGCTTTCGCTCAAGCGCTTTGCCGCTCTGCCTGTAGGGGCACAGAGCAGGACGCGTTTATTTTGCTGTTTAAACAATTCCAAAATGCAACGAACGATCGTCGTTTTACCCGTGCCCGGCCCGCCCGTGATTACAGACACACCTTTTGTTTGACTCGCAAGCACAGCATCCGTTTGTTCGCCGTTTAGTTCGATATTGTGGATGCGCTGATAGTGATTGATGCTATCAATAAAATTAGTGTTTTCCTCAAACTGATTGTATGACAATTTATATAGTTTTCTCGCGATATATTTTTCTTGAAAATAAAATCTTGTCAGTACGCTAATATCTTCTCCGTGATATGAAAAATTTTTAATTAATCCTTCAATTTGCAAATAATCTACGCATTTTTGCACAATTTCGCGCTCATTTTCGCTAAAATTTAAAATTTCTATACAATTTTGAATCAAATTTTCACGCGGTAGATAAGTGTGCCCTTCGCGCTCGCTGTAAGTTTTCAAGGTGTAAATTAGTCCTGCTTTTATTCTATTTTCACCATACATATCTATTCCAAGCTTCAAAGCAATCTTGTCTGCTGTGGCAAATCCCACTCCGTCAATATCCTCAATGAGTTGATATGGGTTGTTTTTCACGATCTCTATAGTTTTATTTTTGTATACATTATAAATTTTAATTGCTAAATTGGTGCTAATAAAGTGCGATTGCAAAAACATAATGATATTTTGCATATCTTTCATTTCGTTGTAAGCATTGGAGATTTCAATCGCTTTTTGTTTGCTAATTCCTCTGATTTTGCTCAATTTGACCGGATTGAATTCCAAAATTGAAAGTGTGTCTTCCTTAAATTCGTTCACGATTTTTTTTGCGGTCACCGGGCCGATTCCATAGATCAATCCGCTAGATAGATATTTTTCAATTGCTGGCAAGCTGGTAGGCTCAACGATAGATATTTCGTCCGCTTTGAATTGCTCTCCGAATTTTTTGTTTACCACATATTCGCCTGTGAGTTCAAGTGTTTGACCTTCAAAAACTTCGGGGAAATTGCCTACTGCGGTCAACTTCTTTTTGTCACACGAAAGATTGACGACTGAATAGCCGTTTTCTTCATTCCTAAAGACGATGTTATCAACAGTTCCAATAATTTTCATACTAGTTATAATATAATAAATTCATATTTTTTGCAAACATTTTTTTTAGTCTGATAGTTTGAATATTTTTAGCGTTTTGCGTCTTGAAAAATGGTCAATATTAGCGTCTTTATTATTATATTAAAAATATAAATAAATAGTTTAAATATATATAAACATTTTATGATAAATTATTTACTTAATCATTTAATTATTTGAAGATTATATAAAAAATTATCTAATTCATATTTGACGATGTCGTGCAAAAGATATATAATGAAATTTTAATGTTGCAACACAAATTATGTGCTAGTAAGTTAGAAATAATCAATATGTTGCGCTAAACGAGTTTAATATCTATTTCGTTTAAGATAAAATAAGTTTATGTGTATTTTCTTCTATCCTAAAACAAGTTTAATACTATCAAAAATTTTATCTTTGAAATATTTTTAGCATTATTTATAAAAAAATTCCAGAGATTCTGACTAAATTTCCGCCTAACTAAAACTAAATTTTTTTTAATCAAGATATTGACAAGCAAGTATATTAATGATAGAATATGGATAATTTTGATAGATTGGGAGGAATTTATGCCTAAAAAAAAGCAAGCACAAGCAGGCGCAACAGGCGTTGAAGGAGTAAAAAAAGAAATATTTAATCTTTTTGCAAAAAAGGATGCGTCCGCATTCAATCAATGTATTGATTTAATCAACGAATCTAAAATTGATGCTAGTTTAAAGAAAGATTTTATGGAATATATTGTTCAAATCATTAGAGATGAGTTGAAACAATCAAGAGAAAAACAAGATTTTACCACAGTAACTATCACGCTGTATTTTTTAAAAGAATTAAAACTTGATCAAAGCGTAAAAAATGGAATAATTAATGAATTTAGAATATTACACAATGAATTGTCCGCAAAGGAAGATGAACAATTAAAGCAAAGTCAGCAAGCAGATAAGGCACAAGCGACAGTAGGCGGAAAATCGACCAAGAAAAAGGTGAGCACAAAACAACCAAAAGCTAAAAAGCCGGCAGAACAAAATTTAGCAAAATCGACAGAAACAAACGCAGGTAAGAAACAATCCAACGCAGGCACACAAGTTGGCGGAAAAACAAAAGTAGACAACAACACGCCAGCAGTAAAAACGCAAAAACCCCAAGCCAAGACACCTATAAAGAGCGCAGACAAACAAGCTAAAACGCCAGCAAAGAGCAAGAAAGCAAAAGTGGAAGAAACAGAAAATACAGGAAATAAAAAACAGACCGCAGGAAATTCTATTATAAGAAAGAGTCAAGGAATAAACAAAACCGCCAAAACCGCGGTAGCAAATACAAAAAATAAGCAACCAAAAGAAGGACAAAAATCAACAATATTGGCAGAACAGAGACAAAAGACAACGGAAGAAAAGAGCGCAGAGCAAAATCCAGCTGAAGTAAAAGCAGAGCCAAAGACTACCGTGAAAAATGAAGAAAAACCATTAAAACCACTAATTAAAAAAGAATTGATAAATATGAAACCAAAGCAACTAACTCAAGCAGAGATTGACGCAAAGGTAAAAGAATTATTTACTCGCGGAACGCTAGATTCAATCACCAATTTCTTATTTGAGCATGGAGAGAAAGTTTCGGACGAGCAAAAGCTCAAGTTGGTCAATATATTAAGCGCGCGAACCAATTCGGACGGACTATATTTGACCGCGCGTGATATAGGCAAGATGCATTTTATTTCAAATGAAACAGAGCAAAAAGCATTAGATAAACTATCTAAAGCAATGCTCAAAAAGAATAGTGCGGATGATGTTGGCTTAATGTATTCATATATTAAAGGTATAAAAAATGCGCCTGTAGACGATTTAATAGAAAAAATGGCAAAAATTTGTGGAAGTTTGGAAAAATTGAAGGAAAGATTACAACGAGATTATGGCGTAAATTTTGATTCAAATATTGCAAGGATGATAGAAGAAAAAATTGCAGAGTCGAACAATAAACCCGAATAAATTTTGCCTTTGATTGATAAACAATTGGCTAAAAACAGAACTTGTAAACATTTCAAAATTAAAGCGAACAACCGACCAAAAAGGCGATTATCTAGCGAATAATCGTCTTTTTTCGTGGAAAGCAAAGTATTTTGCAAAATTTATTAAAAAAATTGATAAATGAAATCGCATATTTAACAAATATTTCGATTGAAAATCTTGAATTCACGAATTTAGAATCTATATCTAAACTTTTTTGATAAAAAACAAGCAATGACGAGATGTGAAAATGAAAAAAGTGGTCAAATTCATTGAAACAATTATGGAAGCATTCAGTCAAACATTCGTGCAATTTTGAAAATTTTAATAAATTTATACTAAAATTCATAATTTTATTTAAAATTGCTAAATTATAAAATTTTATAAATTTTAACAAAATTTGAATTGAGTATTGACAAATTTCGAATTTAGGTTATAATAATCGTAACAAATTATTGTGGGGGAATTATGAAGAAATTTTTAATTTTTCTAGTAGCAATCGTTGTGGTAGTTTGTATTGGGCTTACCACATATTATTTTTTGCGCAATGACGAAGCGATAGATTTTAAGACAAAAGTGATATATTGCAATGTGGGCGATGTTGTCACATTGGATGACCTTGGCTATAGCGTGTATAAAGAGCATAGAAATACCACTTATGACTACAATGCAGGTGGCGAAGAAGTCACTAAATGCATCAGTTTTGATGAAGACAAAGGGTATTATGTGGCAAAAGATGGTGGCGAAGTGAATATCATCATCACCACATCAAATGACAACTATCCAGAATTCAAAATCCTCGTGCACATTGGTGAAGGTACTCAAGAAAATCCATATTATATAAACAGTCAGTCAGATCTTGAAAAAATTGGCGAGACTTACACATTGACTTCGAGTTACCTTTTGTTGTCCGATATCAATTTGACTGAAGATTTCAAGCCAATTGGATATTCAAATACGGCAGTAGGGTTCAGCGGTACATTCAATGGAAATGGCAAGACGATTAGTTCGTTGCATTTAAGCGGAACGGAATATGCAAATGCGGGATTATTCACTCAATTAAGCGGGACAGCAAAAGTGAGCGATCTCAATCTGTGCGATGTGGACATCACGGGAAATTATCAAACAGCGGGCGCTTTGGCAGGAATCGTGAATGGCACTGTCACTCGCGTGCAAGCAGTGGATGTAAGCATTAATAACACGATGAACAATTCAAAAACGGGTGGCTTGATAGGCGTTCTTTCAGGCGAAAACGCATTGGCAACCATTTCAGGCGTGCAAAATGCGTCAATCGTGGTGGGCACAGCGGGTTCGTCGAACACAAATGCTACCGTAGGCGGATTCGTGGGCGAAGTTGATAAAGCAAAAGTGCAAGCAACCTTTGCCGATGCAGATATTGTTATGATGAATGCTGCGGGAAGTGTGGGCGGATTTGCAGGGAAGTTGATCATCACCACATACAATGGCACCATTCAAGAATCATATTCAGTATCCACTAGCGCATACGCAAATTTTGGCTCATTCTTGGGAAGTATTGAAAAAGGCACGAACTTTGTTCAAGCAAACGCAAATCAATTGAGATATTTGATCGGGAATTATGCTATTAATGTCGGTACGGGTGCAGTGAATAGTTATGATAGCACATTCTTTGATAAAGGCTTTTATGATGTACAGAATCATATTTATTTCATCGTTACATACAATACCGAAGACGAATTGAAAGCGAATACCGAATATATCTTCTATGCAATCGATGCAAGCAACAGAACTTATTGGGACAATTCGGCTTGGGATATAACTATTGGCGAACTTCCAGAACTTCGTATGACGAACGCAACTTTAAGTTCAGTATCTAGTGAATATTTCTTAAGAGATTTGGAAGAAGATCACATTGGGCAACCTACAGATCCGGATGACCCAAGCGATCCGGATGATCCAACCGACCCAAGTGATCCGGATGATCCAACCGACCCAAGCGATCCGGATGATCCAACCGATCCGAGTGATCCAACCGACCCAAGCGATCCGGATGATCCAACGCCTCCAGACGATGGCACAGCAGAAGAAAATGGTCAATCATTTGTTCAACAGATAGAAGAATACAAGCAGAAAGACAATGGACAAATCGTAAATCGACATTTTAGTTTGAACGGAGATGTAGACCTAACAGGGATACAATGGACTCCTGTGAAATTGGTAAATAGTATATTTGACGGAAATGGATTTACTATTCGTGGTTTAAATTTGACCACTTTAGAAAATGGATGCACGGGGCTATTCTCTGAAATGGAGGGCTCAACAATAAGGAATTTGAACATTGAAGGTGTGACATTCAATTTGACCAGTTCGGCTACCAATGTTGGTGCAGTGGCAGGAAAAATGATTGAAGGCATAGACGGAGAATCTACTCTTGATAATGTAAATGTTGAATATTTATCTAATGTAAATGTTGATTCAACATACTTTGGCGGATTGACTGCAGAGATAGATGATGGCTCAATAATTAGGAATAGTAGTGTAGATGGATTGAATATATCTTCTAGTGCAGATATAGACTATGCTGGCGGAATTGTGGGCAGAATGAGTAGAGGCACATTGTCAAATTCGACAGTATCAGTTGTCAACCTTTCTGCAAATACCGGATTAGGTGGTGTGGTAGCAGTAAATGTTGATGGAACTATAGATAATATTTCAGGAAATGTGAGTCTCGCATATTCGCACAATGGAGTAAACGCAAATGTGGGTGGAATCAGTGCTGAAAATGGCGGAATCATCAAAAATTCTTCATTAGAAGTAAGAACGGTCATCGAACGCACAAATACTACTTTGTATGTAGGTGGCGCAACTGCAATAAATAATGGCAGTATATCAAATGTCAGATTGACAGGTGATGGTATAGAAATAGAAAATATCAGCGCAACTAGTATCTATGTGGGCGGAATTGCTGCTACAAACAACGCAACAATTGCTAACGCATACAACTTAATGACATCTATTGGATCATACTATGAAGGAAAGAATTTCTATGTTGGCGGAATTGCAGCGAACAATTCAACTAGTAGATCTACAATTAGTCAATCTATTGCAGGTTCGGATGTGTATGGAAACTATGTGTCTGGTGCAGTGGTGAATATGACTAATGCAGGTGCAAAACTTGATCAAATTTTGATAGGCAAATACAATTCAGCAAATGGAAATATCTCACAAAATTATATTACTGGTGATAAATTTGTAGCAGGCGTAAGTTATAACTTCAGTGCGGGAAATATGACAGATATTCAAGCAGTAAGCGAACTTTACGGAAAGTTAAACAGCACAAGGACTTCATTACTAGTATTGATCTTCCCAAATTCTGCTAGCCTAATTAACGCAACAGTAAATAGCAGTGTGGACGGATATGGTTCATTCTATCGTGAAACTTGGAGAGATTATACCAACACAATGTCTTCAGGGACGGCAGACAATTACAATATTTATGCAGGCACCGCTGCTTCTGGTAGAATGGAAAGTGTGGTAGTCAACAATGATGAAGCAGTCTCTCACGGCAAGACACTGATTGTGGCTGAATTCAATAGCGGACAATGGAACACTTCTTATGGTCAAAGCAACAACAACAACAATGTAAAAGTGGTAACATCTAGTGAATTCAATAGATCTTCAACCTTTACAGGTACGCACACTTTGACAGCTAAAGTTTGGTATCTATTCATTCCGATTAATCAAAATTATGTACGCGAATTGACATTTGATTTCTCAAATAATATATGGACTAGAACTACAGGAATTGAATTGTCATTCTTGGAAAATGTATAATAAAAGTCAAACAAAATTTCAATCTAAATAATAGCAACACAAAAAACGAACAATAATAAATTAGATTGAAATAAGAGTGAAATAAAAGGAGATTTATTTGTCATAAAGCTCCTTTTTGCTTTTTTAAAGCAATTTGATTTTTTGTGTTTTTAATTTTATGTAAAATTTTTAATCTAAAAAATTAATTTATTAGTTGGCAATGCTGATTTTTTGTATGAAATCATTTTAATCAAAATCGAATCGTAAGATTTTTTAACTTTTTCAAATAATGAAAAATGCCTTTTAAGTCATAAATAGAAAAATTGAAAAAGATTTGAAAGCCTTGAATTGTGTATATCATCTTTAAGTTTGATATATTTTAATTTCATTTTTTGGCAAAAAAAATCTGCATAGTATTGAACTAATGCAGAAGTGTACTGAGACTATTGATTATTTTTTTCTTTTTCATAAGCGGCTAATACAGCAGAACTAATTTGTTCTCTTGTCTCAGTGTTGGATGGGTGTACAATATCTCTGTACTCGCCACTAGGTGCTTGCTTTGATGGCATAGCGATAAAGTTGCCATTGGTGCCTTCAATAATCTTCACATCGTGCACAACAAATGCATTATCAATCGTGAATGAGGCAACGGCCTTCAACTTGCTATCATCTTTGCTGACCAATCTGATTCTAATGTCTGTGATGTCCAAGTTTATTCACCTTCCCCTTTTTTAGATTAACTACATCGTAGTCATTAATATTTTACATTATTCAAATTTATTTTGCAAACATTTTTCACTATATTTATCTAAATTTTGGAAATATAATTCGTTTTTGTTATACGAAAGCGAGATAAATTTCATATATGAGTATAGGTGAAAAGATGAAAAAAGTTTTTCGATCGGTATTGTTTTTAGGCATAGGCGGAGTGAGTATGCATCAACTAGCGCTTGCATTCAAAGAAAAGGGCTATACAGTGTACGGCTACGACCAGAAAAAAAGTGAATATACAAACAAATGTATAGAAGCGGGCATAGTCGTGACGAATAGATTTAGACGCGAATATTTGCAGGTAGATTTTTGCGTGAAAACGGGCGCTATCAAAGACGACAATAAATATGTGATCAATCTAAAAAAATTGAATAGCCCAATATTTGATCGCGCAGAGATATTGGCAAACTTGTGTAGAGAATTTAAGTGTGTGATAGCAGTGGCAGGCACGCACGGGAAATCTACCACCGCTTCAATCATTTATGAGATTTTGCATAGAGCGGGCAAAAAAGTCTCTTGCCATATTGGAGCGGATGTTTTCGCTCCGCGCTTTAAGTGCGGGGATGATTTTTTGGTGGTGGAAGCGTGCGAATACAACAAAAGTTTTTTGCGATTGAAACCAACTATATCCGTGGTGACAAATGTTGAGGCGGAGCATTTGGATACATACAAAAATATATTCAATTTGAAAACAGCATTTTTGACATTTTTAAAGCGTGGGGAAAAAAGATTCGTGTTTGATAGTGCGAGCGTAGATTTTTTAAAACGGACAAAAAATGTCACATTTGTATCAAAAACTAAACTAAATATAAACCCAAAGATAAAGGGTGAATACAATTTGAATAATATTTCGCTTGCCATAGCAGTGGCGCACGAACTAAATATTGATGACAGCACGATAATAAAAGCGGTGAATTCATTTTCTGGAGTGCCCAGAAGATACGAATATCTGGGCAAATATGACAACGCAAAAATTTTCATAGATTATGCGCATCATCCCACCGAATTAAAATCATTTATACAGGCGTTTTCGACCGAATTTCCTGATTATAAGATCGTGTTTCAACCGCATACATATTCGCGAACAAAAATGTTTTTGAAAAAATTTTTGCAGGCACTAAAGGATGTAAAAAATCTTTGCATTTTCAAAGAATATCCCGCCCGCGAGAAAAAGAATTTGGGGCTTGGTGCGCACGACTTGTATCTCGAATTGAAAAAATATAATCAAGGGGTGAGATATGGTGCGTCTATGAAAAGTTTGCTAAATTTTGTGTCAGGGTGTGAACCCGTGGCGTTTGTGGGAGCGGGTGATATAGACAAATTTGCCAAAAAGATTGTGAAAAGTTATCAAAAAAACTGTTGACAAATGTATATTTTCAAGTTATAATCATTTAGCTAGAATAATTAAGGAGTAGTTATGAAGAAAGATATTCAACCTAATTATGTAGAAGTTACTTTTCTATGTGCTTGTGGCAATGAGTTCAAAGGCAAGACTTCAAAACAAGGAGTAAAAGCAGGCGACACTGTTAAATTGGAAGTTTGTGATAAGTGCCACCCATTCTTTACTGGTCAGCAAAAACTCGTTGATACCGAAGGTCGTGTAGATAGATTCAATAAGAAACATAAATTGAAATAGCCAATTTACGCGTCTTTTTTTGCATATGCAGATTGGGCGCGTATTTTTTTTGTTTATAAACAAATTGAAACTAAAAATTTATGAAATTGATTGAATTGAGAAACGAATTGAAAAAAACATATCGTCAGCACGGAAAAGATGTTGCTGATATTGATTTTATTGTTTCCGAATTGTTGAAAGTGTCGCGAACAGAGTTGTCGCTGATAGACGAAATTTCATCCGCGCAGGAAAAGAAAATCAGGCAATATGCAAAATTCAGATTGGACAAGTCAATACCAATAGACAAATTGTTTAAAAAATCATATTTTTATGGCTTGCAGTTTTTTGTGGATGAAAATGTGCTTTCTCCGCGTCAGGATAGCGAAACGCTTGTGGACAGTGCGATAAAATATATTAAACTGATGGATCTTAAAAATGTGTTGGACTTATGTACGGGGAGCGGATGTTTGGCTATTGCTATCGAAAAAAATTGTATGGTCAATCTGACCGCTTCAGACATTTCAAAATCTGCCCTAAAAATTGCTAAATTGAATGCAAAGCGATTAAGCGCAAATATTAGATTCGTGTTAAGTGATCTATTTGAAAATATTGATGAAAAATTTGATCTGATAATTTCAAATCCGCCATATATACCTAGCGATGTGATCGATTCGCTTGATCGTGAAGTGAAAGATTACGATCCAATGTTGGCGCTGGATGGTGGCGCGGACGGACTAGATTTTTATAAAAAGATTGCATCTGATTTCTCCACACATTTGACCGAACGCGGAATATTGATTTTGGAGATAGGATATAATCAGTGTGAAGATGTGATTTCAATATTCAAAGATTATAAATTTTTGGAAAAGGTGCCTGACTTAAACGGAATAGATAGAGTTTTGGTATTTCAAAATAAGGAGTAATTTATGTTGGAAAAATTGAAAGGTATCAAAGAAAAGTACGATATTTTGACTCGTGAGATTGCAGATCCGCAAGTGATAGCGGACACAAAAAATTGGCAAAAAAAAGTGAAGGAACATTCTTCACTTCAACCATTGATGGAAGAATATGAAAAATATGAAAAGTTAAATAAGGATTATGAAGATGCGCGCTGTTTGATTGAGACCGAAACGGACAATGAAATGAAAAATATGCTCAAGGAAGAATGCGAAGATCTAAAAGGCAAAATTAATGAAAGTGAAGAACAATTGAAAATTTTGCTTTTGCCAAAAGATGAAAACGATACAAAAAATGTCATTTTGGAGATTCGTGGCGGAGCAGGTGGGGAAGAAAGCGCGCTTTTTGCACATAGTTTGTTCCGTATGTATCAAATGTATTGCGATTCGCACAAATTCAAAATGGAGATAATGAATATTGAAGAAACCGAACTGGGCGGAATCAAAGAAGTGCAGGCAATGATTAAAGGTAAAAATGCATACGCGCGTTTCAAATATGAATCGGGCGTGCATAGAGTTCAGCGTGTGCCCGAAACAGAGAGTCAGGGCAGGGTGCACACTTCTACTGCCACCGTGGCTATTTTGCCCGAAATGGAAGACGCAGAAGTGGAAATAAATGACAAAGATATTCGAATTGACCTATTCAGAAGCAGTGGCGCGGGCGGTCAGCACATCAACAAGACAGAATCTGCTATTAGAATTACGCACTTTCCTACGGGAATAGTGGTCAGTTGTCAAGACGAGCGCAGTCAGACTCAAAACAAAGAAAAGGCGTTCGCCATGCTTCGCGCGAAAGTTTATGATTATTATCAACAACAAAAAGAGGCGGAGTATAGACAAAACAGGAAGAGTCAGGTGGGCACAGGGGATAGAAGCGAGCGAATTCGCACATACAATTTTCCACAAGGTAGGGTAACCGATCATAGAATAGGACTCAGTTTATACAATATTGAAGATTTTATGAATGGCGATTTGGACGAAATGATGGACGCGTTGACTCTTGCAGATCAGCAAAGGAAATTGAGCGAACAAGAAACCTAAATCGCAATCAATCTAATAAAATAAAACATTTTAAATTAAATCAATTCAATTAAAATGTATACACAAATTATGATCTATTTGTAATAATTAGCGATCAAAATATTTCATAACACACTCAATCAATTAATTTATTAAAAAAAACAAAATAGTGCATTGGCGCTATTTTTTGTTTGCGAATTTCAAATGACTATGCTATAATTTATTTAGGAGAATTATATGGCTAAGTATTTGAAACAGGATTCTGAATTGGGGTATGTAGAAGACAGCGCAGAGATTGAATATTTGAAATTCAACAATTTGCGACATACAATTCTTGGTTATATGTGGGGAGATTTCAATTCTTCAGGTGAATATGTGCTATCTCCTGAGATTCAGCACGAAATGATTGCTATGCCAAAATATGTCGTGGAGACGATTGATAACATTGATGTGTGTTTGGGCAATGTCAAGTTTGACAAGCAAATTACATTTATGGTGACCACCGAGGGCAATCGTGCCACGCTTTCTTTGGTGGAAAAAATCAGTTTTGAAGCGAACAACAAATTAAATAGTGGCACATATAGCAACATAAACGAATATGTGTTGGATGAAGTTGAAACATCTGGCGTGGTGGACAAAAATGCACTATATAGGCGCTGGAATATCTCTACTGCTCCGAGCGAAGTGCTGGACATTTTCCATATGGATGAAGAGAGTTTGGCTACGCTTTTTGGGTTGGTGTCACGATTCAAATATCTTATCAAAGCGAATGCTATTTTGTTGAAAAGCGAAGAAAAGTTGGAAGAAATCGAAGCGGAATATTCGGTCAATCTGCTCTCAATTATAGACCATTATCCAAAATTGAAAGTTTTGGTGGATGAAGACTTGAAAAAGACGCTATCAGAGAAAAAAGATTTTATCCGTATAGATAGACCAAATTTTGCCAAGACCTTGAACGAAGTCATAGAGAAATCTATTAATTCAAATATGAATGTTTTGACAGATGAAGAAAAGGCAGATTTATTAGCAGAAAGGCGCAATGCGCAATTAGCATATAATATCAAATCTAGGGATGAAATCGCTGTTAAGACGGAAAAGATAGAAACAAATAGAGCAGAAAGAATAGATACAAATAATTTAGAAAGTGTAGAGTTAAGAGAAGATAGTTTTGATAACGAACCGGATGAGAAGAAAAGAGATAGGATCGTTTTAGATACACAGAATTTGGAGCGGGATATGTCTGTTGTGGATCTTATGAAAGAAACTTTGCAGGCAGAAAAGGAAGTGATAGGACGAACAGAAGCGGAAGCGGTGGCGGTCAATGTGGGCGCAGTTAGAGAATCAGCTAAAGAAAATGCGTCCAAATTGATTGAATCAATAAGGGAAAACGGAAAAGAATTAGTTCCGCGCACCGAGTCCGAGCAGGGCGAGCAGGTACAATCTAGTCGCGCACAATTGCTAAAAGCTTTAACAAATAGGGGCGCTGAAGTAAATGCAAATATTAGCCCGTCTACGAATAAGCAAATAACAGAAAGCCAGAAGAAACAAGAGATTGAATCTACCAAAGCATCAGCAGCTGTCAATACTAATAAAGAGAAGAAAAACGAAGTCCAATCTACACCGAAATCTCCTGCGCCAACAAAATCTGCGAGTGCATCCGCTGACGCAAAAAAGGGTGGCTCTGGCGGTGGTAAGAGCAAGGGAGGCAATTCAAATAAACCAACGAATGGTAAAACCTCTAAAAATCAGGAAAGAAATGTAAGGGGAAATGTTTCCAATAATATAAGCACGGGTTCATCTGATCGTAGAATATTAAGCCGTGTAAACGCTGATGATAGGCGGGCGAAAACTGGACAAACCAAAACGGAAAAAACTGTAGTGGGAATGATGTCGGAAGGCGATTTTAAACGAATTGAAGAGGAAAAATTACAGATGAGGACAGCAAACAAAACAGTTCAAGAAGTCAAACTAGAAAACACAACTCAACCGGTTAGACTAGGAAACACAAATGAAGAAACAATCCATTTAGACGACAATCCATATACACAAGGAGAACTTCAAGAGAATGATTTATTAAATATGCAATAAAAAATCGCCGAAAGGCGATTTTTCAATTATTAAATTTTATTTACAACTCCACATTTTGACCAAGAGCATAATCAAGTCCGCGATTAGCCAAATCTGTAAAATTTCTAGTAAGATCGTACAAGAAGTCGGTCACCTCTTTTGTTTTTGCAATTGTGCGAGCCTGTTCTGAATTTTCAGCCAAGATAGTTTCAAAATCATATACAATATTTGCCATATTAAGTTTATAACCTTGAGGTATATATGTAACGATTCTTAAGTATAGAGCCGTGACAAAATAATCAAATGGAGAGCCCATAATTGATCTAGATTTTTCAAATCTATATCTATCAGTCTTTTCGTCCTTAAGCCTAAGAGCATTCATTGAATCATCAGTTATTTTCCAGTTTGGGTTATTCGTAGGCATAAAATATCTTTCAAATAATTCTTGATCGCTCAAAGCGTCAATTCTTTTTGCTGCTGCAGAATTGTATTTTAATGAAAATTGTATGTTTTCATTCTCGTTTGGCATAATTCACTCCTTATTTCTATTTGTTACGCAAATTTTAACACATAATTTTATTTTTGTAAATACCTTTTTTTAAACTTTTTTAATATTATTTCAATAATTGTGCTGATTTTGCCCTAATTGCGCGTTTGCTTTTTGCCAATTTTATATATTAATTTATTGTTGATATTAAAATTTTATGTATTTGCAAACTAATTTGACAATATAAAATCAATGTGCATTTTCCAATATATAGTTTAAAATGATAATGTTCAAGTTAAATATCTCTATAAAACTATAATTTGTTTCAAAATTCAATAAATTAATATTTATTATTCCGTCATCATTAATTTTGTCGCTAGTTTTTCTAATTTTAAAAATTATTTTTCATTTTTGTAGTCAAGTGGGGAGTAAGTTTTGTTCATCACTTTTAGTATTGTGGAGAATTCGTCGTCTTGAGCAGATTTGTTGTTGTGAAGTTTTCCACATTTGCTACACTTATATTGTATTATATATCCTTTTTTTCCACTAATTGTGACATCAATGGGGAAAAGTATTCCGCAACACTCATTCGCCCTATCCCCAGGGTTGACATCAATGTGCAGGGAAGCAAGGCAGTGAGTGCAGTGGTCACGCGAACTATATTTCAATTCGGGCACGCGCTTTTTGCACCAAACGCAAACAAAACTATTATCATTCTTTTCAAATTGTTTCATAGTTATAGTATATCATATTTTTTCAATTGAGTAAAGGATAAGTATAGACGAAGGAAAAATCAAAGCCATATTAATAAGAGTATAAATATAAAACGATCAATTGATTACAATAGAACATATAAAAATAAATTATATAAATCATATTTATTCAATGACTAAATATAAAAGCAATAAATATTAGAAAATTAATAATAAATTTATGGAATAAATATTAAAAGACAGAAGTTAATTCGGTCAAAAATTAATATGTATTTTTTAAGTAGATACAAACATTTGTTTTCATTCAGATTTTTGATTGTGTTCAAAATTTGTTTGTGATAATATATTGATTATGAAACAAGACAGGATTTCACATAAAAAATTTGTAAAGATTAGAAAGCAATTTTTCTTGGTGCATCAAGAACCTGATTTTTTTGTTGATACAAAATCTAGTCCAATATTAATATCTGTCCCGCACGCAGTCAAGCAAACGCGCTTGGGCAAGCAGAAAAATGAAGAGATAGGCACTCTTTCCACAGGCATCATATTGGCGGATAGGCTAAATTCGTCTTTGATAATAAAGACAAAAAACAATTTTGACGATGCTAATTTTGATAAAGAATCGAATTATAAGGATAAAATCAAATATCTGATTTCTGCAGTTGGTATAAAGTATATTATAGACATACACGGATTAAAGAGAGAGCGAGATTGCGATATAAATCTCGGAATCAACTTTGGCACGAATATAAAAAATGATGTTAATCTGTATGACAAAATCTTATCTGGTTTGAAAAACGCGGGATTTGTCACCACCATAGACAATCCGTTCAGGGCGGGAGAGCGAACAATCTCGGGTTATTTTTCTACGAATTACAATGTGTGGACAATTCAAATTGAGATAAATAGCCGAATTACGAACGATAGCAAATACATATCAAAACTGAACGAGCTTTTAGATATTTTAATCTCTGCATTCAAAACAATTAAATGATAAAGAAAGGTTTGATTAGTAAAATGTTGTAAACGCAAAGCTTGAATAAAAATGGTATAGTGCAATCGTAAAAATTTCATAAAAAAGTTCATAAAAAGGGTTGACAATCATTATTTTCTTTGATAAAATAAAATTGCTGATTAATGGTTTGACGCATAAGGTTGCATTTGTTAGCAAGCGACAAATGGGAATTTATGTTGACCTAGTCTAGTTTGACGCCGACCAAAATATAGGGCATAGCCCAATTTATTTTTGAAGATCAGCACTTTACACCCGGCATCGTGTAAAATCGAGTAAGTGAGCAATCAAACTGCCGAAATACACCTTAAACATCTAAAATTTCATTCAACCTGCGCTATGTATTTAGATTTAGCAAATTAAAACAGATAAATATATTAATATATACCTATTAAAAGCGGTTGGTGAAAGCGATGGATAAGTCTATGCTGGAAGTAAACGAAAGTCGGTTTAGTGTTGACTATAAGTAAAAGGAGAAGAAAAATGGCAACAACAAAACTCAGAATCAAACTTGCATCATACGATACAGGTTTGCTAGAAAGCGTGGTATCAAGAATACTTGACACTGCGACAAAGTCTGGATGTAAAGTTTCTGGACCTGTTCCACTACCTACAAAAAAGGAAGTGGTGACAATCATTCGTGCTACACACAAATACAAAGATTCGCGTGAGCAATTTGAATCTCGCACGCACTTTAGATTGATTGATGTGTTTGCACCAAACGCAAAAGCAGTAGACACATTATTGAAGATGAATGTTCCTGCTGGCGTAGACATTAAGGTAGAATTATAAGGAGGGAACTGTGGAAAAAGCTATTATTGGTAGAAAGATCGGTATGACGCAAGTGTTCACCGATGACGGCAGAGTGGAACCTGTGACAGTTATTGAAGCAGGTCCTTGCTATGTGACTCAAATCAAAACGACAGATACAGACGGCTACAATTCAGTGCAGGTAGCATTTGGCGACATCAAAACAAAGAATGTAAACAAGGCACAGACGGGCGCATACAAGAAAGCGGGAGTTGAGCCAAAACGCGTGATGAAAGAGTTTAAATATGACGATGTATCAAAATTCAGTCTTGGTCAAGAGATCAAAGCTGATATGTTCAGCGAAGGCGACCTAGTGGATGTATCCGGCATTACGAAAGGGCACGGATTCACAGGTGTTATCAAACGCTGGAATCAACAGAGATTAAAGATGACTCACGGTGTAGGACCTGTGCATAGAGAAGTGGGTTCAATGGGTGCGAACTCAACACCAAGTCGTGTATTCAAAGGTAAAAAGATGCCTGGACATTACGGTAGCGAAGCCGTGACAGTGCAGAATCTTAAAGTTGTACGCGTGGACGCAGATAGGAATTTGATTTTGGTAAAGGGCGCTATCCCTGGTCCAAAGAAATCAATAGTTACTATCAAGTCTGCAGTGAAGGCTTAAAGGAGTAAACTATGGTGAAACTAAAAGTTTATAATATGAACAAAGAGGCAGTTGGCAATATTAGTTTGAACGATTTAGTGTTCGGCGCAGACTATAACGAACCACTTGTTCATCAAGTGGTGGTGGCATTGCACAACAACGCAAGACAAGGAACGAAATCTACTCTTACTCGTAGCGAAGTGAACGCTAGTAAGAAAAAGATGTATAGACAAAAAGGTACGGGTGGTGCGCGTCACGACGAAAGAAGTGCTCCACAATTTGACGGCGGTGGCGTAGTGTTCGCTCCAAAGCCACGCGATTTCAGTCAAAAGATCAACAAAAAGATGAGAGATATAGCATTTTCTTCTGCAATATCACAAAAGATTAGGCAAGATGAAGTGTATATCCTAGACGAAGTGAAGTTTTTAGACAACAAGACAAAGAGCGCTAGCGAATTTTTGAAGACTTTTGGACTAGATAAACGCACTATCATCCTAACAGACGGAAAAGACGAAGGCGTGATGAGAGCAACTGCCAACATTCAAAAGGTAAGTTGTGAAGATGTTATGCTACTTAATGTGGCGCAGGTTGTGGAAAACACATATCTTGTGTTCACAAAGGATGCTATTAAGAAATTAGAGGAGGCATACGTATAATGAAAGCGCAAGAAATAATCTTGGAGCCTATTATGACTGAAAAGTCGTACGCAGGCTTCCCAAACAAAGTGTATACATTCAAAGTGAATGTCAATGCAAACAAAGTAGAGATCAAAAAGGCAGTTGAAGAATTGTTTGAAGTGCAAGTTGCGCGCGTAAACACTGTAAACTGCACAGGAAAAGAAAAATCAAGAAATACAAAAAAAGGTCGAGTAACTGGTCGAACGAGCGATTACAAGAAAGCTATTGTTTTCCTAAAACCTGAATCAAAGGCTATCGCATTCTTCGAGAGCTTGAACTAAAAGGAGTAGATTATGGCGATAAGAAAGATAAAACCTACATCTGCCGGCAGTAGATTCAAAACCTACAAGACATACGACGAATTGACAAAAGATGCAGTAGCACCAAAGTCATTGCTGACAGAAGTGAAGAAGACAGGCGGTCGTAATGCTCAAGGAAAGATCACCGTTCGAAACATCGGTGGCGCTAATAGGCGTAAATATAGGAAGATCGATTTCAAGCGTAACAAAGATGGAATCGTGGCAAAAGTTGAAAGCATACAATACGATCCAAACAGAACAGCATATATTGCATTGTTGACTTATGCTGACGGAGAAAAAAGATTTATCCTTGCTCCAAAAGGACTGAATGTAGGGGACAAGGTAATGAGCGGAGCGGGCGCAGAGATCAAGCCGGGCAACGCTCTTGAATTGAAAGATATTCCGCTAGGAGCTATCGTTCACAACATTGAATTGCAACCAGGCAAGGGCGGACAGATGGCAAGAAGTGCGGGAATGTCTGCACAACTTATGGCAAAAGAAGGAGCGTACGCAACTTTGCGTTTGCCTTCTGGCGAAATGAGGAAAGTGCTTGCAGTATGTCGTGCCACAATCGGTACGATTGGCAATGAAGAAAATGAAATCGTGTCCTTGGGAAAAGCTGGACGCAAACGCCATTTGGGCATCCGTCCATCAGTGCGTGGTTCTGCAATGAACCCAGTGGATCACCCACACGGCGGTGGTGAAGGTAAGTCACCAGTTGGACACGCAGGTCCTGTCACTCCTTGGGGTAAACCAGCTCTTGGATACAAGACTAGAAAACATAAAAAGGCTAGTGACAAATTGATTGTCAAGAGAGCCAAAGCTAAGTAGGAGTAGTTTATGAGTAGAAGTTTGAAGAAAAAACCATTTGTGGAAGAAAGATTGATGCAACGAATTACTGAAATGAACGAAAAGAACGAGAAAAAGGCAATCAAGACTTGGTCGCGTTCAAGCACGATCTATCCAGAATTTGTAGGGCATACAATTGCTGTACACAATGGTAAAAAACATATACCTGTATATTGCACTGTGGATATGGTGGGTCACAAGTTGGGCGAATTTGCACCTACTCGTACCTTCAAAGGTCACAAGCAAAAAGAAGTAAAAGGTAAAAAGTAGGAGTGAACTATGGCAAAGAGAATTAGAGAAAAAACAGAAAAAATCAAAGCAATCAAAGATACTCGTCCGTATGCTTGTGTTCGTCATGTTCGTCTTTCTCCTACAAAGGCAAAGATTGTTATCGACACAGTACGAGGCAAGAGTTATGATGATGCAGTGGCAATTTTGTCAAATATGCCACAAGATGCAGCGGCAATTCTTTTGAAAGTGGTAAAATCTGCGGGCGCAAATGCTGAACATAATAAAGGAATGAATGTTCACGATTTGAAATTGGCAGAAGTGGTGCTAGGAGCGGGTCCTACACGCGTAAACAAAGTTTATTTCCGCGGAAGAGCACACGGTGCTGATAGAATTGTCACAAGAACTAGCCATATCAAAGTTGTGCTAGATGTAAAGGAGTAGAAGTATGGGACAAAAAGTTAATCCGAATGGAATGAGAATTGGTATCAACAAGACTTGGAATTCTTTTTGGTACACAGACAAAAAGAACATCGCAAAGAACATTAAGGAAGATAATGTAATCCGTAACTATATCCTTAAAGAATATAAAAGTTGTGCAATTTCAAGCGTTTTGATTGAGAGAACGAACGATTCAATCACAGTGACTATCACCACTGCAAAACCTGGAATTTTGATTGGACAAAAGGGTGCAGGAGTGGAAGCACTTAAGAAAAATGTTGAAAAATTGACCAACGCAAAGAAAGTCAATGTAAATATAGTTGAACAGAAAAATCCAGACTTAGATGCAAAGTTGGTGGCAGAATCAATCGCTAGTCAACTTGAAAAGCGTGCTCAATTCCGCAGAGTGATGAAGTCTGCTATGCAAAGAGTGATGAGAGCGGGCGCAGTAGGCGTGAAGACAATGGTATCTGGCCGTCTAGATGGTGCAGAAATTGCGCGTAGCGAACACTATCACGAAGGTTCACTTCCTCTCCACACTATCCGAGCAAATATTGACTATGCTTGCACAGAAGCGCACACGACTTTTGGTGTATTAGGTGTAAAAGTTTGGATAAACAAAGGTGAAATTTTGGGTAAAGTTTCTCAAAGTTCAGTAAATCACAAGAAAGGAGAAAACTAATATGTTAATGCCTAAGAGAGAAAAGAGAAGAAAGCAACATCGTGGACGAATGACAGGTCGTGCTATTCGTGGTAGCAAAGTGGTGTACGGAGATTATGGGCTTCAAGCCACTGAACCTTGTTGGATCACACCTAACCAACTTGAAGCAGCGCGTGTTGCAATCAACAGATATATGAAGCGTGGCGGTAAACTTTGGATAAAAGTTTTCCCAGACAAACCTATCACGAAGAAACCTGCAGACACTCGTATGGGTAGCGGAAAAGGTGCGCAGGTTGGTCACGTAGCAGTTGTGAAGCGTGACAGAGTGATTATCGAAGTGAGCGGACCAAGTGAAGAAATTTGTTTGGAAGCACTCCGACTTGCTTCACATAAACTTCCTTGCAAGACTAAAGTAGTCTATAAGGAAAAAGGCGGTGAAAACAATGAAGAATAATTATAGAGAACTATCAATTCAAGAGTTGACAGCGGAAGAAGGAAAATTGAGAAGCGAACTATTTAATCTCACTTTCCAGCACAAAGTTGGTCAGCTGACAGACACATCAAGAATTAAAATTGTTCGCAAGAACATCGCTAGGGTAAAGACTGCCCTAAAAGAAAAATTGGCTGGAACGAAGGAGTAATGTATGGAAAGTAAAGTAGTAAACCGCAAGACGATTCAAGGTGTTGTTGTTTCTGACAAAATGGACAAGACCATTACTGTTTTGGTCACCAGCAAGAAAAGACACCCAATATATAAAAAATATACGACTTATACAAAAAAATATAAAGCTCACGATGAGAAGAATGAAGCGCATATTGGCGACACAGTTTTGATTGTGGAAACTCGCCCTATGAGCAAAGACAAATATTTCAGACTTCTTTCTATCGTTGAAAGAGCGAAGTAGGAGGCAGGTATGATTCAACCATTATCAAGATTGAAAGTTGCCGACAATACAGGTGCAAAAGAAATTATGTGCATCCGTTGTTTAGGTGGCTCAGTGAGAAAATTTGCAAATATCGGTGATATCATCGTGGCTTCTGTCAAAAAAGCGGATCCAGACGGAAAGGTGAAAAAGGGCGATGTGGTTATGGCAGTAATCGTGCGCTCTAAAAAGGGAGTGCAAAGACCAGACGGCAGTTCAATCAAATTTGATGAAAACGCCGCTGTGATTATTGACAAACAAAAGGCGCCAAGAGGTACGCGTGTGTTTGGACCGATTGCAAGAGAACTTCGTGCTAGGGGATTCAATCAAATAATCTCATTGGCACCAGAAGTATTATAGGAGGCAGAGATGAAGTATAGTATAAAGAAAGGCGACAATGTACTTGTACTTGCGGGAAAGGATGCAAAAAAATCTGGTGAAGTGCTAGAAGTGAATAGAGAAACCGGACGCGTGATCGTAGCGGGAGTAAACATTCAAGCGCATCACAAAAAACCTAGAAGCAAGGATGATAAGGGTGGTATTTTAAAGACTGAAGGCGCTATTGACATTAGCAATGTTCAAGTCATCTGCCCAGTATGCAAGAAAGCAACTCGCGTATCACATTCAGTACAAGGAGATACAAAATCTCGTATTTGCAAAAAATGTGGCGCATCTTTGGATGTTGCAAAGGCAAAGAAGGCTACCAAAAAGGTAGAATCTAGTGCAAAGAAGGCTCAAAAGGCTGAAAAAACAGAAGCGGAAGAAAGCAAGAAAGCGACAAAGACAGCTTCTAAAAAGAAAGTTCAAAAGAGCGAAAGTGCAGAAAGCACAGCTACGAAAAAGACTGCAAAAAGCAGTAAAAAGGCATAAAGGAGTATGACTTATGGAAAAAGAAATTAATAGGCGTCATGCATACTACAACGAAGTGGTCAAAAAAGCTTTGAAAGAGAAATTTGGTTATAAAAATGTAATGGAAATACCAAAGCTCGACAAAATTGTTTTGAGTCTTCGTCTAGGTAAAGAAAAAGGAAATGCAAAAAGTTTCAACACTGCAGTAGAAGAATTGACTTTAATTGCAGGACAAAAGGCAGTGGTGACGAAAGCGAAAAAATCAGTTGCAAATTTCAAACTTCGTCAAGGGGAAAAGATTGGTGCAAAAGTGACTCTACGCGGAGAAAAGATGTATGAGTTTTTTGACAGATTGATCTCAATAGCACTTCCACGCGTGAGAGACTTCCAAGGACTCAGCACAAAATCTTTTGATGGACGAGGAAATTATAGTTTCGGTGTGAAAGAGCAGATCATATTCCCTGAAATCGTATACGACAAAATTGATTCAGTGAGAGGATTTGATATCATATTCGTAACTACCGCAAAATCGAACGAAGAGGCGCTTGAATTGTTAAAATTGATGGGCGTTCCGTTCAAGAAGAGTAAATAGGAGTGAATTATGGCAAGAAAAGCAATGGTAAATAAACAACAAAGAAAGCAAAAGTTCACAACTCGTGAATACACGAGATGTTCTATTTGCGGTCGTCCACACGCCGTACTTAAAAAATATGGAATTTGCAGAATTTGTTTTAGAAATTTAGCTAGCAAAGGTGAAATCCCTGGCGTTAAGAAGGCTAGTTGGTAAAAGGAGAGAAGTATGTTAAGTTTAGACCCTATCGCAGATATGCTTACTCGTATTCGTAATGCGAATGCCAATAAGCACGAAAGTGTGCTTGTTCCACAATCAAAGACTAAACTCGCAATCGCCAAAATCTTGAAAGATGAAGGATATATTGTAGATTACAAGTCTAGCGAAGAAAATGGAATCAAGATGATAGAAATCACACTAAAATATGGTCCTAATGGTGAAAAAGTCATCCAAGGATTGAAAAGAATCAGCAAACCGGGATTAAGAATTTATGCTAATACTGAACAATTACCAAAAGTTCTTAACGGGTTGGGAATAGCAATTGTGTCTACTAGCAAAGGCATCATCACAGATAAAGTTGCTAGGAAAATGAATGTAGGCGGCGAAGTGCTAGCCTATGTATGGTAGAGAGGTGAGTTATGTCAAGAATTGGAAAATTGCCTATCTCAATACCTAGTGGCGTGACAGTGGAAGTCAAAGACAATGTGGTCACAGTCAAAGGTGCAAAAGATACTTTATCTCAAGCATATTCAAAAAATGTGACAGTGGAAGTCAAAGACAACGAAGTGATCGTCACCCGCAATGATGACACAAGAGATTCGAATGCAAAACAAGGCTTGTATCGTCAACTTATACACAATATGATTGTAGGGGTAAAAGATGGATTCAAGAAATCTTTGACCGTACAAGGAGTTGGTTATAAATTGTCAAAACAAGGCAAAAAATTAGTAATGAATTTAGGATTGAGCCATCCGGTTGAATTTGAAGAAGTTGAAGGAATCACGCTTGAAGTTCCAGACAACAACACCATTTTAGTAAAAGGTGCAAACAAAGAATTGGTTGGTGAAATCGCTGCGAAAATCAAAGCATTAAGACCTATAGAACCTTACCACGGATATGGAATCCACTACACGAGCGATCGCGTGATTTTGAAACCTGGTAAGTCTGCAGGCAAAAAGAAGTAGGAGGTTAAGTTATGATTAGTAAGATTAATAAAAATTCTCAACGCGTAAAACGCCATATCAAATTACGTCACGACTTAACAGGCACTAGTGTTCGCCCAAGACTATGTGTGTATAGAAGTTTGAATCACATCTATGCGCAGATAATTGACGATACGAAAGCAAAGACATTAGTTGCTTGCAACACTACTCAAAAAGAAATACAAGAAAAAGTAAAAGGTATGACAAACAAAGAGCAAGCAAGATATGTGGGAACTGAAATTGCTCGCCTAGCAAAGAAGAAAAAAATAGATGAAGTTGTATTTGATCGTGGCGGATACCTTTATACAGGAAGAGTGAAAGAACTTGCTGACGGCGCTAGAGCTGCTGGCTTGAAATTTTAAGGAGAAATTATGGCACAAAAACGAGAATTTAGAAAACCAAGGGTTGAAGAAAAAGACGAGTTTGACAAGAAGATGTTGGATGTTAGGCGTGTGACGAAAGTTGTCAAAGGCGGTCGTACTATGCGTTTCTCTGCTCTTGTTGTAGTAGGAGATAAAAAAGGTAGAGTTGGTATGGGTATAGCAAAAGCTAGCGAAGTGCCAGCCGCTATTGAAAAAGCAACTAAAGCTGCGAAAAAAGCAGTTATCCTTGTTCCAATCATAGACGGAACAATTCCACACGAAACTATTGGAAAGTTTGCTAAAACTAGCGTGAAAATGCTTCCTTCTAAAAAGGGTAGCGGACTCATCGCTGGTGGTGCTGCTCGTACAGTTTTTGAAATGGCAGGTTATACTGACATCAGTGCAAAAATTTATGGTTCTACTGACAAAATCAATGTGGTTAGAGCAACTCTCAATGGACTTAAAGATATGAGGACAAAAGAACAAGTTGCTATGCTTCGTGGTAAATCAGTAGAAGAAATTTAGGAGGACTTATGGCTAAAAAACAAGAAAAGACAATCAAAGTGACGCTTGTTAAGAGCGCAACAGGCTTTGACAAACGCCAAGCAAAGATTTTGGAAGCTTTGGGCTTCAAAAAACTTGGTCAGACAAGAGTTCTTCCTGACAATGATTGCATAAGAGGTAGCATCTTCAAAGTAAAACACTTGTTGAAAGTGGAAGAAGACGCATAAAGGAGAAAATTATGTATATACACGATTTAAAAAACGCAGAAGGAGAGAAGACTAGCAAAAAAAGACTTGGCAGAGGTATCGGTAGCGGTATAGGCAAGACTTCTGGTAAGGGACACAAAGGTCAGAATGCGCGTTCTGGCGGTGGAGTTCGTCCTGGCTTTGAAGGTGGTCAAAATCCTTTATACAGGCGTATACCTGCACGCGGATTTAGCAATGCTAAATTCAAAAAGGTGTATTCAGTGGTGAATGTGAGCAGTTTGAATAACTTTGAGCCTAATACTGTCGTTGACGCTGTGAAACTTCTCGAAAGTGGAATTTTGTCAAAGATTGAAAAAGATGGCGTAAAGATTTTGGGCAATGGTGAATTGTCTGTCGCTCTCAAGGTTGTGGCAAATAAATTCACTGCGCAAGCAAAAGAAAAGATTATAGCACAAGGTGGCAGTGTAGAGGAGGTATAATGTTCAAGACATTAGCTGACGCATTCAAAATCAAAGAAATAAGAAACAAGTTGCTATTGACTTTGGTTCTTCTCTTTGTTTATCGTCTCGGCTGTTGGTTGCCAATTCCAGGCATAGACACTGACGCGCTCGGTGTCAATGTGGAAGGTAGCACATTTTTAAGTTTGTTAAGTGCGGTGAGCGGTGGAGCGCTAGCGCAAGGCTCGTTCTTGGCACTCGGTGTGTCACCTTATATCACTTCTTCAATCATAATTCAGTTGCTTGCAGCAGTGATTCCTAGTTGGCAAAGGATGTCAAAAGAAGGCGCTGATGGTAGGAAAAAGATTAGCAGATATACAAAGATCGCTGCCTTGATTATCGCACTCGCTCAAGCTATTGGTATAGCGGTGGGGTTCGGTACAGCAGGAAGTGCACATCTTGATATATTTGGCGGAAATGAGGCACTTTGCTATACATTCATAGTCATTATGTTGGTTGCAGGTGCTATGTTCACTGTTTGGCTTGGCGAAAAGATTACTGAAATCGGCATCGGCAATGGTATGTCATTATTGATTTTCGTGGGAATTTTGGCTAGTGCCGCTAGCGGTATTGTAAACAATTTCCAAAACTTGTTTGTGGGTGGAGAGACCACTCAAACTGCTATTTGGCAATTGGTGTTATTCCTTGTGGCATTGATTGCAATATTTGCTCTCGTTGTATTCGTCGATGGTGGCGAAAGACGCGTGGGCGTGCAATATGCAAAACAGATGAAAGGTAGGAAACTTTATGGTGGACAATCTACTTATATTCCTATCAGAGTGAACGCAAATGGCGTTATGCCTATCATATTCGCAAGTGCGTTGCTCACTTTCCCACAATTATTGATGAGCATTTTCGATTCAGATTCTAGTTCTGGGTTCGTGCAATGGTGGAATAAGTGGATCGGCGCAGGAAGTTGGGTGTATGCAATATTGTTGGCACTTTTGATTCTAGCATTTGCATACTTCTATACTATGATAAACTTTGATACAGAAGAAATCAGTAGGCAAATTCAGCAAAATGGTGGATTTATTCCAGGCATTCGTCCGGGTAAACCTACATCTCAATATTTGAATGGCATAAACAAACGCATCACATTATTTGGCGCAATATTCCTAGCATTTATGGCGCTCATTCCTACTCTCGTATTCACAGCAATCGGCACGGGTGGATTAAACAGCGCATTCAGTGCTACAGGTATGTTGATTGTCGTATCAGTTGCACTTGAATTTGACAAGCAATTGGAAGCACAGATGATGATGAAAAATTATAGAGGATTTTTGAAATAGGGGTGAAAATGAATATTGTTCTATTAGGAATTCAAGGTTCAGGAAAGGGCACTTTGGTGCAAGATTTGTCAAAGCATTTAGATTTCTCACTCGTATCTGTGGGCGCGCTACTTCGTGAGGAGATCGCCACAGGTTCGCAGTTGGGCAAATTGATAAAATCAAAGACGGACAAAGGCGAATTGGTAGATATCAAAATCGTCATTGAAACGGTGAAGAAAAAGTTGTCAGAAAATAAAAAACCTATTGTTATATTCGACGGCTTCCCACGCTCAAAAGAGCAGGCGGATGAATTGGATAAAATTTGCAATGTTGACCTTGCAATCTATCTCAATTTGAAAAAGGATGACGCTATCAAGCGCATTATGAATAGACTCACTTGTTCAAAATGTGGGAATATCACCACGCGAACGAATTGTCCAGATATGATTTGTCCGATTTGCAAAGGAAAGTTGACAGTGCGTAGCGACGACACGCCTGAAGCGGTGAACAAACGATTTGAACAATACGAATTGGAGACCTATCCATTGATTGAAAGATATAAAAAACGCGGAGTTTTGGTAGAGATTGATGCTTCCAAAACTCCAAACGAAGTTTTAAAAGCAGTTATGAAGGTAATAAAATGAACATAACTATCAAAAACGAAGAAGAAATAGAGAAGATGCGAAAGGCGGGCAAGATTTTGAAAGAAACGCTTGACCTAATGGAGCAGTCAATCTATCCGGGCCAGACCAGTGCGCACCTTAACGATTTGGCCTACAATTATATAATTTCACAAGGTGCAAAACCTTCCTTTTTGAATTATGAAGGATTTCCGTACACGATTTGTGCTAGTGTAAACGCGCAAGTGGTGCACGGATTCTGTTCATCCGTTCCGCTAAAAGAAGGAGATATCATCTCAATTGATTGCGGAGTGATTTGGGAAGGTTATCATTCAGATGCAGCAAGGACATTTGCTGTGGGGAACATATCTATTGAAAAAGCTAACTTAATAGAAGCTACACGCCAATCCTTTTTCGAAGGAATCAAAGGAATCAAGGCGGGCGATAGATTAGGGCACATCAGTCACAGGATTCAAACATATTTGGAAGATCGTGGCTATGGAGTGGTGCGCGAGTTGTGCGGTCACGGTGTGGGCAAAAATTTGCACGAAGATCCACAAGTCCTAAACTATGGCAAGTACAATTCAGGTATTCAGTTAGTTTCTGGTATGACCTTGGCGATAGAACCAATGTCTACTATGGGAAAGCGTTATGTGTATCTAGAGGACAACGATTGGACAGTGACCACGCAAGATGGTTCACCTAGTGCACATTATGAAAACACTGTTCTGATTACAGATACAGGTGTGGAAATCTTGACTTTGTAGGAGTGTTATGGATATAGAATTTTCAGTGGGAGATATAGTGAAATCAGTATCAGGACACGATAAAAATCGCTTATTTGTAGTCACAGCTATTGACAAAAATGGATATCTTGCTATAATAGATGGTAAGTATAGAACTATGGACAAGCCGAAGATGAAAAATCCAAAGCACTTATTGAAAGTTGCCCACGACGACGAGATAATCAAAAGGGTTAATTCGTCCGTTGCAACGAATACAGAGATATATAAAATGATTAAAGTTTATTTTGAAAAGGAGTAATATGTCGAAGGAAGACCTTATTGAAGCAGAAGGCGAAGTGATCGAAGTTTTGGGAAATACCAACTTCAAAGTTAAGATTATGAACAACCATATCATCACCGCATATATATCTGGTAAATTGCGTACCAATTATATCAAGATATTAGTGGGTGACAAGGTAAAAGTAGAGATGAGTCCGTACGATTTGACCAAAGGTCGAATTGTATGGAGAGACAAAAACTAGAAGGAGAAATTATGAAAGTTAGACCATCAGTTAAACCAATGTGCGAAAAGTGCAAAGTGATCAAACGCAACGGCAAGGTTATGGTGATTTGCTCAAAAAATCCAAAGCACAAACAGCGTCAAGGTTAATAAAATTGAAAATTAGCACAATGTCTCGCGGCATTTTGGCATTGTGAGTAAATAAATTACATTAAGTGGAGGAAAAATTATGGCACGTATATCAGGCGTGGATTTACCTAATGAAAAAAGAGTGGAGATCGGGCTTACTTATATTTATGGTATAGGAAGGACCAGCGCGAACAAGATTTTGCAAGCTACTGGCATCAATCCTGACACCCGAGTTAAAGACCTTACAGAAAATGAAATCGCTTCTATTCGTAAATATATAGAGGCTAATTTTGTCGTAGAAGGTGAAAAGCGTAAAGATGTGGCTATGGACATCAAGCGCTTGAAAGAAATTAGGTGCTATCGTGGGCTCAGGCATATTGCTAACCTTCCAGTGAGAGGGCAATCTACTAGGCATAATGCGCGTACACGCAAGGGACCTAAAGTGACGATAGCTAATAAGAAAAAGTAATAAGGAGTAAATAATGGCTACTAAAAAAGAAACAAGGAAAAAGAAAATTTTAGTTAGTAATGGCGAAGGTGCTGTGCACATTCAAGTAAGTTCTAACAATACATTGGTATCTTTAACGGATAGTCAAGGCAATCAATTAGCACAAAGCAGTGCAGGAAAACTTGGTTACAGAGGTGCCAAAAAGAGCACTCCATTCGTTGCTCAACAGGTGGTAGAAGATGTTTTGAGCAAAGCAAGTTCTTTTGGTATCAACAAAATTGCTATCTATATTAAAGGTGCTGGTACTGGTGGCGGTAGAGAAGCTGCAGTCAGAGCTGCTACAACATTTGGATTGGGAGTTACTATGTTTAAGGATGTATCTCCTATTCCGCACAATGGATGCAGACCACCTAAAAAGAGAAGATTGTAGGAGGATATATGGCAAAAAATACTAGTCCAGATTGTAAGCAATGTCGTAGAGAAGGTATGAAGCTTTTCCTAAAGGGCGAGAGATGTCTTACTAAATGTGCTTTTGACAAACGCCCAGTGGTCCCTGGTCAACACGGTACTGCAAGGAAAAAGTTTTCAGAATACGGAATGCAACTTCGTGAAAAACAAAAAGTTCGCAGAGCTTATGGCTTGCTAGAAAAACAATTCAGAATATATTATGAAAAAGCTACTCGTAGCAAAGAAAGTACGGGTTGGGCATTATTGAAAATGCTTGAATTAAGATTGGACAATGTTGTTCATCGTATGGGTATTGGTTCATCTAGAGCAGAGTCAAGGCAGATTGTCAATCACGGTCACATCACTGTAAACGGCAAGAAAGTGAACATTCCTTCTTATCAAGTGAAGGTAGGAGATGTGATTCAAGTGAAAGAAAACAAGCAAAGTTTAGAGATGTTCAAAGCGCTAAAAGATGCTAAAGTGAACACTCCAAAATGGTTGGAATTCAATCCAGAAACTCTCACAGGAAAAGTGTTAGCGCTTCCTGAACGCGATGACATTGATATGAACATTCAAGAACATTTGATTGTAGAATTTTATTCAAGATAATAGGAGAAACTAATTATGATGGAAATCGAAAAACCAAAAATATCTTTGGAAGAAAAAGACAATGGTGCAAATGCGATTATTACAGTTGAACCATTGGAAAAAGGCTTCGGTATCACGATAGGCAATATGCTTCGTAGGACTTTGTTGAGCTCGTTGCCTGGTGCAGCCGTTGTCGGAGTGAAAATAAAAAATGTGTTGCACGAGTTTTCAACAATTAAAGGCGTCACTGAAGATGTGCCAGACATTGTTTTGAATCTCAAGACTCTTGCAGTTAAGACGGAGAGTACTGACGAAGATTTCAAAGGTACTATGACTCTTAAAAAGAAAGGTCCTGCTGTGGTATATGCAAAGGATATTGAGTGTGAATCTGGTATCAGCATCGTAAATCCTGATTTGTATATTTGCACAATCGACGATGATGCAGACCTTGATATGACTCTATATGTTGGTAGAGGTAGAGGCTATGTTCCGGCAAGTCTGAACAAAGATTTTTCAGATGAAGTAGATTTTATAGCGATTGATTCATTGTTTACTCCTGTCAAACGCGTCAACTTTGAAGTTCAATCTAGTCGTGTTGGTCGTAGTCTAGACTTTGACAAACTCGTTTTGGATGTTCAAACACGCGGTACTGTTAGTGCAAAAGAAGTCGTTGCGCTATCAGCAAAATTATTAAACGATTATGCAACTATGTTTGTCGACCTTGTTGAAGGTATGGACGGAATGAACATCTTGGTTGCTAGAAAAGAAGATGAAAGAACAAAATTATTCGAAAAACCTATTGAGGAAATGGAATTAAGCGTTCGTAGTTACAACTGCTTGAAGAGAGCAGGTATTGATACAATTGGCGACCTTGCTAAAAAGACGCGCGCAGAAATGATGAAAGTACGCAATATGGGTGCTAAATCTATGGAAGAAGTTATCAATAAGCTTGAATCTTATGGAATTGTCCTTGAAGGTAATGAAAATTATTAAGGAGTGCCAGTATGAAAGTGAAACAATTAGGACGCCCTACCGAAGAAAGATTGGCTATTATGCGAAATCAAGCTACTGATCTTCTTTGGAAAGGTAAGATTGAAACTACTCTTGCCAGAGCAAAATCACTTAAAAGTTATGTTGAAAAGCTTTTAACTTTGGCTATCAACTCGTATGAAGATGTTGTCACTGTGCAGAAGACCACAGTGAACAAAAAGGGTGAAAAAACCACTCGCGAAGTTCTAAACGATGGACCAAAGAAACTTTCAGCGCGCAGAAAGATTATGGCAAAAGTTTACTCTGTGAAAGAAGAGCGCAAGCCAGGCGAGAAAAAGGCGGATTATCTGTTGCGTATTGACAATATCAAGAATCCACTTCTTGAAAAAATATTCAATATTTATGCACCAAAGTATGCAGAACGCGCAAAAGAATTGGGTTCAAAGGGTGGATACACCAGAATTTTGAAAACAGGGATTCGCAAAGGTGACAATGCTGAAATGGCAATTATAGAATTGATATAAAAACTTGATTAATTTCAAGTTTTTTTATTTTTTTAACTAATTTACTTATTTTATCAAACAAGTTTTTTTATTTTTTAAAATTGATTTTATTTAATCATTTTATTGTTTCAACATCGTGCTAAATACAAAATTTGTTTGACAGATATATAAATATTTGGTATATATTATACAGGGGTATAATGCAAAAAATAAGTAAGAAGCATAGTATGGTTATTTGTATAGCATATATTGTGCTATTGCTTTTTCTATCCTTTGTGGGAGTGTATGCTTGGTTCACCGCGCGAGCAAATCGCTCGGACGATGTCAATTTTGCCACTCTTGAAATCAATATCCGTTCGGGATCGAATACTATTTCGGATACAGATTTTACCACTACATATCTCAACAATATCAGTCCGGGTAGCACTGTCAATTTCAATACGCTATCAATAGCAAATGTTGGCAACGCGCCCGTTTATACAATAATAAAATTAAAATTGAAATTTCAAATGGATGGCAACGACCATTCACTAATTTATTATTATAACCTTAATGGTGAACTCATAGATTATAAAGCGCTTGAAAACAATTCCACTCCAGCATCTTTGATTGAAGCGAATCAGACCAAGTCTGTTGATCTATCATTCACTTTCGACGGGGATGAATTTACCAATGACTTCAAACAAAATAGTGTTGAAGTTACATTCACCGCATTTGCTATTCAGTCATTAATTCCTGCAGACGAAACGGGTACATATCCTACTAGCGAATTATATGCAGTGTATTATTTGGTGGAAGAAGTGGATACCGATACAGACATCGCGTCAAACAAAGTTTATTTCTATGACGAAACGGGCGATGATTTAATCTATATTGAATATGTCAATCAAAACGCGGATAGCATTTATTCAGGCGTTCCAACGAAAGAAAGTACAGAAATGTATAGTTATGTTTTCACGGGTTGGGTGGATGAGAATAATAGACCAGCAAATCTAACGAATATTACATCGGATGTTGCGGTATATGCATCATTTAGTCAAACATTGCGCGAGTATGAGCTTGAAATCGTCAACTCCACCACGGCAAACTTGACTGTCACTAGGCAAGGGAACAACCTTCAAAATGGCGCTATCTTGCATTATGGGGATATTTTAACTATTAGTTATACCGAAAATCAAGGCAGTACAGGTCATTTAGTAGTGACAGGCGCAGATCTCCAATCGGGTAACAGTTATCAGGTGACGGGCAATGTTTCAATCTATTATTCAGAAGAAAATATTCCATATTCGCTTTCGATTGTCAACAACACGGGCGCAAAAATTACAATTTTGAGAAACGATGTCATTTATAATGGCGGGGTAGTATATTATGGCGATATATTGGAAATAACCTTTGATTCAAACGCAGGATATACGGGTTCAATTTCAGTCTCGGGCGCTAGCGCACAATCAGGCGGATATAGAGTGACAGGCAATGTGACGATCACATATACTGAGACTCGCACCCCATATTCAATTCAAATGATCAACAATACGGGCGCGCAGTTGAAAGTGACGCGTGGGGATGAAACAATCACTTCTTCCAGCACGCTGTATTATGACGATATATTGAATATCTCGTTTGTGGCAAACGCGGGCAAATTAGGGCAATTAGAAGTGACAGGCGCAGTGCGTAGCGGGGGAGAATTTACATATTTAGTTCGAGATGATGTGGTCATCACATACAGCGAAATTTTGGAAGATTACTTCCTGTTGTCCGTTCCAAATGGCGTAACTGTCAATAGAGATGGATCCGATCTTTCTACAGGTACAATCATACATTATGGCGATGTCTTGACCATAAGTTATGACCTGCCAGACAATTATGAATTGGTTGACTTTTCAGTCAGCGGTGCAGATCACACATCGGGCAACAACTATTCAGTAACAGGCAATGTGAATGTCGTATTCGAAATAAATTTGGTGGCAACACCTTTGCCATTTGAAATCAATGAAAATGGCGAAATCACCGCCTACACAGGCACCGCCACCGAAGTCACAATCCCTAGCACATATTCATTGCTTGAAGATGGCACAGCAGTCGAAGGCACAGACCACACAATCACCGGCATAGCCGATGCATCCAGTTATACTGCAGGCGCTTTCTACGGCAAAAATATAACAAGCGTAACTTTGCCAGCCACCTTAGAAAAGATAGGAAGTTATGCATTCTATAGATGCACCAATCTCACCAGCATCACCATACAAGATAGTGTGACCAGCATAGGAAATTATGCATTCTCTTATTGCGACAAACTCACCAGCATCACCATACCAGATAGCGTGACCAGCATAGGAAATTACGCATTCAGAGATTGCACCAATCTCACCAGCATCACCATACCAGATAGTGTCACCAGCATAGGAGGAGGTGCATTCTATGATTGCAGGAATCTAACAGAAATCAACTTCAATGCTACAAATATGGCAGATTTATCTAGCAGTAATAGAGTATTTTATAATGCAGGGCAGGATGGAGCAGGCATAACAGTGAATATAGGAGCGAATGTCACCCGCATTCCAGCATATTTATTTTATACTGGAAGTTCTTCATATGCGCCAAATATCACCGAAGTAAACTTTGCGCCTAATAGCCAATGCACAGAGATAGGAACTTATGCATTCAGAGATTGCACCAATCTCACCAGCATCACCATACCAGATAGTGTGACCAGCATAGGAAGTTATGCATTCTATAATTGCAGGAATCTAACAGAAATTAACTTCAATGCTACAAATATGTCAGATTTATCTAGCAGTAATAGAGTATTTTATAATGCAGGGCAGGATGGAGCAGGAATAACAGTGAATATAGGAGCGAATGTCACCCGCATTCCAGCATATTTATTTTGTCCTTATAATAATAGTTCATATTCACCAAATATCATCGAAGTGCACTTTGCCGAAAATAGCCAATGCACCGAGATAGGAAGTTGGGCATTCAGAGATTGCACCAATCTCATCAGCATAACCTTAGGAGAAGGTATCACCAGCATAGGAACTTATGCATTTAGAGATTGCAGAAATCTCACAGAAATCAACTTCAATGCTACAAATATGTCAGATTTATCTAGCAGTAATAGAGTATTTTATAATGCAGGGCAGGATGGAGCAGGAATAACAGTGAATATAGGAGCGAATGTCACCCGCATTCCAGCATATTTATTTTATAATTCAAATATCGCCGAAGTAAACTTTGCGCCTAATAGCCAATGCACAGAGATAGGAAATTATGCATTCGCTTATTGCGACAATCTCACCAGCATCACCATAGGAGAAGGAGTGACCAGCATAGGAAATTATGCATTCGCTTATTGCGACAATCTCACCAGCATCACCATAGGAGAAGGAGTGACCAGCATAGGAAGTTTTGCATTCTCTGGTTGCACCAATCTCACCAGCATCACCATACCAGATAGCGTGACCAGTATAGGAAGTTATGCATTCTATGGTTGCACCAATCTCACCAGCATCACCATAGGAGAAGGTATCACCAGCATAGGAAGTTTTGCATTCTCTGGTTGCACCAATCTCACCAGCATTACCATACCAGAAAGTGTGACCAGCATAGGAAGTAATGCATTCCAAAATTGCTACAATCTCACAGAAATCAACTTCAATGCTACAAATATGTCAGATTTATCTAGCAATAATTATGTATTTTATAATGCA
>CALWKA010000002.1 GCA_944381155.1 uncultured Clostridia bacterium
GAAAAACGAATAACAATCAATGTTTTATTGATTGTAAAGATATAGATGAAAACACTGCTGTTTTTGATTTTAATTCACACGAACTAAAATTAGGCAAAGTAAATTTAAACTCAAAGCAGATAGAGAAAATATCTTTTCTTCTTGCTCATGATTTAAAAACCTTTGCCGAAACAAATGGCAACTTTTCAAACTTATCAGCAAATGCCGTTTATACTCATTTGCAAAACAATCAATAAAACAAAAAAGAGAGATTTAAATCTCTCTTTTTCTATGTTTTGAGTTTAAATTTTACAACACCATAAACTATATTATAAACTAACAAAACACCAATTATAATAAATAAAGTTATCATACTTTGTTGACAATGTAAAGCTAAAAATACACATCCAACTAAAGATGCAACCCAAATAAGAAAATAACACAGTTTTCCCATAAACTTACCATTAATAATATCCAAATTGTATAAAAACCCAACAATTGAATATACTGAACAATGAATCAAAACAGCAGCAATCGCTATTAGAAAATTATCGAGAATAGCTATACTTGTTAGTCCAACTACTCCCAAAACTTTTTCTGATATACTCTTATACATTAACCCAAATTATTCCTTTCACTTTTATCTGGATTAGAACAAGGCGTTTTAATTCCATTTATTGTTCTTATATGGTAGTCTGAATATTTATTATTTTCTATTTTTGAAACAAATTGACTTCTTGTCATTTTTGCTCCTGAAGAAACATCTTTAAAATTAATGTTCCTTCCTGTTGAATTTTGAGTAATACTTCTTACATTTTTTGCCATTTCTATATCTCCTTAAAATAAATTTATTAAGGGGCCTGCAACTTTCAAACTAGCTCCATTATTTGTTAAACTGCTATTTTAAAAGCTTTTAATCCATAGTTAGAAGCATATAAAATGCGACCATCTCTTCTTCTTATGGATTTTCTGAAAATATACATTTTTGTTTCTTTTTCCATAACTTTAGTCTCCTTTTGTATAATTTTGTCTCTAGGACTTGCAAATCAAAAAGGCTTATGCTATAATTATGGTGTTACTTATTATAGGAAAGTTAATAAGCCTAATGGTTTGACGGAGCCTAATCCGTTTCAAAGAACAAGTTGGCGCTTGTTCTTTTTTTATGATAAACAGACTTTCATCTGATATCAACATGATAGTTATAAGATTTTATTTCTTTCTTCAATAAAATCTTTTTCAAATTGAAATAGAAAATCTACTCCAAACTTTATTTTTCGATTTTCAACCGCATTGTAACAATTTTCTGCGCTTGGTAGTGAAATTTCGTAGTGTTTGCTAATGGCATTTCTATCCTTTTCATTCTGATAAATAACCATACATTGTGGAGCCAATAAACTTCTTGCAAAATGTTCAGCAAGAACTTCATCCTCTTCTGTTAAAGTCTTTTTAAAGCAATCACCACAAACCACATGTTTAATCTCATGCGCAATTGTAAATCTTTGAGCAAGTGGCATTATATCAATATCATTATAAAAGGTATCAAATCTAAGAGAACCATTTGAGTCTCTTCGAGGGCAAGTCACACCCTTATATGTCGAGTTTTTTTCAACAAGTTTCTGTATTTTTTGAAAACTCAAACTTGAATATGGTATAAGATTTATGCCTATTTTCTTAGCTAATCCTGCAATGTCTAGCGGAAAAGTAACTGCACCATAATCAAGTAACACTTCTAACGCAAGCTTGTCCATTTCATCATATTTTTCACCAGAAATATTGCTATACATTAGGGTCTTCGTAATCGGATTCTCCATATAAAATACTAATAATTTCCGCTTTTTCTTCTTTTGTTAGAACTTTTCTGTTTCTTGCAACAACTTTTAATGTTTCTTCATAAGCTTTTTCAAAAGATGTCTGTTCTAACTTGCCTAACAAATAGTTTTCACTTACGTTAAAAACTTTTGCTATATTGATAACAATGTCTGCTCTAGGTGTAACTTGTGAGTTTAGGTATCTACATAAAGATGGTTCAGTTATTCCACTAAGTTTTGATAAGTCTTTTTGGCTTAGCTTTTTTTCAAGCATTAAAGCTTTTACTCTTTCTGAAAATGTTCCCATATAAATTTCCTCCATTTGTTACAAGAACATTATAACAATTTCATTTTGAAATTGCAAGCATTTCAAATAGAAATTTTTAAAATTATTTTAATATAATGAGCCCCAATACATATTTTAGTGTTAGAATTGGATAACATTGACTCCGCCATCTGCGTGGAAAGAGAGTTTTGATACAAATAAAACTGGACTTTCCATTTTTTATTGTGTATGTAAATAGTATATATCATTATTTGGATATAAAAACTCTGATTATTGTACAAAGCGATTATTTCACAGACTGATTATTGTACAGATTATTGAGTGGGCAAATAATGAGTAAAAGGGTGGAAAATTGATATTATATTATTTTTTTCAATAAATTATCTATAATTAAAAATCTTAATAAAATCAATTTGAGTAGTTTGAAAAAATAAAATTTGTCATCTTTTGAATTATACTCATTATATGATAATTTTTTGGCAAAGTTAAAATACATATCTTGATATTTCATTGAAAATCAATTAATCTATTTGAAACAATATTTGTGTGAAAATAATATTTATAAAACATAAGGATTCAATCGCGTATTTCTTATTATTCTAATATAATAATAAATATTGCTTATCTAGCTTTGTCGTATTCCATAATCATAAAAATATATTGCAAATTTATCAAATTTTTATTATAATGATAGTAAAATTTAATAATTTGAGGTGGTTATGGCTAAATTCAACGAAAAATATTTCAAATCTGATAAGATGCACATAAACAGCATAGATGATATGTTAGAAGACGGCGAAGAAGTTATTTGGACAGACAAACCGAAAAAATCTGCATTCGTTTGGTCGAAGATATTATCTATGTTGCCCATTGCTCTAATTTGGATATTATTTGACGGCTTATTTATCTTCTTAATGATAAAATATGGGGTATTTAATTCTGCCCCAACAATACTCAAAGTCGTTTTAGTAGTGTTTTTTGTCTTGCATCTTACGCCCGTTTGGATATGGATCAGCAACATTGTCACCGCCTGTTTGCAACACAAAAATATAGAATATGCCCTTACTTCAAAGCGCCTTATTATTCGCTCAGAGATAATAGTTGATATGAAAAATCTTTATTATCAAGACATACAGTCTGTAAATTTGAGAGTTGGACTGATAGATAAATTGTTGAAAGTTGGGGATATCTATATCACTTCAAACAATATGACTGCCACATTGTTTGATATAGAAAATCCGTATGTTATCGCAAACAAACTTCAAAAGATCGTGAATGATATCAAAACTGACATCTATTACCCAAATGAATTGCGACCTAAACAAAATAGTGGTTATCATACGAAATATCAAACTGAAAAAAATTCTGACAATAAAAATTAAAATATATTTTATCAACATATTGACATTTGCACAAATTTCAATTAGTATTACAATAATAGGAAGAAAATATGGGAAATATTTATTTTAGAAGACAATACAAGAAAATTGGTTCAAACAAATTCGACTTGGAAATTATCATTGATACCCCGGTCGTCACGCGCGAATTGATCGACTATATTATAGCGAACGAACACCCAATATCTATATCATTTACGGAAAAAGTGAAAGTTTTAGACAAAAATTGTTTTTACCATTTGAATATTGACCGCGTGAGCTTTGACTCTGCCATAGGGCTAGAGGAGATTCGTGAAGGTGCTTTCAAAAAAGCTATCAACTTGCACTGCGTGGACTCGTTTGAAAATGTAAATACGGTAGGAAAATCTGCTTTTGAAGAATGTCAAAGCGAAGATACATTGTATCTCCCAAATCTAAAAATTGTACCTGAAAAATGTTTCGAAAATGCTAAATTTTGGGATCTCTGCGTGCCTAACGCAGAGCAAATTCCAGATTCTGCCACTTTGGGTTTGCAATTAGGAATATCAAAATCTGTTTAATCTGATCAAATAAAATTTTATTCACTATTATTTTAAAATAAAAATAATAAAAAATATAAATCAATTAATTTATTAAACTAAATCTATAATTTCAGTTATTTACACTAATTTAATAAACATCAGTGTTTTATACTAAAATAAATATCAATTATTCATAAAAAATGCATCGACAACAAATCAATGCATTTTTTAATTCAAATATGAAACTAAAAATCTTCTAAACAACTATATTGAATATTCTACCTGGAATATAAATAATTTTTTTGTATCCATTTGTTAGATATGATTTTACTTCATCGAGCGCCTTTTCTTTGATTTCATCTTCCGAACTGTCTTTATTTACCAATATTTTGCCACGAAGTTTGCCATTCACTTGAATTGGAATTTCAATATTGTCTACCACAATCTTACTCTCATCGCAAATTGGCCAATTTTCATACGCAATGGTATTATTGTGCCCTAATTCTTGCCAGATTTCTTCTGTGATGCACGGACAGATTGGATTCAATAATTTAACAAATCCTTCAGCATACTCGCGTGGCAAAAACTCTGCCTTGCTCACTGCGTTGATAAATATCATTAATTGTGCAATTGCCGTGTTGAAATTTAGACTCTCATAATCATCCGTCACTTTTTTCACAGTTTGATGATAAATCATCTCCAAATCTTTATTTTCTTTGTCTAAAATTGGTTTTTCCTGATATATTCTATACACTCTATCCAAAAATTTGCGTGACGCAACTACACCCATATCATCCCAAGGCTTTGACATTTCTAGTGGTCCCATAAACATCTCATACAAGCGCAGTGTATCCGCACCATATTTTTTGACTATATCGTTTGGATCCACCACATATTTTGGATATCGTTTGCCCATTTTTATGCCATTGGCGCCCAAAATCATACCCTGATGAACTAACTTTTTAAAAGGTTCTTTATATGGAACTAATTTTTTATCATACAAATAATTATTCCACATTCTTGAATACAATAGATGCCCAACGGCGTGCTCTGGTCCACCAACATACAAATCTACAGGCATCCAATGTTTCAACAATTCATAATTTGCAAATTCTTTGTCATTATGCGGATCTATATATCTTAAAAAGTACCAACTAGATCCCGCACTGCCTGGCATAGTGTTAGTCTCGCGCATCGCTTTTTTGCCATCGACACAAACATTCACCCAATCAGTTGCTTTTGCTAGCGGGCTCCTGCCATCTTTCAATGGTTTATAATCGTCTAATATTGGCAGTATCACAGGCAAATCTTTGTCTGGTAAGGCTTTCATACTTCCATCTTGGAAATGAACGATAGGGATTGGCTCTCCCCAATAGCGTTGCCTTGCAAAAATCCATTCGTGAATTTTATAATTAACTGTCTTTCTCCCCACTTTAAGTTTTTCCAACTTTTCTGTAATTGCATCTTTTGCTTGCTCCACGGTGAGTCCGCTAAATTCTTCACTGTTGATAAGTTTACATCCCTTGCCTAAATACGAATGTTTTTCGAATGCACATTTGCTCACATCTGCACCCGATATAACCTGAATCATAGGAATGTTGTGCGCAATTGCATATTCAAAATCGCGCTGATCGTGGCTAGGCACCGCCATCACTGCACCTGTACCATAACTAGCCAACACAAAATCTCCTATAAATACGGGCACTTGTTTTTTCGTGAGTGGATGAATGGCAAATATTCCGTCCAATTTGACGCCAGATTTGCCTTTGTTTAATTCTGTGCGGTCAAGGTCGCTCAACTTCGCTGTTTCTTCTCTATACTTTTCCACTTCCGCCCAGTTTTTTATCCTTGGTTTCAATTCGTCCACAAGTTTACTCTCGGGCGCAAGCACCATAAAGGTAATTCCATATATCGTTTCAATACAAGTGGTGAATATAGAAAACTTTCCCCCGCCTAAAATATCAAAATCTACTTCCACTCCTTCAGATTTTCCAATACGATTGCGTTGCATTGCTTTTGTAGATTCGGGCCAATCGATTTCGTCTAACCCTTTTAGCAATCTTTCCGCATATTTAGGCATATCAATCACCCATTGTTTCATATTTTTCTTAACAACAGGATAGCCACCGCGTTCACTTTTTCCGTCAACAATTTCATCGTTGGCTAACACGCACCCCAATTCTTCGCACCAATTGACAGGCATATCAACGCACTTTGCCAATCCGTCTTGATATAATTGTTTGAATATCCATTGCGTCCATTTATAGTAATCTGGAGAACTTGTGGATATCATTCTGTCCCAATCAAATGAAAAACCTAAATTCTTTAATTGATTTGTAAAATATTCAATATTCTTAATAGTGAAATCATTAGGATTGTTTCCAGTTTCAATAGCGTGCTGTTCAGCAGGTAGCCCAAACGAATCAAAGCCCATAGGATGCAACACATTGTACCCCTGCATTCTTTTCATCCTACTCACAATATCCGTGGCAGTATACCCTTCTGGATGGCCCACATGAAGCCCAGATCCTGACGGATAAGGAAACATATCCAAAGCATAAAATTTTGGTTTTGAAAAATCCCAAATATCAGTTTTAAAAGTTTTATTATCTTCCCAATATTTTCTCCATTTTGATTCCACTTCTTGATGATTGTATTCTTTCATAATTTCTCCTAAAATTAATAAAAATTGACAGCGGTTATGCTGTCAAAAAATCTTTTCAGCACAACCAAACAATGTGCCGACATTGTCGGCAATCGTCATAATAGCAATGCCAATAATTTATTCAACATATAATGATTATATATTTAATAACTAAATTTGTCAATCAAATTAAAATGCATAAAAATATTTTCACTCATAAAAAAAATTTATATCCAATTGAATTATTAACAAAATTTTAGGAAAAATAAATAAACAAACTGAATTAAGTTTATAAATATAAAATATATTATCAATTTTTAAAAATATTGTTTATTATTTTTAATATAGAAAAAAATTATTTCAAAGGAGCAAAAATGAAAAAAAATTTCAAAAATATTAAAATAACTTCATTAATATTCAATATTATTTGCTTAATTTTTGGATTTTGTTTAATTTTTTTCCCTGAAACTACAAAATTTACAATTATTTTATTGTTCGGATTAGGATTGGCTGTTTGTGGAATTGTGGAAATCATAAATTTTTTTGTTTACGGATACGAAAGTCTTGGATTTTGGATCGGTTGTATTGATATTCTATTTGGTCTAATTGTGGCAATGTCGGCAAGTATTTTAACAAATGTTGCCGTATTTGCGTTCGTTGTCGGCACGCTGTTTGTATTCGCTTCGCTAAATAAAATGCAAAAATCTTTTAATTACAGGAGATTTGGTGCAAAAAATTGGTGGATTGACACAATTTTTGCGTTCATTATTTTGATTTTAGGAATTTTGACTATCGCAAATCCGTTTGAAAGTGAACGAGTATTTAATATTTTCTTGGGCATAGCAATTATATTCAATTCATTGATGGAAATTGCCACTAGCATAATCGTTACCACGCGCTTGAAAAAGGTAAAACACAACTTAAAAGATTTAGTGAAAAAAGAAACCGTGATTGATCTAGATGAAGATGACTACACGATTGAAAAATAATTTTTCATTTATATATAATTTGTGTGCTTATTAATTTTTAAAACTAATAAAAAGGGAACTTTACTTTTGCGTGTTCGTTCCTTTTTTTACCCGCTAATTTCAAAATGTTGAAATCTCACTAAACAATTTTTAACTAATATAAATTAATATTTAGCCTATTATAAAGTTGACTTTTTTGATTCTGCTCGTTTAAAATCATTTAAGCATATTCATATTTTACTAATTATTTTTTATATAAAAATAAAATTACTTATTATTTAGGCACGAAACTATTACAAGGTGCTACTGTCGTGGCACTTCCTACAAAAATTCCATTTGAAAAACATTCTCCCTGACGATTGAAAATACACGATTCACTACCACAATGTATCTGCATATTTTTGCAGTGGTGATATGGTGCAATATCTGGTTCGTGACTGAACATATCTAGAGATACATCTTCTATTTCTTTAGTTTTGTCAATTGCCAAATCTTCGCAAAGTGCTTGATCGTCAATAATCAAATTGGCACGCGTGCACTTTGCTCTATCATTATATATGCAACTATATTTTCTACATACTACATCCATACTATTATGTTTTACAAAATAAAATTATTTATACTAAAAATAAAATTATAAAATAAATATGTTTAATAAAAATAGATTTTTAAAAAAATATAAACAATTTTTTAAAAATAAAAAATAATTCTATGCTAATTTTTTTCAAAAAAATTTTCTTTGATATTTAATAAATATTAGATTGAAAGTTCTTTATTTAAAAATATCAAATATTATAAAACAAATATTAAAAAGAAAAGAAAGCAAACAATCATTTACCAATAAATTAAAAAACAACAAACTAAAAATCAAAATTTTAATATAAAAAATTTAAAAAAATTATTTTTTATAGTATAAATAAATAAAAAAATAAAGTTTTATCCTTTATTTTTAAATATTTTTTAATTATTAATCTCATACTATTTATGCTTTTGTGCAAAACTAAAAGTTTATAAAATTGACAATTTATTTTCATTGTGCTAAACTATTTATTATTAGGAGTAAATATGAAAATAATATTAATAAAAGACTTGAAGGGAAAAGGCAAAGCGGGAGACATAATTGATGTGAATCCAAATTATGCAAACAATGTTTTGATCAAACAAGGTATTGCAAAAGTGGCAAATGCCAGCAATCTTAATGACCACAAAGGTCAAGTGGAAGCCAAAGAATTTCATCATTCAGAATTGGTGAAAGAATATCAAGCGATCGCAAACAAAATCAGAAATAAAGTATATAATTTTACGCTCAATGTTGGAGCGAACGGAAAAGCCTTTGGTTCTATCACAAAACAAGAAATTCTCACCGCTTTGAACGCAGACGGAATAAAGGTGGAAAAAAATCAAATAAAAGACTTTCCTACAATAAAAGGTATAGGTCAATATAAAATCACTTTACAACTTATTAAAGAAGTTTCAGTAGATATCATAGCGAATGTAAATATAAAATAAAATTAAATAACTTGTATAAAATATTTTATTAAAAATAATCTAAATTAAAAAACGGAATTTATTAATTAAAAAAATTGAAAATAATTAAAAAATAATATTTTATTAAAATATTTTTTAAAATATCAGTAAATTTTTATTAATATATGTATTTTGTTTTTTATTTAAAAATAAAGTTGTATTTTTATAATAAAAACACATTAATATTTTTAAATTTTATTATTAAAAAATAATGCGCTACCAAAATCATTTTTTAGTGTATAACTTTTAATGATTTCAATTTTGATAATTTCAAATCAATTAATTTGCGCATTATTTTTTTCAAATTAAAATTTAACTTTTTCGCTGATGTAATTTACCAATTCATCTATTTTCAATCGAATTTGTTCCATACTATCTCTATCGCGAATTGTTACTGTATCATCGTCCAATGTCTCAAAATCAATTGTCACGCAAAAAGGTGTGCCTATTTCATCTTGACGGCGATACCTTTTGCCTATGCTCCCCGCTTCATCATAAGTCACCATAAAATATTTTGACAATTTTGAATAAATCTCCGTTGCCTTTTCACTCAAATTTTTTTGTAGCGGAAGAATCGCCACCTTGTATGGTGCAATAGCGGGGTGGAAATGCATCACAACTCGTGTCTCCCCATTATCCAATTTTTCTTCGTCATAAGCTTCACACATTATTGCCAGCGTCAGCCTATCCGCGCCAATCGAATATTCTATGACATTAGGAATGTATCTTTCGTTTGTGTAAGGATCGAGATAGGACATTGATTTTCCGCTAAATTCTTGATGTCTGGATAGATCCCAATCTCCCCTGTGATGTATGCCATTCAATTCTTCCCAACCTATAGGATAGAGATATTGAATATCTGACGCTGCTTTTGCGTAATGAGCAAGTTTGTCGTGATCGTGAAATCTCAAATGCTCTGCACTAAAGCCTAGTGAAAGCAAAAAATCCATTGCTTTTTTCTTGTACTCTTCATAATATTTCATACTTTCGTCCGCACGACAAAACCATTGATGTTCCATTTGCTCAAATTCAATAGTTCTGAAAGTAAAATTACCGGGCGTCACTTCGTTCCTAAACGCTTTACCAATTTGAGCAATACCAAATGGCACTTTTGCACGCATACTGCGTTGTACATTAAGGAAATTCACAAACTCGCCTTGCGCCGTTTCAGGACGAAGATAGATAAGATTTTGACTTTCATCTGTCACTCCGCGCGAAGTGGAAAACATTAAATTAAAATTCCTAATAGGAGTCCAATCGCATTTTCCACATTTTGGACAACAAATATGGTGCTCTTTGATATAATTTTCCATTTCTTCATTCGTCATCAAATCTGGATTGACCTTACCTTTGCTGTGTTCTTCAATCAAATTGTCCGCCCTGTGTCTAGTTTTGCAATTTTTGCAATCCATCTTTGGATCAGAAAAACTTGCAGTATGTCCACTAGCATCCCACACTTTGCTATTCATAAATATATCCGCATCTATTCCAAACGAATTGTGTGCTTCTTGCACAAATTTTTTCCACCACGCCCGCTTGATGTTGTTCTTCAACTCTACTCCCACAGGACCATAATCCCAAGTGTTTGCAAGTCCGTCATATATGTCACTGCCTGGGAAAATAAACCCACGATTTTTACTTAAATTTACAATTTTATCAAAATTTCCCATAATTTCTCCTTTTTAACCTTTATAATTTATTTTTATGTTATTTTTTATTTTATTTTAAATATTTTATTTTCTGTTGCATCCTTTTTCAACAAAAAACCCTATGCAAAAATATTGCATAGGGACGGGGTCTCCGCGGTTCCACCCTAATTGGTAAATACCCACCTTAATTGTATACCACGCATACCTGCGAGTGCCATTTTCGCACTTCCTAGCAAATCGCCACTTTGCTCATCGGATTTTATTAAATTGTAGTTTCTACATTAAATGTTGCGTTCCTTTCGTTTATTAACTTATGCATTTTTAATATTCCGTCAGCTTTCTTTATATCATCTTTATATTTCGCATACTTGCCAGTATTATTCTTGGCACCTCTATCAAGTAAATGTAGATCTTTTCGTATAAGTTTTTCTAATTTATCTATTTTATCATCAATATCATTGTCTATATCTTCATCTTGATCAAAATATTTTTGATCTAATTTCCCTAATTCAAAGATATTATTTAACAATGCTTCTAAACTCTCTGTAGATAATCTAGTTTTAGTTTCTGGAGATTCCGCTGTTTTTCCTTTGTTTTTTCCATTCCCTTTGTTTTTTCTATCTCCTTCATCATTTTTTGCCTCGGCTACATGCTCACCATTGGCAGTTTTAACTTCACTTGTTGCTGTTGCTTCGGCTTCGTTTGCATTTATCGCTTCTGCGGTTGCTTCTTGTTTCTTTGGCATTACATTATCTTTTTCACAATTGATTGAACATGTCAAAGCACAGCCCTTACCCTTTTCGTAATCATAACTAGGAAATTCTCTACCAAAATCACAAAGTTTTTGAGTAATAGTAGTCATCACTGTTTCGATTGGCGTCAATTTGGTTGATGCCTTACCTTTGGTCAACTTCCTTACGGCTGTTGAAACTGATAATTTACTTGTTTCAAACACTTTTCCGTCATAAGTAAACTGACTCTTGATTGGATCGTATCCTAGATGAGAAATAAAATTTTTTTCGTCGTCCGAAAATTTACCTGCAAATCCTTCTTTTTCAATTATGTCGCCAAACTCTTTAAGCAAAATCATAGCTTTCATCATATACACTTTATCAGTGGTCGTTTCACATAATTGATTTTTCTCTTTTTCCTCTCCCATAGAGATATAATTTGTAGTCATTAGATTGTATTGGGATATTTTTTCCTGCATTTCTCTTTGTTTTTCTGGATTATGTTTAGCCTGTTTACTTAATTTCCTAATTTCTTTTTGCAATGCTAAAATATCTTGCCTATATTTGCTAAACATAGCTGCATTTTCAGGTGTTACTTTAGCTTTTCCATCTTCCACTCTAAATTCTGACTTCAAATTAGTAGTAGACAAATTGTCTGCCTTTTCTTCTAATCGTTTCATTCTGTCTAAAAACACACCAAAATATTGCATTCTATTTCCGTTGGTCAATGCTTTATAATCATCTTTAGACATAGCATTGATACGCTCGTCAATTCTTTTCTGAAGCGCATCACCTTTTAAATTGGCTAATTCAGGATCGGCCAATATCTCTGCTCTCACTTTTTTTTCTATTGCTTTACGAGTTTCTTGATTTGCTTGAACTAATTTGTCTTTAGTTTGCGAATACAAATCTGCCAACTCTTCATTTATCTCATCGCTGAAAACTTTTCTATTTTCATCAATTTTTTCATAATTATAATATTTTTTATTAATATTATAACCTTTAATACCTTCATATATTGCCTTGCCTATTGGATAAACTGTCAAGCCTGCAAACAACGCCGCTACTGCAACAGGTGCAATAGCAAGTGCAAACACTCCGCCTAAAGAGAACAACGAACAACCCGCTATAAATAAATTTCTTACTCCTTTGCCAAGTTCTTTAGCTATTGCCTCTTTCGTATCATAAATTTTCCCGCCGGTTAATTTGCCAGTCTTTGCGTCATACACCAAATCTCCACTGCCAAAATATTTATATTCTTTTCGGTCGCAAGAAGGATCAACTATTGTTGACATTTCATTGAGTGAATATCGCTTGTGTTGAGGATCTAATTCAACTAATTTTCCCTCATCGTCCACGACTTTATCCAAAACATATATACCATTTTTATAATCTTCAACAAATTTTTCATTTGCTTTTTTGATTATCTCATCTTTTTCTTCGGCCGTCTTTTGAGTTTTAGCAATATCGCCCAAATTTGAATAATCTAATACACCCATTTCGTTCAATGCGGGTTTACTTAACAATTCTGCCGATTCAACCATCTGATCAAGACTTGAAGTCTGAACGAGATCGCATTCACTCATCGGTTTTGCACTTAATTTTATTTTGATTGCATTGTTTAATTTTAGTTGTTTTCCGTCTGGTGAAAGCACCATTGATTGTGATTTGAACACATCTTTGTTGACTATTGCACCTTTAAAGTCAGAAATAGGTTCATACAAAACAAAATACGCATCAAAATCTGTATCATAATAATTGACAAAGTCATAACAATTTGGTCGAACAGTTTTATTTTCTTCCACATATCTGCCGTCTTTTAGACGCAAATATGTCCCGTCCTGCATAACTGCATTTTCGTCCGTATTTTCCTGCATTGTGGTAATATGTTTAAAAGTCGTACTTGCTTGCCGAAGCGTCAATGGTTCTAATTCTCTTTCGTAAGCATCTTCTCCTGTTCCAGTAGCATAGACGAGTGACTTCCCTACATATTTGCCGGGATTCGTTTGAAAATCTGTTTTTTCAATCTGCTCACCTGCCCGACCAGAATCATTCATAAAATGCAAATTGGAGATATCTATCAATGTTGGCACAGTTTCTCCCTTGAACACCACCTTGATATAATCACCTTTGCCTTGTCTGTCAACTTCATAATTTGCAATATCTAAAAGACTTTGACCATCTTTTTTATATGCAAATTGTTCTGAATATTTTGCTTCCAAGTTTATATCAACTTTTTCGATCTCACCATTTTCCTTAACTTCAAAAGATTTTATTTTTAAATTTTCAATGTCTAACTCTTCTTTTTCTTTAACTAAACCGACTGAACAAGTGGACGAAGTGAAAATCTTGCTGACATAGACATTTTCATTAGTGAAAAGGTCCTTGTCTTTAATTGCATCTAAGACATCCCCACCATTGTCTTGAATCTCTTGTAGTGAAATGAATCTGCCGAGATCATAATATCCAATTTCGCTCTTTTTGACGAACTTCATACCCTGACCATCATTTAGTTCAACATAAACATACGGATCATTACTATTGAATCCATCGCTTTTCCTAATTTCAACTGCGCGCTTTAAACCATATTCAACATTATCTTCAACTTCTTTGCCGTTCTCTAACTTCACACCATTTAGATCGTCTGAAACATAAAGCTCTGGTATGGCTTGATTCAGAGTATAAAACCCAGTATCATTGAGAACTGAACTACCAATAAACATTTCATCATTATTATTTAAAGCTTTCAGATTAAATTGTCCATCTGATCTTTGCTTTTCTAATAGATTATTAAATTGTGATATTGAATTTATGCGTCTGAATGTAGAATCGTTTACATATTCTACAATTTTAGATAGCGGAAAGTACTTAATATTTGTTCCCATTTGGACGCGAACAAAAATCTCGGATAATCCTAAATTTTTGACTTTATCCTCATCACACACTTCAAATTCATTAATAAATTCAGTAGCCATTATTACCTCTTAAAATTATTATAACATAAAGCAAATCAAAAATCAATATATCCACCCTTAAAAAAATAGAAAATGAAGATCGAAAATATCAATATATTTTATAATTATTACAAATATGTGATTAAAATTGTAAAAATAATACATTTGTAAAACACAAATACGCCTATAAAATTATAAAACGCTTAAAATTTTTTATCAAAACAAAACTATTGTCTATTTTAATGCGCAAACGCGACAAAATTGTATATTTATTGATATGCTTTGATGCGCTGTTTGATTTTAAGAAAACTAAAGCAGACAAAACCAATGCAATTTTTGACACTAAATTTGACACTAAATTTTTAGAAAAAATAAAAAATAGTAGTGCGACACCAGATCTAGCACTACTATAATATTGTGATTTTGGCGCCCCGAGTAGGGCTCGAACCTACAACCTATCGGTTAACAGCCGAGTGCTCCACCATTGAGCTATCGAGGCATTCTGACAACAAATTAATTATATTATATAATTCATTCATTGTCAACAAATTTTTATTATTTTTTTGAAATTTCTTATTTTCAAATGTATGAATGTGAAAATTTATATACCTTAACTTGCGACTTCATTATTTTTTTACTTTCCAATTTTGGTATATTCAATAATTTTCGTAAGTTTAGCATTGCTATTTGTTGGTCAACTGATTATACAAGTAATTGTCATTTAGAATTTGAAGATAATTCATTTTGATCAAAACATTTTTTATTTCCGCATTGAATCTATCAATTATCTCTTGATCTTCTTCCATTCCATTAAATACATATTCATTCAAATTGTATGTGTAGACATTCCTGCAAAATAGTCCACCTGTGTTTGAATAATATACGACCATATCCACCTGCTCGCCATCTAATTGATAAGTGTGTTCAAGCGGTGTGAATAATGAGTGCCCTAAATATAAATTTTCATTGAAACTCACTCCTAATAGATCAAACACGGTAGGAATAATATCATAGGCGGAGCAAAATCTTGTATTTTCAGTATACACAACATCTTCAGGATCCGTCTGTGTTGAATTAAATTCTTTCAAACCAGGACTAGAAATTATCATAGGAATTGTGTTCAATTCAATACTAGAATAATCGTCTTCGTCAAAGCCTTTTACTTTGTTTGCCAATTTGTTGTAATAAGAATAGTGATCGGAGAATAAAACAATGGTCGTTTCATCATAGATATCGTATTCTTTCAACTTGTCTACAATCACGCCTATTGCTTCGTCCAAGCCCATTGCACCGCACTGATAATAAACTAATTCTTCACATAATTCAGGATAATCTTCTTCGTAATTTTTCAAAACATTGGCATACCAATTGGTAGGAGTCAAATCTTCTAGATTAGCATCTTCATCTTTGAGATCCCAACAACCTGTCACTTCATTGTATACGCAATCATCTTCTCCCCAACGCACATAATTATGATAACGCATACAATCACCCTCATCTTCATTGTATTCATACGAACCGTGAGTGGATACAGTCAAATAGAAAGTATAAAATGGACGCTCGTCATAATCTGTAGGAATAATATAATCTATTGCATTTCTAACAAAATCACCTTCCGCATCCCATTGATCCCAACTTGTTTCTTCTTTTGAATATACGGGGTTACCTTCCTCATCCAATACAGTATCTTTTCCCACGACATTTTCAAAGCCTAAATTCGAATGTGTTTTATTTCTGTCATAGAATCCGATTTTATGTGAATGTACATAACTTGTGTTGTATCCAAGATCGCTCAAAATCCCAGGCATTGAGTAATTAAACGCGTTCAAAGCGGGATCATACGAATCTCCCGCAATATCAGTCAATCCTTCCCCAACAGGATAATTCCCAAGTATTGCATACGCTTCTGAATAATTTGTTTTCGATTTTGCAAAAAACTTTTTTGCAAGCAAACTATCATTGCTGATATTTTCATTGTTTGTATCGGTTAAATAATCTTCTCCGTAAATTAGTGAATATATATTTGGCGTCAATTCGTATGATAGATTGTTATAATTTGAGTCATAATTGCCGTCACCAAAACAGAACCATTCAAGCGATTCCATCATAATCACTATCACATTGTTGCCCGAATCCACACCAAAAACTTCACTATCAGTATAATTATATTTTTCCCCCGAATTGAAATATTCAATTGTTGCCTTTTGAATTTCCTCGTCTATTTTGTCATTCATTCCTAGCAAAAGATTTGTCATATATCCGTACGATCCAAATTTTGAATAACTGCTATATTTAAGAAAACTAGTATTCATAAGGAATGTATCACTAGAAACATAGTTTGCGCTGTCCACATCCGCTAAATTGTTTATGTACAAGCGCTCATCAATATAATATGTGCAAACAAAACATTGCAGAGCCAAAATCAGTATCACATTAAATATAGAATAATGTTGACGAATTTTAATTTTGTCCTTTTTGCATTTTCTTAACATCATATAACCCACAACGACGATAGCGATGTACACCAAGACGAGTTGCAATATCACAGAAAAATAAATAAAACTGCTGGTCATAGCTGCGCCCGCTTCGTCCAAAAGGCGTATCATATCCATAGAAAAAAGGTCGCCGTAAATCGTATACAATGAATAATTGACATAAATCATAATCGCTTGCACGCCAAGCATGATTGTGTAAATAACATATTGTGCTGTAAAATTTGGTATTATAAAAATGAGAATAGCTAAAAACATAATGATTGCGAAATTATACCCAAAATATTCAGGCATAATACCCATACCAAGAATATGAAAAGTGACAGCTTCCAAAATCAAAGCTCCACAAATAAAATATAATACCATAAGTAATTTACTTAAAACAGTCTTTAACATTTTAAAATTATATACCTTGTCAAATTTATATCTTATTAAATTATATATCTTATTAAAATTTATGTCAACATTATTTCATAACTTGAAAAGTTTAAAATAAAATGATATAATAATATTATGTTTAGTTGGTTGAAAAATAAACTAAATACGCTCATTCCAGACGACGCAAATAAAGGAATTATGTCGTCGAATTTTTGTACGGTGAAAAATGGTAGCAAAATTAGTGTGCCTAACGAAATCGTTTGCTACATAAACTACAAAGATAAAAATTATCTAAAACTAAATTCGGGAGAATATAGTTTGAACGAAGCAACTCTGCCCGAATTGTGTGCAAAACAGCGCGGAAAAGCAAAAAAATTAAAGAAGATTAAGATAGATTTTTATTTTATCAACACGAAAAAATTTGATATGTCTTTTAGATACAAAGATAAAGTTGAAGTCCAAAATAGATTGGCAAAATTGATATTTTCAATCAAGTACAATTGCAATGTGGTTGATGACAAAAAAATATTCAAATCTATCCTATATTTAATGGCTGATCCGACATCTGTCAGTTCGGCTACGCTAATAAACGATTATCTGAAAGACAATTTGACAAATTATTTTTTCAAACAAAATTTATCTAATATCCACCTTGACATAAACACAAAAGAAGAAATTAAAAATCGAATCGCAAAAGCGTTGCAAAAAATCGGATTACAATTGAATTCGTTTGAAATAACCGTTGAAGAACAATTGAACCGAAAAAAATCTATAAATAAAACGCCTGTTCATTCTGGATTTTTTGATAGCTTCAATGATTCACTCGCACTCGCACAACAAACTAAAGAAACTTCGAATTTTGAAACAAACAAAATAGTTGAAGAAAAATCAAGCGAAAATGTTGACCAAACGAAAGAAAAAGAGTATACTGATACAAGTCAAACTGAAAATACAACTAATACACATCAGACAAATACTACTGACTCAAATTCAATATCTGTCTGCCCAAGATGTCAAAACAAATTGATAAAGGGTTCAAAATATTGTCATAGATGTGGATATGAAATCAATTAGGAGGAAATATGAAAAAATTCAAAAAAACTGATATAATAGCAGATGTATTGCAAAATCACGAAAATGCGGAAGAAATTCTCACAAAATTCGGTTTCCATTGTATCTACTGCCCCGCATCTCAAATGGAGACAATAGAAGAAGCGTGCATTGTTCACGACATTGATGTAAACGAACTATTAAACGCTTTGAATAGCCAACCAAAAGCAACTAAATAATCATTTATTTTAGATTATCATATATATCGTTTGCATAAACATCTTAAAAATTAATAACAAAAACATTATTAAAATATTATGATACTTAAAAATAAAAGGGCGATCGCCCTTTTATTTTTTCTTATTTGAGATGTTTGAATTTTTTTCTAATTCTTTTTTAGTCTCTTCAAGTTTTGCACTCTCTCTTGCAATCTGATCATCTATCTCTTTCAAGTATGCATCAATGTCATTGATAGGCGCTTGCTCTTGTGCTGTTTTTTCTTTCTTTGGTCTACCTCGTCTCTTTGGCTCTGCTGTCGTAGATTGAGTGGATTCATTATTTTCTTGTTGTTTATTTTTCTTTGGTCTGCCTGCTTTTTTTGTGCTCTTTGATTTGTTGTTTGACTTCTTTTTGCCGTCATCTTTTTTCGTTTCACTGGTGACTTCTTCAGACTTAATTTCATCTTCTTTCACTTTTTTAGGACGACCACGACGAACAGACTTTTTCTCTTGCACATTTTCAACTGGTTCAACCGCGATATCGCTTGGTTCTACAGACGAATTGGTTTCAACCACCTTTTCTTCTGCTGGCTCTTCTATAGTTTTTGCTTTCTTTGGTCTACCCTTTTTCTTGCTGGGCTTTGGTGTCTGTTCAGATTTTGCTTTCTTTGGTCTACCCACAGATTTCTTTGGCTTTTCTTCCGTCTTTTCTTTTTTTGGTCTGCCTGCTTTTTTCCTAGATTTGCTTTCATTATCTTGAACGGTGAAGATATCTTCTGAACGGACAATATTTTCCCCTTCAATATTGTCATTCTGTTCTTCTTGAACTACTGGCTCTTGGTCAGCTCCCTGTGCATTTTCTTCAAAATTCTGATCTTCTTCTTGATTAGGTTCGCCTTCTCCTGCAATGTTTTCATTGTTTGTATCAACATTTTCTACATCTTCAAAATTCTGATCTTCTACTGGTTGTCCTTCTTGATTTTCTTCAGATTGAATTTCTTCATTAGATTGTTCACTATTCTGATAATATTGATATTGTGATTGATCATCTATATTTTGTTCGCTTGGAGACTCGGTCTGTTGATTGTCTTGCGGAACATACTCTGGTTGCTGATATTGTGGCGGTGCGGTTTGCATTTGCGCTTGCTGATCGAGTTTCTCTGTCAAAGCCTGATTCTGACTATAAATATTGTCTAACTCTTTATCTTTTGAAACAATCTTTTCTTCTAGATCTTTAATCTCTTGTTTCATTTTAGCGTGATTTTCTTTTTCTCTTTCTTCTACCGCCTTTTTAGCTGCATCATAAACTTTGTTGCTATATGTGTCAAATTCGCTCATCATACCCTTTTCCAAAGTCCTACGCGCGTCTTTGATTTCATTTTCTACACTAGTCAATTCAGTTTGATAATCTTCAAGCAATTTTTTGTGCCTATCCGTTGCTGTATCATAATCGCGTTCCAAATTTCTTTGACGATCAAGCTCTTGCTGTTGTTGCTTTTTCAAATAGTTGGCTTCAATGGTTGAAGAAACTTCTTCGAGTTGAGTTTTGAAGTTGTCAAACGATTCTTTACTAACCTGCATTTGTCGTTGATACTCTTTGGTCGTCTCTCTGAAGTTCATTTCTTCTTGCGTGATATCTGCATTAATTTGCTCAATATCTTGCATCAATTTTTTACGCTCTGCTATATAGTTTTCTGCTTCCTGCATCGCGCGTTCCAACACAAGTGAACTCTCTACGCCCGCTTCGTCAAAATTGAATTTCTCGTGCTCAACATTTTTCAAACGCGCACGCTCCAATTCTCTCTTTTCTTCTTCCGCACGCTTTTGAAGATATGCATAAAGGATAGGGATACCTTTTCTAATTTCGTTGCGGTCGAACAAAACTTCATAATCGACATAGTCTGGCAATGTTTGCGTGGCTTTGTCAATATTCACTTCAAAATATTGATAGTTTTGATACAAGTCGCTAACTATTGCATTATGCCTTAAATCTAGGAAAATGGTGATTATATAATTCAAAACTAGCATTATGATAGGACATAGCAAAACGCGTTGCAACACCAAAATCAAATCTAAATCAAGTGAGAATTCGTATGAATAATATAAATTCAAAAGTATAGCTGCAAACACATAAATATAAGTCAAAATATTCATAACAGATATTGCTCGCTTGAACGAGCTATTTTTGATAGGAGCAGACACGCAAATATCAAACGACATATATTTGCTTGCTTTATCCTCACGATATAACACAAATTGTTGCCATTGTTTGCGCAATTGTTTTGGCACCTTCCTAGATTTCATTTTATCATTGAAAGAAAACAAATTTTCTTCCGTGATCTGCGGATTGTCAATAAAATAATTGTTAAACATATCCACAGTTTTAATCAGTCTAGCCTCATACGCCCTAGAAGTAGCGATAATAACGGCAATTACTGTCACTAAAAATAATGAACAAAAAATAATAAAAATTATATTATAATTCAAATAATTTTTTAATGAACTAAAGAATTTATCGACTTCATTAAAAATGTTCATAAATACCCCTTTTATCAAAAAATATATAATTTGACAATTATCTACAATGTTATTATAACACAAAGATAAATTAATTACTAATATTTTTTCAATATTTTTCAATTTTTTATATAATTTTTTCAATCAAAATTGTTTATTAATTTTTATTTTTAATGAGCGACTTTTAAACAAATATGTGATTAATTCGTAAAAAATATTTTTTATTTTTATTTCATAAAACTAAAAAGATTAATTTGAAAAAATAATTTTATAAGTTTTATATTGAAAAAAAATTTTTAATATTCATTAAAAATTCAATCATTTTTTCATAATTTTTGGTTGAATATGAGTAAAAATTATTTTTATCCAATAAAAACAAAAAAATTTAATTAATTATACATTAAAATTAATTTAATCAAAAATTTATATAACAAAAAGGTACCATTATAACATCAGATATCAATATTTATTAAAACTAAAAATAACTCAATATTGCAAGAATATATTATTAAAAATGTTAAATTTACATTTATTTTTTATTATTTGATAATATATTATATCAGTTTAATAATAGTCTACATTTATATATTGAATTATAATTTATATTTATATTTATATTTTATATATTGAATTATAATCTACATTTATATATTTGTATTAATATATAATTTTAATAACTAATTTAAAATTGCAAAAATTGTATATATAAATATTTTTAATTAAAAGATTTTTAAAATAAATAAAACATAAATTCATATCTACATATTCAGACATATTTATTTGACATTTTGCAAAAAATATTTTAATATATATTAGCATTGGAGGAAAAATATGTTTTATACATATATGGTATATTATATCCTAGGCATCGTTATGATACCCGGTTTAATCTTGGGTATTTGGGCTCAATCAAAAGTTTATTCCACATTTAATCAATACAACACGGTTCAGACAAAGCACGGAAAAACTGCCAGCGAAGTGGCTCGTTTTATGCTGGACAGCGGTGGTTGTGTGGACACACAAATACAACAAATAAGAGGAAGTTTGACTGATAATTTCAACCCTAAAACAAACACAGTATCTCTATCTGAAGCTGTATACAATCAGAGTAGTATTGCATCAATTGGCGTCACCGCGCACGAAATCGGTCATGTGTTTCAACATAAACAAGGTTATGCCCCTATCAAAATTCGCAACGCGCTAGTACCTATTATGAATATATCCGGGCTGATAATGTGGCCATTGATTATCATAGGTTTGATTATGGAAATGTTTTATTATGTGACTCTTGCTGATTGGTTTATTTATATTGGAATCGGAATATATGCGCTAAATATCATATTTTGTTTAATCACTTTACCAATTGAATTGAACGCAAGCAAACGCGCAGAAAAAATGCTTTTAGCCACAGGCGAAATGGATCAAGAAGAAGTCAAGGGTGTAAAAAAAGTGCTCAATGCTGCTGCTTGGACTTATGTGGCAGCGCTGGTCACTTCTGTACTGTCTTTATTAAGACTTGTATTATTCATTTTTATGATGCGTTCAGATCGCCGTTAATCATCATTTATAATTTTCCTTTTGGCGCGCGAATATGAAAATTTGGTCATAATTTCGTATTCGCTAGTATGAATATAATCTGCATACATCTTAAGGGAGTTGATATCATTCAATATGTAGATATCATCTCCTTTTTTTATTTCGACATTGCTGACATCTATGAAAAAACAATCCATACAAATATTCAATACTTTGCATTTTGCATTGTTTATTGCAATTTCTATCCCAACAAATGCCATATCAAAGCCGTCCGCATAACCGAATGGCACTATTGCCACTTTCATCTCTTTGGGCGCTACGAAACGGTAGTCATACCCAACCAATTCACCCTTTTTCACAAAATTGATTTGCGTAATTTTACTTTTTATGCTGACCACATGGAAAAATTTATCCGAAGATTTATCATATAGATTGAATCCTATCCGCACCATATCCAAATGATGATTGACTGTTAAATTGACCGCGCTGTTATCCGCGTGGACAATTGGATTGAATCCCATTTTCTTTGATAGTAAAACGAAGGGTAAAAAATTATAAATTTGTGAATTCACATAATCATCAGATGTGGCAAAATGCGTGTACAAGCCCTCAAAATTCAGTTTGCTATTTTTGATTAAATTCAGCGCTTGCCAAAACTGCATAAACGATTTAAAGCCATACCTATTCATACCGGTATTGATTTTTATATGAATATTAATTTCTTTGTTTCGTTTCAAAAGCGTCTTCACATCATCCAGCGAATTGCACGAATATGAAAGTTGCGGTAAAATCTTTATTTCATTTGGGTGCCCTAATATCAAAATTTTTTTCTTGGTGATACGCAATAATTTTTCTGCCTCAAAAAAACAAGCCACTCCATAATAATCTACAAATGGGTCAATTATTTTGACCGTTTCTTTCATCCCTACGCCATAGGCATTAGCCTTCACCATAGCGCACAGCAAAGAATTTGGATTATTTTGTTTGACTTGTTTAATATTATTCAACAATTTCGCTTTATCAATCAATATTTCATTAATCATATTAGATATATATGATTAAAAATCTTGTTTTGCACTAAATTCGCAACCGCAATAATTTTGTCTATAAATATCTAGCTGTTTAGCGAGTTGAGTAGATCGCAAAAAGCCATTTTCTTTCTTGAAGTCTGCATACAAATATTTTATCTGATATTTCTTTTCAAGATTTTCACCAGTGAGATTAATAAATTCGGCATTTTTATGCGGACTAATAGTCAGCGTGGTGGTGACATAATCAAAATTGTGACTCTTTGCGTATTCAAACGCTTTGTCCATACGGTTAGCAATACAAACATTGCATCTCATCCCGCCCTCGCGCTCGTTTTCCAAGCCTTTGACTTGCGCTAAAAATTCATCGTGATCATACCCCAAATCTATCACTTCCACACCAAGTTTTTTGAATTGCTCCTTTCGTCTATCATATTCGTCTTTTGGAAATATGTTTGGATTAAAATATAGATATGTGATATCAAAATATTCTTTCAACCGCTCTATCACCGCGCTCGAACAAGGCGCGCAACAGCAATGCAAAAGCAGTTTCGGTCTGTGATCGAAACTGCTTATAGTTTGATGCATAAGTTTATTGTAGTTTAATTTCATAATGAATAATTATACTACAAATTTTGATTTTGTCAAATTAAACTACATCTAGAAAATTAAATATATATGTAACGCTAACACTTTCCTCATTTGCAATACCTGCAAAATTGATTTCTACCTTCTTGCCCGGATTGAATGTGATATATGCGTTGCCATTACTGATCTGGCTTGAAATATCTTCTGCACTCAAAACAATTTCACCTGTGGTCACATTGCCATCAGCATCTGTGTTGGTAATTGTAACCGTAAGATTTGAATTTTCATCAAAGTTTGTTAAGATAAATTCATAATACATATTGAATTGCTGTTCTTGTTCTGGTTGAATAGTTCTATTTGTATGGCGATTCAAATTGAATGAATAAATTGCATTATTGACGATCGTATTTGCATTATCCGTACTTATATAGAAATCATTATATATTTGAGAGTCTTCCCCTTCAGCCTTTGAAATCATATAATCTAGATTACTGATTTTGTCCTTTTCAGAGGTAAATACGAGCCTTGAATTTGAATATGTGTCGCCATTCCAAGCATCAAATGTGGCAATGGTTGCACCCAAAATGTATGTGACATAACTATTCTCAACTTCCGCATCAATAATATTTGAATAAGGGATGTCATATTCCATACCATTATATAAAATAGCTCCGTTAATAGCGCCGATGTATGAATTGCTTGCATCTCCATTGAATGTAATATTTTCGTCATCATAACTAATCTTATATATAGTATTTTCTGTATTTGATAGCCCTGTCAATAGTCCTAACACACGAGAGGCGCGTATAGATTCATTGAAAGGTGTCTGATCTATTATTGTATTATAAGAATAGAAGTATTTCATATTTTCTAACCAATAAGCCAATGTATTATTTGTAATTGACACATTTGAAATTCTATCCAAATTATTGCCATTTTTTAGATAAGTCAGTTCATCTTCTGGCACTGCCACTCTCGTTTCACTCTCAATAGCGCCCGCACCACTAGTTCTATTAATCAAAGTCGTTCTATCATAATCTGACCCTATGATTCCGCCTGTGTAATATCCCACCAAGTTCCCGCCAAATGTAGAATCTAGTATAGTGCCATTGATATTTCTACCAATTATGCCCGCTACCGTACTTCTTCCTGAAGTCTTAATGATATTGATAGACACATTGGCGTTTTCTATATAACCACCCAGATTTAATCCCACTAAACCAGATGATACATTGTCAGAATTCGCAAATATATTTTCTGATAGCGAATTTGCAACCGCGTCAATGACCAAACCGCGATTTTCTCCTATCACCATAGCCGAATATTGCTCACCTAAAATTGAAGCTTCGTCCACATTTACGATAGTATCAGTTAGACGCACATGCTCGCCAATGAATCCAAATGCTAACCCTACACTATCTCCAATGGCGGTAATATTGCCATAAACTTTCGTATCTTTTACATCCACATACGATGTTGAATCAATATCACGATTGTTATTTATATCAAATCTTGCGTTCTGATATCCATCCACAATTCCTATTATACTTCCAGCATAGTATACACTATTTAAGTTATATGAAATCTCTTGTCCGTTGTTTTTAGACAAATAAATTGAATATCTATTGCCAGATGAAGCACGCGTGCTGTTCACACCGACATTGCTCGTGATCGTCTCAACATTGAAATCTCCACGCGCAATACCCGCAAGTCCGCCCACGGCATTAGCGCCCACGACAATCACGCCTTCTCCTATGATATCAATATTGTATACATTGAAATCTTCTATCATACCAGCCAGCCCACCTACAGCAACCGTTTTTGTTGCCAAGATAGATTCGATATTCAGATCAATGTTGCGAATAGAATTTTTGATTGAAACATCATCCGCACTCATAAGCTCTCTAAATAATCCAATACTATTCAAACTCGAACCCGAATAAATCATCAAGCCAAGTAAGTCCATATTATTACCCTGCAAATTGCCCATAAATGTAAACTCACTTGTATTAGGATTGGCATTTATTGAACTAAAATCAATGTCCTTTATCAATCTATAATAATGAGTTGTACCATCTGCAAAATAGAAATTCCAGGTGTCTATATCATATATCAAATATGGATTATTGCGCGTGCCGTATGTACCATTGATAATTTCATAACTAGTAATTTCTGTAGTGTGCCCATCATCATCGGTCACCGATGTTTTGATGATTCTGATGTTTCTAATCCCATAATACATGCTTTCAGTGTTCGCTTGATTGCTATTGAATGTCACCTTTTCCAAACTTATCACCAATTTTGGAGTGCTTCCCTCTTCCATATACCATACCGCACTTTCATTGTCGCCAAATGTGAATGAAGGATACGAACTAGCAAATGCCATAGCACTCGTAAGCACACTGGTTAAGCCATCTATATTGTTTGAATAACCACCATCAAGCGTATTTATAATTTCATACGATTCACTCACTCCCGTCGTTCCCGTAGGAGCAAACATATAAATTTCGGTCGAACTTCTATTACCTTCATTAATATAAGTATAGCAACGGGAAATTGATCCCGTATTTTCATTGGCAAAACCTGAAAATTTATTGTTGTTTGCACCAATTTTGGTAAGATCTACATAGCAATCATAAATCGTACCCGTACTAGAATACACAAATCCTGCCGAATTGTCTTTTGCTGAAATGTTGCCAATAGAATTGTTTGTGCGTAGCGTTGTGCTGTTTGATTCGACATAACTCATAGATATCTCGCCCGAATTGTTTACCACAAAGCCCGCAACACTCACCAAACTCGTGTTCAAAACTGAATTGTTGTATGCAAATATGAGTCCGCCACCCGAATATTTTGCTATTGATTGATCGCCATAAGTGAACAAATCTTTGCTTGCATCAAAGCAAGATGAAGCAATTTTACCTTCATTGCTATATGCAAAGCCACCTATGTTTGCAAGCGAGAATATAGCTAATCCGCTAGTCGAATTTGTGATATAACCCGTGCTAGTATTTTGCGCCACTAGTCCGCCAATATAGAATTCTATATTATAACCGGTTGTCTTTGCCTCGATTGTAGAAGCGTGCAATGCTACAAATCCGCTGGACGAACAATTTGTGATCACCCCGTTGTTTACCGGAGTGATTGCTCCGAAATATGCGCTTGAATAGTTGATGGCAGGATTGTTGCATATATCTGCATAAACAATATTGAAGGTAGATGTGGACGGACTGACTTGACCGAACGAATACGATCCCATTCCGTCATTTGTAGAAAGATATTCCACATTCAGATTCATCACTATCATTCCGTCATAAATCTCTCTAAACAATCCCGCATAAATCACTTCTTCGTCAAAACTTGCAAAACTTCTGATAGTAATTGTATGCCCATTGCCGTCAAATGTTTTGACAGACACATCCAACGGATCATAATTGTCGAACACCAAATCGCGCGCTAAAATATAGTGCACATTATCCCCTGATTGCATAGTCAAGAAATCTTTTTCGCTAGCTATCACTTCTGGCTCTTCATACGAGTTCGAATTGACGAAATTGAGATAGTAATTATAACTATAATTCATCACTTCGTCTTCTGTACTGCCGTCAATGCTAGGAGTGTTATGCTCGTTTAAAGTCGTAATTGTCCAAAAATTATCTTCATTGAGACAAAGCAAGTAATCAAGATTCAATATAGTTCCAATATTGCCGTCATACACTTCCAAAACATTTCCGCGCAAACTGATATCTTTCATTTCTCCATCGTCATCTGTATCGTAATTTTCAAGTGATAAATATTTGTTGTATACTCCATTATTGCTCGTATCCGTATTGAGCGATTTTAAGATCTCATTGATGTAATAGATACCACCCTGCGATTCAGTAATGTCCGCATCGTATCTATACACCATATTCCAAAACGAATTTGCGTAATAATAACTTATATCCGTTTCATCAAAATAAAATTCCAATGTAATAGGCACATAATAATCACCATAAATTTCCACATCTCCGCTCGAATTCACTCTACTATGCGTGACTCTAATATCGTATATCACGAATTCGACAACTTTGACATTCAAAGTTACGGTTGCCACCTCATAATCTCCATTTTCAAGAGTGGCAGTGGTGGAGAAAGTCAATGTATAACTATTTCCAATTAAATCGGTCGTGCTGTCCTTGAATCGCAAGATATAATAATTGTTGTAATCTTCTATCATTTCAAAATAGTTGCTATCTAATTCAATATCTATGTTTCCGTCCGAATTTGAAGTGGTGATTCTAAATCTTGTATCCACATTGTTTGCAATATAAATCGTGTTGTTCTCTGCCGAATCATTGTCTTTTGTGTAATACACTTCGCCGTTTGGTTTCAAGTATTCCACCGTTATACCTGGCAACATTTTTACATTTATAGTGTAGTAGAATGTATCTCCCACCTGCTCACCATTATTTAGATATGCACTCACCCGAATCGTGTGCGGAATAGAACTATACCTATTGCTAATCATTGTGGCAACATAGATTGAACCATTGAACCCAACATAATTTTTGATCAACTTGATACCCGTTCCATCGCTTGACGGACTATCCATTTCTGATAATCTTGCGCCCTTCACTCCGTCGATTTGCGCAAAGATAATTTCTTCTCTGCCCGTGATATCGCTGATCTCCAAATAGTCATAATATCCATTGCTTGGAGCAATATCAATTATGATCAGCCCTTCACCCACTGGACGCAACACATCGCTTTTAGTAATATTCGCTCCGTCTTCTGTGGTGTAGACATAATTTTTGATTTCAATTTTGTTTATTCTCTGCGGTAAAATGGTGAACTCTATGCTTGAATTTTCTCCACTAGGCAAAGTATAAGTCACTCTTAACCCAATAGGTTCATTGCTTTGAGTTTCAGCATCTTCTAGAATGGTCAATCTATAATATACCGTTTGCAAACCAGTTGATTCATCAAAACCTAAATTTCTAATCATTTCAATATCGGCTTGTAAATTAATATTTTCAAAATTTAGCCCCATTTCAAGATCATAGAAATTAGCTGAATATTTCAAATCACTATTCAAATCATCATTTGTCAATTCAATATCTGTGCTGATATATGCCGTGATTGTCGTGTGATCATTTGGATATAATGTGACAGAATCATAGTTTAGGGCAATATTTGTAGCACCCAGTCTTGTGTAGAGCTTAAAATTAGTGATGCTGTCTGATAAATCATTATTTATTTGAACATTTCCTAATGTTTCGTCTGAATAGTTAATCACTGTGTATGGCGTGATTTTGAAAATGAAATGACCGTCTATCAAATATTGTAATATTGATATGCTAAATGGTGTGTCTGCATCCACAATGTATCTTACACTCTCATTTTCAGCATCAATAGTTCCTTCAATTCCGCTGATGTTGAGATATTCAGGGATGTTCGCGTATGTTATAGTGGAATTTTCTTCTTTTGAGGTACTGACATCCACTTGCAAATAAATCTCTTCGTTTGCTCTATATGAATATTGCACGCCATTATAGTCTTTTTCGCCCGTAGCAATAATGTAATATTGTTTCGCTTTTCCGTTTGCTATATATTGGTCGCTACTAATAGCATTTTCACCTGTGCTAGTATCGCTGATCATCAAGCCAGTTCCGATCGCATTTGACACATCCACTGTGACGCTCGCACGAATTGATGTGTTCAAAATTGAAATAAAGGTCAATGTTGCTTTCCCTTCACCGCGCACTATCAATTTATCATTATTTATATAGATAATTGCGCTATTTGAACTCTCCGCATACAAGCGCAGTTCGGATAGAGATGTCGGAGTGCATTCAAAATCAAATAGATCTAGCAATTTGTATGTATTGTTTCTCTCGTTCAATTGGTTGTAGATAGTTGTGTAATTTTCATCCGTGCTATCTAGGATAAAGTCATAATAATCTAGATGAATGAGCGATGTCAATTCATTTTTGTTGTATGTCAATTTGTAATCATCCTTTATCAGTGCGGTGATGCTAGTTGGTGCAATATCAAATAGGCATTCCCCATCTTCATTCAATAGATAAATATATCCGCCATTTATCTCTATATTGTATGCCCAGACATCTGAATCTACCCAACCTGACATATCTGAAGTTCCACCAATTAGCATTCCCCCATTGCCATTTGAATAATTTCCTATCACCAATTCGCCCAAGTCTATGTCAAACACGACTGAATAAACATTATTATAAATGATATTGGTATTGTTTGACAAAGCGAAATGTTGAGTTTGATCCGGGCTAGATAGATAACTAAAGTTTCCGTCAATTCGCCCCATAAAATATGCATTAAAGATGATTGAGTCGGTGTCCGCATTGCCATTAGATAAAATTCCGCCAATGTTTGATGTGGCAACACTTCCAGTATCTGCTAGGATATACGCATTGACACTAGACGATTGAACAATCACTGTTTTTACCGTGTTTTCATTTTCGTTTAGAGAAATACCATCACCGGTCGCATATCCAACGATTCCCGCCACATATTGATTTCCTTTTATATCTGCTTCGCCCGTGATTGAGTCCAAACTATTATAATCCCAACGATAACTCATCACGCTACAATATAAGAATATACCATACTGTGAACTACCTGCTATTCCGCCCACTTTGCTAGATGCGCTTATGCCCGAATTTGTGCTAGACAGAATTTGATAGTGAACATCTTTATAACTTCCGCCATTGTCGCTACCAACTATACCACCAACGCTAGTATCACCCACAATCTGTACATTTGATTTTACATTCTCTACATAGTAGATTGGTTGTGTTTGTGCTTGTCCTATTGCACTTATCTGTCCGCTCGAAACAGTTACAACAGATGATAATTCTGGCGTTTTATTGATTCCTATTGCGCCACCAATATTATATTTCCCTCTAATCGAACCCATTACGAAAGCATTTGATAGTCTGCCCACTAATTGTGCTGATTCTTGGTCATATTCATTTATTCCTATTATCCCACCGATTGCAGAATCTTCATTCGTCATAGTTGAGATGATTTCCACATCTGCCATTGCGCCTTGATTTGCGATATATACGCTAAATATTATCTCTGTGTCCGAATCGGTTTCTGAATTGTTTAGTGAATAATTTGCATTCAAAATGTTTGCATTTGCATTGGAATTGTCATATCCTGTAATGATCGAAAGATTTCTACCAACCAAACCACCAAAATATGTCACTGCGTTTCCTGATAGATTTATGTTCCCCTGACTGCCAACTATAGTGTTTGAAGAGTATTCTATCTTGCCTCTATTTTCCGCCACCAAAGCACCAAAATATATATATGGTGCACTTGGCTGTCTAACATTAATTTCCGCATTTCCATTGAAAACAACCGACACATTCGTTAGTCTACCGAAGTTTCTATTTATCAAGCCTAAATACATATCGGATGAAGTGGCAATATCATATTGATAATTTACATTGAAATTGATATTAGATATACTACCTTCCATATCTTCAAACAAATTGACAACACTGCTATTCAAATTGATACCAAACAAAGTGTATACATAACTAGTGCCATTATTTTGATAAGTCACGATTGATCCGTCAAAATCGGTGATAACGCGCTCACCTGTGTATGTAGTGTTTGATAGGTCAATATTGTTCATCACTCTATAGTGCGCACTTGGATTATCATTAATTTCCCAGAAGTCATCCGCGTCATTGACAATATATGGATTAGCTTCGCTTCCGTCAGATAGATAAATTGACACTATTATGTAGGCATTTTTATACGCGTCTATGTTTTCATCATCTCCGTCCATCAAGAAACTAGACACATCATCAAATCCTGCCGTGCTATTTGATATGATTTGATTCAACGCATCTTTTGCAAATATGATCAAATTCAATTCTGTGATTGATTCCAACAGTCCTTCACGCACACTTAATGTATTGGTGTTGTTGTCCACTGAAATAGTGTTGTAATAATTTTGATTGCCTTGATTGTCCACGATCACCATATATATATCATCGTTTGAAACTTCACCTTCGTTTGAATGATTGCTTGCTTCCACCACATATTCTTCGCCCGCTTTTAAATCTATATAATAATCTTGTCTTTCGTCTGTGGTGTAGTTTATTTCGCTTTCCAATGTCAAATATTCGGTAATGATAGGTCTATTGACCGTAATTCTTGATCTGAATCTAAAAGTGGTATTGAATTGCTTTAATTCTGCATAAATATCAAAATAATATGTGCTGACATTTTGTCCGCTTCTAAATGTCAAATCAATATTTTTATTCCCTTGAGAATTTGTGATCACTCTATCATCGTCATTATTTTGAGTGTACCAAATCACCCTATATTGATTTTTGTTTGTTTCGCCCGTCTGTTCGTCAAAAGTTTCGGATACACCAATATTAAAATTGCTCTCTTGAGTTTGAGTTTGCACATAGTTCCACAAATATTGTTTATCTTCTCCATCTATCGCTATTTCCAAACTGACGGACGCTTGATCCTTATAATACTCGCCCAAATATTCGTACATATAAAGATCTTCGCTATCTATGTTGATATCAATATCTTCTTTTGCAATTTCTTCGTAAATAAAGAATGTAATTCCCACATTAATTGTTTCGCTTCCGTCCGGCGTGATTATGTTTAGATAATCTTGAACATTCACGCTAATAGTAAGTCTGATATAATTGTTGATATCGTTAAAATATGTCCCTTTCAGGAAAGAAATTTCAGTTTTGTTGCCATAATTGTTGACTTTCAAATAGTTTGAAACTGATTCTGCGGTGATATCAGAAAATTCAGCACTGAAATCATATCCCAACACATAATAATCGTCAAAATATTCGTCCAAAATCACTTCTAGTTCGATGTCTTGACCAGAAGCCACAATATAATCTGATTTATAATCAGAATACAAATATTCTGTACTAATCACTCCGCCAGACTCCACGACACTACTATTTTTAAACGCTTTGTCATTTTCTTCAAAATAATAGCCAATATCATCTTCCGTCATCTTCTGATAGATAAAACAATTTATTGACAAACTATATCCGTTGTCGTGTTTGAATACAATTTCATATTCTCCTATATCCGTATTTTTATTGAATATGAAAAGAATTGCATTATTTACACCGCTGGTTGCGTTGAAAGTGTAAGTTATGGTCTGTTCGCCCGCGAGCGTATTATCCACATTGTCCTTTCCATTCCCGTCATTTATCGTATATTGTTTGATTTTGAGTGGATTGTCCGCACCGCCAATGACACTCACTTCAAAATCTGCACTTGTCAATTCGCGATCTTTATCCCCCAACACATTTCCCGGTCCTACATACAATAAATATGCGTGCACATCAAGATTGTCCGTGCCTTCAAGCCTATTGAGATAGACATTGCTCACCGGATATGGAATAGCATTGTTGTCTGTATACAATGTGTCTGTATACGCATTGTTTTGCTGACTCAAATAACCCGCATTAACTTCAAGGTCCTGCACTCCTTCTAGTCTATTAAAAGTGATATCAATCACCGTGCTAGAAATTGGCTCAAGATATTCATAATTGCCCGAATAATAGGTAAATACACTCATACCCAAGCCATAATTGTCTTGAACGACATCTGTTTCCACATATTTTATATACAAGTTGTCCGTGCTTTCAAATGATTCGCTCACCAAAGTTTGAGACACAGCATCGTAATAAAACATCATAGGTTGGTTATATAGATAAAATTCCAAAACATATTTATTATCTCTGAAGAAATGCCCGCTATACTCACCATTCGTGATAGGATTCGAAAAATTTTCGTCCAAATAAACGCGGTTGATTCCCACATATCCGCTATTGGTGCTCTTGTAGGCATTCAAAAGTTCGGGCTGAACTCTAATTTTCATTTTCTTCAAATCTGAATAACTCTCTTCCACTATAGGATTGAAATTAAACATTGCACCCAACGCGCTACCGCTAGAAACATAATAGTCATACAGATCCAAACTATAATTGATATCTACATCTTCTCCCTGCATCTCGACTTCAATATCGCTCGGTTTAAGTTCTGGCTTGATTTTGAAAGTCTTTTCAATTTGAGAAATTTCTCCCACGCAATCTTTTGGCACAAGTTTTATAGTTGCGGTCACTTCCTTATCCAAATAATCTACTGCTTGGAAAATGATCGTATTGTTTGAATTGTATGCACTGACATTTTTGTTATCTGTTGACAATACAATATCGTAATAGTCGTAATAATTGATCCTGCCATTATCATCCAAATCTAAATATACATCATTTAAAGTTTCGTCTTTTGAAATGTATTGCAACACGATTTGAATGTTATTGAAATTATACATCTTGCCGTCTGAAGCAGTCACGCTATCCAATTCTTTTGCAATCAAATGTATGGTATCACCATTATCCAAATATTTTTGATGGTTCACATCAGTTGACAAATATAAGTCATCTTCTTCTAGCGTGGTGATGAATTTGAATACAATCTTATAATCTGGATATTCTTTTGGCTCATAACCCGTTAGATAAGTGACAGGATACATCGCAAGTTCCGCCCCTTCAGCCACTTCTGACTTTACTGTAAATCCTGTTATCAATGAATTGTCCAATTCTGAAGTGACATAAGTCACATCTTGAATTTGCGAACTATTCGCAACAACTCTGAAATAAACAGAATCTGAACACTCTTTTTTTTCTCCATCAAACAAAAGTGACACAACTTCGCTAGCATCAATCATCACAGTGCTAGATCCAGATCGCGGAATTGGCACAATATATGTGTCTGCATTGAGCGCTATGCCATCCGACTTTAGTTGAACATTCAAATCAATGCTTGCCTCCTTACCTGAAGATGAATGTTTTGCCACCAATTTTCCACTACCTTTCGCACCATTGGCCGTGATGTCGACATAATATGTATCATTTTCAAGCCTATAATTGCTAACCGATATTAGTTCATACGGTTTCGAATATATTTCCACTTCTCCAATATCCGAACTATCAATCCCTGAAAAACGCACACCCACACTAATAGACGCAAAAGACTCATTGTCCTTATCAATAATTAGATTGATAGATTCCACCGAATTTCCACTAGTAGAAAAAAACGACATTTCAAGATCTTTATATTTATCTCCACACGCAGAAAAAACAACGCAGGATAGCATCATAATAAATATTAATGCGAAAGTATAGATTTTTTTCATTTTCTCCCCTATTATAATTTAACCTAAATGCGCTAAAATATTTTGAATTAAATTAATAATTATATTATAGAAGATAAACATAGATTTTGTCAAATAAATTGGAATTAATCATAATTAAAAATATATCAAATATAATTAGTTGAGGAAAATATGGAGAATTTAGACAAAGAAGCGAAAAAAGAACAATTAATTGTGTTGAGCAATAGATCAAATCTATCCGTTTCAGGCACAAATAAAATTATCAGTTTGAACCCTGAATTAATTCAATTGGACACGAATTTTGGCGGACTGATGATATCAGGCGAAAATTTGGAATTGGTAAAATTAGACAATTCCACCACGCGCGCTGAAATTAATGGGAATATAAATTCAATAAAATTCGTGCAGAAAAAAGAAAAAGAACCTTTCTTTAGGAAAATTTTTAAATGATATTTTCAACTTTCAATCAACTAAATTGTTTTTTATTATTTTTATTTTTTGGAATAATTTTGGGATTAATTTCAAAATTATTTTTTACATTATTTTTAAAAAATTTTCAAAAAATTGTCATAAAAAACATATTTTATGCCATATTTTACGCATTTTTTTCAATATTTTTTGTTTTTTTAATAAATTATTTCAATTTTGGGCAATACAATTACGCCTTAATATTTTCATATTTATTGGGCTATTTTTACTTTCTTTATATCAGCAAAAATTTGTTTGCCTTTTTGGAAAACAAATGGTATAATACAATAACAAAATTAAAATTGTTTAGGAAGAAGAAAAATGAGTCAAACAAAGAAAACTAAATTATTTATATTTTTAGCAATTGCGATCATTGCCCTTCTTTTGATTATAAGCATTGCTCAAATCGTATCTATCAATAATAAACAACGCGAAATTGATAGTCAGCGCTTGGAAATTGATAGACTGAATAGCGAACTAAATTATTATGAAAATCAAAAGTCGGACAACATTGACGATCCCACTTATGATGACAAAAATGGAGATGTGGAGATAATCACGGAGGAAAATAAATAATGATAATCACGATTACAGGCAAGCCTTGTAGTGGAAAAGGTAGCATTAGCAAATATCTTTGTGACAAATACAATTTTGAATATATCTGCACGGGTGATATGTTCAGAGAACTATCAAAAAAATATGGCTATCAAAATATTTTGCACTTTCAAAAAGCGCACGACAAAATAAAGGAAATAGACAAAATTATTGACAATAAAATTGAACAGATTGGCAAGACTAGAATTGACGAAGATATCATCATAGATTCACGCCTTGCTTGGCATTTCATCCCTAATTCGTTTAAAGTATTTGTTGATATCGATTGGGACACCGCCGCTGATAGATTATTAAAATCGAATAGGGAAACAGAAAATGTGCAATCTCTATCTAGCGCAAAGCAAACTTTGATTGACCGTTGGGACACAGAAAATAATAGATATCAAGAATTGTATAATACGGACAACACCAATATGAAAAATTATGATTTGGTTATAAATAGTGATCAAACTATTGAAAATCTTTGTGAAAAAATCTATAAAGAATACAAAAAATTTATTAAAAAATAAATCTCAATATTATAAATAAAATTTCATAAAATCATATTTATTTTAATATTTTTATTAAAAATTTTTATTTTTTTGCAAAATATATAGATAAAAATATGTTTTTACTTGTCCAAATAAGGATTTTTGAAATTTTTTTTATTTTCTTGCCTTGCCCTAGCGATCGCCAATTCGCCAGCCGAAACATCTTTGTTTATCGTGCTACCCGCCGCAATGTAAGCATTGTCGCTGATGAAAACAGGTGCTATCAAATTGGCATTTGATCCCACGAAAACATTGTTCCCCACATACGATTTTTGCTTGATCTTCCCATTGTAATTTGCAAAGATTACACCGCACGAAATGTTGCAATTATTTCCAATTTCCGCATCTCCAATGTATGCAAGATGTGCCATTTTTGTATTCGCACCAATGATTGAATTTTTTATTTCCACAAAATTTCCGATTCTGCAATTCTCTCCAACAATAGTGTTATCTCTTACATTTGCAAACGGGCCCACACTCGTATGTGCACCTATTGTGGAATTTGTGACAAAACTAGATAAAATCACCACGCCCGCACCAATCTTTGAATTTTCTATAATGGTATTTGAACCTATCTGCACATCGTTACCAATTATAGAATTTCCTAATATGCAAACATTATATCCAATCTTTACATTTTCCCCAATTTGTGCACTTTCAGAGATTTCAATCTGCTTTTCAAAATTTTCTTTTCTCATACTTCTCCTATAATGCAATATATAAAAATATTTGAAATTTATACCAAAATATTTTATGCTTTTTATCATTTTAGAGCGGGACACTTTAGCAATTATAATATGACTCTATAAAAAATATTCATACCTAATCATTTAGCCAATTCAACACCAGAAACCTTATATGTTCCATTTGATTTTTTAAAAATTTTATCAGAGTTTAACTAAAACCAAAATTTGTTTTTTTATCTCAATTTCGATAGAACAAAAAGAAAAATAATCTTATATTAGTTTGCTAAAATAATAATAATTTTGTATAATATCCGTATGGAAGAAAAAAAGTTGACTATCAAAGATAGTTCGGTAGCGTTTTTATCAGCCTTTCTTTTCAGTCAGTTGGCAATCGTATTGGTGACAATTCTTTCTATGTTTATATGCAAATTCGCCGGACTAGATTATGAAAGTTATCAAACATTTTTCAACACATCATATGGATATTTAATCTTGGCAAGCGTAATGTATCTAGTGATTGCCATAGTATTTTTTTTCATAAATAGGAAAAAAGACAATAAAATTATTTCAAAACCAAGTGCAAAAAAAATCTTCTTATACATTTTAATCGCTTTGCTATCTTTCCTTACACTATATCCTATCATCACTTGCATCGATTCGCTTTTGGTCGAATGGGGATTTAGTCTGAATACTTTATCATACGAATTGAACACTTCAGGATACTTCATATCTTTAATTTCAATAGTAATTCTACCCGCCGTCGTGGAAGAATTGCTATTCAGAGGACTGATTTTCAAAGGGCTGAAACAATACGGCAAGGTATTTTCAATCACTATCAGCGCACTAATATTTTCAATATATCATATGTCGATTGATCAAATAATTTATCCGTTTTTGATGGGATTGCTATTTGGTGTAATAATGTATAAAGAAAACAACATATTATATTGTATTGCCGTCCATTTCACAAACAACTTTGTTTCTCTCACTCTATCCTATCTAGATATCAGTTTGGCGTTCAATCATTGGACATATATATTGTTGGCAATAATTTTGTTTATAGCTTTTGTTGGCGTTGTGCTGTACTTTATTTTGAAAAACAGACTCCTTGAGCAAAAAGAAAAAATTTCATCTGAAGGCAAAGTTTACTTTTCCGTCTGCCTTGTAATAATGTTGCTAATATACATCATATCTGCCATCCAAATATAACTAATAAATTCTATCGTTAAATTAGTAAAAACTTATAGACATTATGAAAAATAAAACATTTTTTAAAATTAATATAATTTATTTCATTGCAATGATTTTAGTTGCACTCATTTTTGTATTGGGATATTTGGGATATTTTCAAAATGATTATATCTCGACATTCTTAATTCAAATTATGGTTATGTTTGCTATCCCTATGCTTCTATATACTATGTTTGTTAGTAAAAGTTTTAAACAGACTTTCAAAGATACCGGGTTCAAAAAAATTAGCATACGAATGATTGGCATTGCAATCTTATTGGGTATTGTACTATATTTTATAAATAACTTTGTTGCTCAATTTTTTTCTAGTTTAATATCTTTGTTAGGTTATGAAAATCTGACTCAAACTACCACGGTCGCCTTTTCATACGAACTCCTTTTTAGAGAATTTTTATTGACCTGCGTTTTGCCTGGAATTTGCGAAGAATTTTTGCATAGAGGAATTATGCTATTTGCTGGCAAAAAATGTGGCAATACTAGATATGTGTTAATCGCATCTTCAATTCTGTTTGGACTAATGCATCTCAATATCAATCAATTTTTCTATGCTGCTATATTAGGATTTTTAATGGGTTATGTAGCAATTGTGGCAGACAGCATATACCCTAGCATAATCATACACTTTTTAAATAACTTTTTGAACACTTACTTTTATTATGGCTATTATCTAAATTGGCCATTTGCCACATTCGTAAATGATATAGAATCTTTGATAGCTTCAAACATATTTGTTTACATTATTGTGAATACTATTTTAATTTGTTTATTGTTGATGTTGTATGTATATCTCACCCGCGTTTTAGCAAAAGAGCGCGCCAGATATGATGTGAAAAAAATCATCGCCTGCTTGCAAATAAACAATTTGCCAATTGAACAAGCGCAAGCAAAGATCAATCAAGCTAATGAGATACTCACCAAAACTGAATCTTTAAAATTCAAAAATACCGTCTCTAACGGAGGAAAATTTTCCTTTTTATCACAAGTGTTTTTGATATCAAGTATAGTTTTAGGTAGTTTGATCACTATCTCTAGTTTTATTTGGGGGATAATATAATGTTGAAAATTAATATAGTAGCAATTGGTGATGTCAAGGAACAATATTTAAAAGACGGAATTAGTGAATATATGAAGCGAATATCACGCTTTGCAGAGATAAAAGTTTGTGAATTGAAGGAACATAATCCCACATCCAACAATCCAAACGATATTGCTATCGCACTTCAAAAAGATGCAATCCAAATAAAAAATAAATTAAAAGGTTACCCAATTTCTCTCGACATTGACGGGAAATCAATGGATAGCGTCGAATTTTCAAAGTTTATAGATAAATTAAGTTTAAAAACTAGTGAAATATCCTTTATCATAGGCGCATCAAATGGCTTGTCAGAAGAAATAAAAGCGCTATGCAAAGACAAAATTTCATTTTCAAAAATGACCTTTCCGCACCAATTGATGCGTATGATTTTGCTTGAACAAATTTATCGTGCTTTCACAATTATCAACAATATTTCATATCACAAATAGAGGTGATTATGACATATCAAGAGTTGGAAAATCAAATTGTGGCGCTCCAAGAAGACGGATTGGAGCTTTTTAATGCAGGCAAGTCTGTGCTTGGGAAAAATATATTAGCAACGCATATTGGCGAATATTCGGGTCCGCAAGTGCTAATTCAGGGTGGAATACACGCACGCGAATATATTACCGCACTTCTACTAGTTGAAATGGCAAGAAATCTGTATGCCAACGATAGCGTAAAAGGTGGCGGAATTTATTTTATATTTTTGACCAATCCAGACGGCGCACAAATTTGTTTGGATGGAATAGATTTTTTAAACTGTGAGATTACGAAAAATTATTTGCTAAACGCAAACAATCAAAGCACAGATTTTTCACAATACAAAGCAAATGTCAATCTAGTGGATCTCAATACGAATTTTGATGCAAATTGGGGCGGTGGCAACCAAAATGTTTTCTGCCCTGCCACTGAAGATTTTGTGGGATTTTATCCGAACAGCGAACGCGAAGTACAATCATTGATAAACTTCACACTTCAAGTGAAACCTAGTTTAACTATCTCGTATCACACAAAAGGAAATGTCATTTATTATGGCTTTGAAGGAGAGAACGAAGAAAATCTTGCGCGCGATCAGTCCATCGGAGAAAGTTTTAGCGAACTGACAGGCTATCCATTGATATTGACAGAAAATTCAACCGGCGGATACAAAGATTGGTGTATCCAAAAACTCACCATTCCATCATATACTTTTGAAGTAGGTGACGAAAGTTTGCCACACCCTATAGGAATAGAAAGTTTGCCAGAAATCTATAATAGAAACAAAAAAGTTCCACTTCTCGCCCTTCAAAAAGCAATAGAATACTCAAAAGAAATTGACTTTCGCGATCCTTTTGTGCAAAATATTAATAGAGAGGTAAACACTAATGGATCCAATGAAGAAAGTTACTGCGCTCGCATACTTGGCAAACTCAATAGGAGAAGTGCCCATAGGCGCGGTGATCACGCGCGATGGTAAGATAATATCTAGCGCGCATAACACGCGCGAAAAAGATCAAATAGCGACACATCACGCAGAAATTTTAGCTATCGAAAAGGCGTGCAAAAAACTGAAGTCGTGGCGATTGGATGATTGCGAAATGTATGTCAATCTTGAACCTTGCCCAATGTGTGCTGGCGCAATATTAAACGCACGAATCAAACATTTGTATTTTGCAGTAAAAGATGAAAAATCTGGTGCGATTTCAAAATTCAATATGCTAGAAAACACTCTCAATCACACCACTAGTTTTACTCAACTATATGAATTTGAAGATGAAAACAAAAATCTTATTCAAAATTTTTTCAAATCAAAAAGAAAAAAATAAAAATCAATATTCTTTTATATAATTTCAAAACTTTAAATTAAAGTTGTTTATTATAAATGTTATTGAAAAAAATTAAAGCACTTTGAATTGTATAATCAGAGCAAATACAAATATGATTTTTTAATTACAAACGAAAAAATTAAATTTTTAAATTTATATCATCATAATATTTGCAAACTGAAAATTTCAAAATTGAAGTGCTTTAATTTTATTTATTTTTTAAATTGATGATTTTTTATTTTACAATTCTTTTTAGATTGTCACTCGGCTTGAAGGCGGGCGACTTTCTCGCTTCAATCATCTGCGTTTTCCCCGTCTTGAAACTATACATTGGCTTTGACTTCATTTCGTTCACTTTGAATTTTCCAAAATTTGATAGAGTGACGCTGTCGCCCTGACTTAACGCATCCTTGATCACTTCAAGAATGACATCTAGGCAAAGTCTACAATCTTTTTTAGTCAAACCTGATTTCGAATAAACAGCATTGACGAATTCATTTTTATTCATAATTCCCTCCAAAATTATATTTGCCAATACTGAAATTTTTAAACCAAATAAACTTTATTTTACCTTATATTTTATCATTGCAAGATCTCTTTTTGTGAAAATCTTTGTCAAAACTAAACTAGCGACATAACTAATACCCGCCACCGCTATTGCAAGCAGAGTGTTTGACCAACTATTGTCAAAACCCAGCACAATGATTAATGTCAACAGCATAAAACTATTGCACAAAATCAATTTCCCTATAAAAATATAATTAAACTTTAAGTTAAAATGTTGTTTGATTTCAAAATGATTTAGCACCATAACTGTAATATAACAAACTAAATTCGAAATCGACAACACATAAATATTTAGCACTAAACTTGGCATAAATATTAATTCGATTATAAATTTTAATAACACTGCAATTGCCAAATTTCTGACGCTTGCTATTCGCTCATCAACTGCCTGCAAGCAACTAGAATATACCTGACTGATTGCCAAAAAAATTGCACCAAATCCTGATATTGTCAGCAACCTATATGCCACATTTTGCCCGCCTATGCCCATAGCGTCCAGCCCGTTGCCATACAACAATGTGATTAACCTATCTGGAATGAGCGCAAAGCAAAGCACAAATGGTAGCGTTATAATCAAAATTATTTTAATTGCCACTCGCAAAACGAAATCTCTATTCTCTTTCGTTTTGGCAGATGTGATGTTAGGCAATATCACACTGGCAATTGCAAAAGAAAATATAGTTGGCAAACTGACCAAACTAGACACTGCCCCGCTTTCCAAACCATACAAAAAAACAGAAGTTGATTGTTCAAAATTAATATTTAAAAGATTAACCACAAGTATGCTGTCCACAAAACTCGCAATAGGCACAATAATATTTGTCAATGTGATGGGCAAAATGTCTTTCAACAAATCTTTTATCTCAAGATTGGAATGATTTTGTTCGTGCAAAATATTTTTTTTGTAATAAATAAACAAAATCAATAATGAGATTAGTTCGCTTGCCACAATACTGATCATTGCACCGATAATGGAAGCTAGCAAACTAATGCCAATCAAAGACAAACTCAATATCAATCCAATACACAATTTCACAAATTGTTCAACTATGTTCGACACTGCACTTGGTGTGAAATTTCCAACCCCCTGAAAATATCCGCGCAACACGCTACAACCACTCACTAAAATAATGCTGGGCGCTAAAATAATATAACAAATACTAATTGATTCTTCTCCTTGCACACGCGCAAGCCCTTTGCTACAGCTAATCAAGATAAAGGATAAAATCAAAGAAATGATCATCACAAAAAATAGACATTTTTTTACCACAGCTTTTCCCTGATATTTTGATTTTGCTATCACTTTTGAAATCGCCATTGGTAACCCAGCAGTAGCCAGCACTACGCATAACGAATAGAGCGGGAACACCAATTGATATAACCCAATTCCTTCCCCGCCCAAAATCCTAGTTAAACCAATTCTATACACTGCACTAAAAATTTTTGCCAATATTGCACCAATGGACAAGACTAATGTCCCTTTCATCAAATTATCTTTTTTCATAATTATATGTTTTGTAAAATATTTAAAATTATGAAAAATAGATTAAAATGCCCTTTATTTTATCATTTCTACAAAATTTTATGACATTTTTAGATTAATTTTAAATTTTTTAATTAAAATTGTTGACAAAGCAACAAAATTTATATTATTATAATCGTGCTGATAAGGAGCAAGTATGAAAAACTTAAATGATAAAAACATATTTTCACTGTTCACAGGTCTTATAACTAATATTTTCAGATGTATCAATAAGATTAAACAAAAATATATGAAATCACTCGGACTAAAAAGTGGTCATGTGTCTTGTTTGTATTATTTATTCAAATTAGGGCCAATGTCGCATAAAGAACTTTGCACAGTATGTGACGAAAACAAATCAGCAATTTCTCGAAAAGTGGAATATCTGACTAACCACGACTATATCGTACGAACTCAAGAGGAAGGTAAATATAAATTGCCTATCAAATTATCTAAAAAAGGAACGGATATAGCGAAATTTATTGATGATAAAATCAACGAAATTGTCGGCGTTGCAAACGCAGGATTGGGCAACCGCTCTAGACAGATCCTATATTCTAGCTTGGAGAAAATAAACAATAAATTGAACGAATTAATAAAATAAGAGGGGAATAATATGGCAACTAAAATTATTATCGATTCTGCTTCGGACATTGTAAAAGAAGAAGCGGATGAATTGGGTATTATTTTGATACCTATGACTATCCGATTTGAAGATGAGGAATATTTAGACGGATATAATATAAGCAAAAAAGAATTTTTTGAAAAACTAATTGAAAACTCTACCCTACCAAAAACTAGTCAAATCAATCCAGATCGATTCAGTGAAGAGTTCAAAAAAATTGTGGATAATGGAGATGAAGCGGTGGTAATCACTATATCATCAAAACTATCTGGTACATACTCTAGTGCGGTCAAAGCTAGTGCCGAATTCAAAGATAAAATATTTGTGGTGGACAGTTTGAATGCTAGTCTAGGAGAGCGTATATTATTCAACTATGCATATAGATTGCTAAAACAAAACAAAAGTGCAAGTGAGATTGCAAACGAACTGAATAGCGCGAAAAAACGATTGCATTTGTTGGCTATGCTGGACACGCTAAAATATTTGAGAAAAGGTGGGCGAATTTCCGCGCTAGTCGCTTTTGCCGGTGAAATTATGTCAATAAAACCTGTAATTGCGGTCAAAAATGGCGAAGTAAAACTTGTGGGAAAAGCTATTGGTTCTAAAAAGGCGGGAAATCTTTTGAATAAACTTGTGAATGAAAAGGGAATTGATTTTGATATGCCATATTGCGTGGCTTGGTCAGGCTTGGATACAAAACTTTTGGATAAATATGTGGCTGATAGCGAATCGCTGTGGAAGCACGCAACCAATGAAATTCCAAAGTGTGCTATTGGTAGCACAATTGGCACACATATTGGACCAAACGCTATTGGCGTAGCATTCTTCTCAAAGGAAAATTAACTATGACAATTGGAATACCTAGAGCACTGCTTTATTATAAAAACGAAAAGCTTTGGACAAAATTTTTTGACGAATTGGGCATCAATTATATTATCAGTCCTGAAACGAACAAAGAGATTATAGAAAACGGGAGCAAATACGCTATAGACGAAACCTGTCTTCCTATCAAAATATTTTTGGGACATATTGATTATCTGAAAGATAAGTGCGATTGCATATTCATACCGCGAATTGAATCTGATCAAGACAGAGAAACTTGTCTAAACTTCCGTGCACAATACGATTTGGTCAAAAATACATTCCGAAATTATAATTTGAAAATTTTGTTTTACAATGATTCGGGACACAAACCGCAAAAAGAAAGCAAAGCTTACAAAAAGCTGTGTAAATTCCTGCACATTAAAAAAAGTTTAGGCAAATACGCATATTACATTGCAAAACAAACGCAAATGTATTATGAATTTTTTAGATCCGAAAATCAAGAGAAAGTTTTGAAAGATACCAAGAAAATTAAAGTTTTGCTACTCGCTCACGCGTACAACATTGGGGATAAATATGTGGGCGAACCTATCGTGAATATGCTAGAAAAACTGAATGTTCAACCAATCATTGCTGAATATTTTGATAGGAAAAAGTGCATAAAAGCTTCAAAAGCTGTTTCAAAAACTTTGCCATGGTCATACAATCAACATTTGTTGGGTGCACTAGAATTGTACAAAGATGTTGTTGACGGAGTGATTCTCATCACCACTTACCCTTGCGGTCCAGATAGTATGTGCGATGAAATGATCGTTCGCCAATATAAAGATGTCCCTATCATCACTTTGACAATTGATGCGCAAGACGCCACTGCCGGCATTGAAACTAGGCTCGAAAGTTTCGTAGATATATTAAACTTTAAAAGGAACGGAAAAAAATGAATAATGAAATTATTGCTTGTTTTCCACAATGGGGAAGCTATTATTGTGCGTTTAGATTTTTGTTTGAAAACGGATTCGGTGTTAAATATATGACTCCCCCACCCATCACTAAAAATACGATTGAATTGGGAAGCAAACACAGTCCAGACTATGTATGCGTTCCGTTCAAATACTGCTTGGGTTGCCATATCGAAGCGCTTGAAAAAGGCGCTAATTGTCTAATGCAAATATATGGCGGATGCAGATTAAACTATTATGGGGAATTAGAAGAAAAAATTCTAAAAGATTTGGGATATAATTTCAAATTTTTCAATATGGCTGAAATAAATTTCAAATCTCCTAAATCTATATTGCAGAATTTGAAAATTGTGAATCCTAATGTGTCAATAGTAAAAATCGCAAAAGCATTGCCCGCCACTATAGGCATAATCAAAACTATTGATCGAATGGAAGATTTTATCAGACAAAATGCCGGGTTCGAACAAAATGAAAATGAAATGGAAGATATTTTTAGTGAATTCAAACAAAAATTGGATAGCACTACAGGTTATAAAGAGTATAAAAAACTGAAAAAAGAATATTTGAAAAAATTAGCAAATGTGAAAATCAATAAACCAAAAAATCCTATTCGAGTTGGGCTAGTTGGTGATTATTACACTGTGCAAGAACCTTTTAGCAATTACAATATGGAAAAAGAACTTGAAAAAATGGGAATTGAAGTACATAGAGAGATGAATTTGACAAACACAATAATAAAAAGCAAATATAAATCTTCTAGAAAAATTGGCAAAAAATATGTCAAATTCAACATTGGTGCAACCGCCAATTATACCGTGGCTGAAGCACTAAAATATGCAAAAAATGGATTGGATGGAATCATTCAAGTGAAATCTTTTGGTTGCACTCCCGAACTAAACGCTCAAACAGTTTTGCAAAACATTAGCAAAGATTATAAGATTCCAATACTCCATTTTAGCTTCGACTCGCAAACGAGCGAAACAGGTATAAAAACGCGTTTGGAAGCATTCTACGATATGCTATCTGCAAAGAAAAAATAGGTGGAAATATGAAGGGTTATTTAGGAATAGATATTGGTTCAATCTCTACAAAAGGCGTGGTGATTGATGAAAATAATGAAATTGTCGCAAGTGAATATTTGTGGACAGAAGGCGATCCTATGGGCGCCGTTAAACGATTGTTAAAAGTGCTTGAAAATCAACTGAATGGAAAAAATATAAAAATTGTATCCGTAGGTACGACCGGAAGTGCGCGCAAGTTGATAGGCGTTATGACCAATGCTAGTGTAGTAAAAAATGAAATCACAGCGCACGCCGTGGGCACCACTACCCTACATCCTGATGTGAATACTATTTTTGAAATCGGTGGACAAGATTCAAAAATTATCATTATTGAAAATGGATATGTAGTGGATTACGCTATGAACACTTTATGTGCTGCGGGCACAGGATCTTTCCTGTCTTCGCAAGCACATAGGCTGGGCGTATCTGTGGAAGAATTTGGAGAGATTGCGCTCAAATCAAAGCATCCTACAAACATTGCTGCAAGATGTACCGTGTTTGCAGAAAGTGATCTAGTGCATAAAGCTCAAATCGGTCATAGCAAAGAAGACATTATTGCAGGACTATGCAAAGCTGTGGTAACCAATTATTTGAACAATATTGGGAAAGGAAAAAAATTTAATCCGCCAATTGTGTTCCAAGGTGGCGTTAGCAAAAATGTTGGTGTAAAGAAGGCTTTTGAAGATGCGGTAGGTCACGAAGTCATTGTTGATAAAAACGGGCATTTGATGGGCGCGTTCGGCGTGGCTGTCCTTGCCAAAAATTCTGGAATTGAAAAAGAATTTTCATTTGATGTGATTGATACCGAATTTAAAACAACAGGTTTTGATTGTCCAAAATGCGCCAATCATTGTGAAATTGTATGCGTATTCAAAGACAACAAACTGATTGATTCGTGGGGAAATAAATGTGATAATGGTGCAGTTAAAATCAATTAAACTGCACTTTTTCTTTTTATGTTTTTTTCAATCAAAATAATTGATTTTTCATAAATTTTAAAAAATTTTATAAAAAATTAAAAAAAATATAAATTTTACATAAAAAACTAATAAAAATTCGATAAAAATAATTTTTTTATTTTATCTATATCTAACTAAAATAAGTTAATAAAATAAATAGATAAATAATTATTTAGTTAGTTTAAAATTATTTTATTTGTTATTAGAATAAATTTATGCTATTATCTTTATATTAGGGGTCGCTATGAAAAATCAATTTGAACAATTAAATTCGGATCTAGACAATGGACTATCTCAAACTGAAGCAGAAAATCGACTGCTTCAATATGGCGAAAATAAATTAAAAGAGAAAAAAAATAAAAGTCTTTTCGTTCGTTTTCTCGCGCAATTCAAAGACGCTATGATTATCATCCTGCTCATCGCCGCTGTCATATCCTTTGTGGTGTCTATTCAAAAAAATGAGCCGACCGAATTTATTGAACCAATACTCATCCTTTTAATCGTGGTAATCAATGCTATAATCGGACTTATTCAAGAAGTTAAAGCAGAAAAGGCTATTAAAGCTCTGCAAAACATATCTGCTCCACATTCAAAGGTGATTCGTGACGGGCAAGAACAAATTATAGATTCTTCAAAGGTCGTACCCGGCGATATCATCGTGTTGGAAGCGGGCGATTTTGTACCTGCGGACGCACGGTTAATCACTAGTGTCAACTTGAAGTGTGAAGAATCTGCTCTCACTGGTGAATCTGTCCCCGTTGAAAAAAATGCTAATGCTAAAGTCAAAGAAACTGCTACACTATCAGAAAAAGTAAATATGGTGTTTTCTGGATGCGCTATCACTTATGGCAGAGCCACCGCGATTGTCACCGCCACAGGTATGGATACAGAGTTAGGGAAAATTGCAAATTTATTGAACAATGAAAAAGAAACTAAAACTCCTTTGCAAGAAAAGTTGGCAAAATTGGGCAAATATTTAGGTATTGTTGCCCTAGTTGCTTGTGCGGTGATATTTATCATTGGCGTTGTGGCTGATTTGGACATTTTAGATGTATTTATGACTTCCGTTTCGCTTGCCGTTTCTGCAATCCCGGAAGGCTTACCCGCAATCATCACAATCATACTTTCTATTGGCGTGCAACGAATGGTGAAAAAAAATGCAATTATCCGCAAGTTGCCCGCTGTGGAAACATTGGGAAGTGCTTCAATAATCTGTTCGGACAAGACAGGTACGCTCACTCAAAATAAAATGACTTTAGTGAAAGTCTATTTAGATAATGGCGAAATCCAAGATTTCCCAAACGAAGAAGCAGACACGCTCAAACTAATAGAATACGCTTCGCTATGCTGTGATGCAAATGTTGTCAAAATTGATGACAAAGAATTGCAAATCGGTGACCCAACCGAAACTGCCATTATCTCCGCCTTGCAAAAATTGGGTAAATCAAAAGAAGAATTGAATACCCTCTACCCTCGCCTTGCAGAAATTCCTTTTGACTCAAATAGAAAATTGATGACGACAATTAATAAGATAAACAATAAAAATATCGTTATTGTTAAAGGCGCAGTAGATATGCTAATGAAAAAATGCGTCAATGTAGACAAAAAACGAATTGAAAAAATAAATGCAGATATGAGCAAAAATGCACTTCGCGTGTTGGCGGTGGCTTATAAAAAAGTGGACAAATTTTCAAACAATCCAACTAGCGAAGAACTAGAATCGAACTTAACTTTCTTGGGGTTGATTGGTATGATTGACCCGCCAAGACCAGAAGCAAAACAAGCGGTAGACGAATGTAAAATTGCAGGAATAAAACCTATAATGATTACAGGCGACCATATTATCACTGCCACCGCCATTGCAAAACAACTCGGAATATACGCGGACGGAGATGAAGCTATATTGGGCGCCGAATTGGATAAAATGTCCGATGAAGAATTTTCAAAAAGAGTAAAAAATATTTCAGTCTACGCACGAGTGACGCCTGAAAACAAAATTCGCATAGTAAAAGCCTGGCAAAAGCTTGGCAAAGTTGTTTCAATGACGGGAGATGGAGTGAACGATGCTCCCGCACTTAAAGCTGCGGACATTGGTTGTGCTATGGGAATCACCGGCACAGATGTTGCGAAAAGCGCGGCAGATATGACTTTGACGGATGACAATTTTGCTACAATTGTGGATGCAGTAAAAGAAGGACGCGGAATTTATGACAATATCAAAAAAGTTGTTGGCTTCCTTTTGGGCACAAATATTGGTGAGATAGTTGTCGTATTTTTGATGATGATAATTTGGAAAATCTCACCATTCATATCTATTCAATTATTGTGGATCAATCTCATCACAGACTCACTTCCTGCAATCGCGCTAGGAATGGAACCGCTTGAAAAAGATATAATGAAAAAAATGCCGAGATCAAAAAATGAAAGTTTATTTGCAAACGGTTTCGGAGTGCGAATCGTGCTTCAAGGAATTATGTTTGGACTTTTGACTATGGCAGGATTCTGGATAGGGAAAAATTTGGGTGGCTCAATTGAGGCGGGAAGGACTTGTGCTTTTATAGTGCTAGCATGCTCACAGATCGTCCATTCATACAACGCGCGTAGCGACAAATCATTGTTCAAAATAGGAGTCTTTTCAAACAAGAAATTGAACTATGTCAATCTCATATCATTAGCAACTCTCGCCTTTGTGGTGTTCACTCCCGGACTCGTAACTGCTTTCGGTATGTGCTACCTTCCATATTATTGCTATTTGATTGCAATTTCGCTTTCATTTGTGCCTATCATAATTATAGAATTGAGCAAAGCATTTGGACTCATCAAACACGCACAAGGACCACACATCAAAAAGAATAAAATAAAAAAATAATTCGCTTCAATATTTAATTTAAAATTATTTTATAGTCTAAATAAAAAGAGAATTTTTAACTATTATTTTCAAAGCTATTATAAAAGGAACTTTACTTTAATGTAGAGTTCTTTTTTTGCTAATCTAAAAATGTCAACTTTTGCTAGTTTAATTTATCTTAAAATAGTAAAGTTTTATACCTACAAATAAAAAAAACTTTCATCTGTTTAATTTAAAAATAATAAATTTTTATATTTATTTTATTAATTTACAAATAAAATACAAATATTATATTTTTTAATAAATTTGTCTTGAATAAATACAAATTTATTAAAAATTCATAGTAAAAATGCATTTTATTAATTTAATAGTAAAATATTGTTCTTTATTTATTAAAAATAACTAAATAAATTTATTTATTAATAATGTTATTTGAAAATGTATTTTAAAATCTATTTTAATATATTAAAAATACTTTTATTTATAAAATTTCTATATTTTTTTAATTTATTTAATATTTTTATATGTTTTTTATTATTTTTTCATAATTTTTTTATTATTAAAAAATTTTAATCGTAACTAATAAAAAATTTATAAATATATGATATCTTTAATTTTTATTTTGCATAATAAATATCTATTTAAAATACTTTTATTTTATAAGTTCAATTTTTTTTGTTTACAATGTATTTTATTGGCAAATATTAGTTTGGAGGGAAATATGAATCCATTAGAACAAACAACAAAAGATATTGATAATTATTACATTAGCCTTGACTCTCTTTATCCTAAATCATACAAAAAATCTACCACTTCTCCCTATACTAAAACGCGCGTTATTTTGATGAATGGCACCGAATATGAAAGCGTGTGGTTCTTGCATCAATTTGCTAGACATTGTGACAACGATGAAATTAAAAATATGATCGCCGTAGTGCGATGTCAAGAACAACAACAGCAAAAGTTAATTGCCTGCCTAAAGCCATTGAACGAGAGCATTCTAGAAACAACTATCGCATACGAACAATTGGCAATTGATTTGACAGCCACTCTTGCTCAAAATGACACGGACAAAGCCAACATTGATGCGCTCAACTTTGCCCTACTCGAAGATTTTGATCACTTGTATAGATTTAGCAACTTGATGATGCTGGATGTAAAAAATGCCGATCCAAAAAAATTGGTGGGCGGATTGACTGAAATCACACCAGGAAGACCAACCATTGCCCACCACAGATATCCAAAAGATAATGTTAAACGCGCAATGAATGCAAACAAATCAGATTTATATTCAAAATTGGTAGCGAGCATAATCACTGCCGCCGAACAGCAGACGATGAATTATTATATGAACATATCGCAATGGTACAAAAATGATTTAGGAAGAAAATTGTATGCCGAAATCGGACTAGTGGAAGAAGAACATGTGACACAATACGAAAGTTTAAAAGACCCCACTTGCACTTGGCTAGAACAATGGGTGTTGCACGAATACACGGAAGCATATCTATATTTTAGCGCATATAGTGAAGAAAAAGATCCGTATATCAAAAAAATTTGGTATGAATTCTACGAGATGGAATGTGCGCATCTAAAAGTTGCCTGTGAACTATTGAAAAAATATGAAAAAACTCCATACTCAAAAGTGATAGCCACGGGCGAATTCCCAAAACTTTTGACGCTGGGCACAAACAAAGAATATATTCGTGAAGTTTTGGAGCGAACGATTCTACTAACGGGTGATAGACAAAAATATATTGATGTGATGCGATTAAAACCAAATGCAGATTTCTTCATTTATCAAAGTGAAATTATCAAAGATGAAGAAAAAATTCCTAGCCATTTGGTAATCAATACTGCTATCAAGAAATTTGGAAAAGACTATAGATACGAAGACAAATCTAATCCTGTGCCTGAACTAAAAAATAGGAAAAAAGACAACACCACAATAGCACGAAAAAATTCTCAAACTTAACTTTTCGTTAATGCTAATCTGATTCAACTTCTGAATTGATTTATCCTTTTTAAATAAATTTTACTTTTTGCTAATTTTAATAAAAATTTGATTGAGACACGCTTTAACACTAATTTTAGTGAAAAATGAAGTGCACCGCATAAATATTAAACTTTTGAGATTCTCTTCAAAATTAATTTTCTATATTTTTTATATATATTTTTTATTTCAAAAAAATATTTTTTCATTATTTTTATTGATTTTATGCATTATTTTTAATATTTTTAAATTTCTTTTTGATTTTGATTTGATAATTAATTTTATTTATAAATAATTTCAATGACGATTTTATCTCAAATAATAATAAAAATTTTAAATAAAATTCAAAATTGTTTTGAAAAGAATGAATTTTGATTTATAATCTAATTATGAAAATTGATTTTAACAAATTTATAATAGCTTTAGCTCCTATGGCAGGCGTCACCGATTTTGCATTCAGAAAAATTTGTGCCGATTTTGGTGCTGATATGGTCGTCAGCGAAATGATCAGTGTCAAAGCGCTTGAACACAACTCAAAGGCTTCAGAAAAAATGTTAAGAGAAGAATCAAAATCTATTCGCGCTGTTCAATTGTTTGGACACGACAAAGATAGTTTAATTAATGTGATATCATCCAATCTGCTAAAAAACTTTGATATTATTGATTTCAATTGTGGATGCCCCGCCCCAAAGATTGTCAAAAATAATGACGGATCTGCAATGATGAGAGATATTGAAAAAACTAAAGAGATTATTTCTGCGTTAGTAAGATTTAGCAACAAGCCTGTATCAGTAAAATTTCGTTTAGGAATTGATGGCGTTGAAAATTATATTGAATTTGGAAAAATGTGCGAACAGGCAGGAGTCAGTTTTATCACTCTACACGCACGCACGCGCGAGCAAGGGTATTCAGGTTCGGTAGATAAAAATGCATATAAAAAATTGGTAGAAAGTGTAAAAATTCCTGTCTTTTGGAGCGGAGATATCAAAACAAAAGAAGATGTAGAATACGCAAAGTCAATTGGATGCGCGGGCGTTATGATTGGCAGAAACGCCATTGGCAATCCTGAAATTTTTTCAACATTGAAAGAAATCAATCCTCCATATACAAAAAAAGATGTGGCAAAAACTCATCTAGAAATGTTGAAAACTTATTTCAAAACTGAACGAACTTTGGTAGCATATTTCAAAAAACATTTAATGTGGTATGTAAAATCTACAAAAAATGTAACTTTATTGAAACAGCAAATACTTCAGTTTTCAACCCTTCAACAACTTGAATCTATAATTGAAAAAATGGATTAAACAAAATTTTAATATAATTTATTTTTAATTAAAAATGCAATAAATATCATAAACTTTATACAAATTCTATATGTTGAATAAAACAATAAACAATTAAAAATGATGAGGGTATTACAAACGAATTAAGAGTCGTCACAAAAGACACTTATATTTATAAAGGAAAGGAATTGATTACTCTTATTCTTTAAACAATATCAGTATGTACGGCAATTTATGGCGAGCAACAACAAATGGCGAAATTATTTTATGTCCATTAATAACGATGGGACATATCAAAATCAATATTGTAAAGACGGCACTAACTATATTTACCATGACGATGTTGCAAGCGAGATTACAACAGCTCAATACTCATTCAAAACAATGATAGATAATGCGTATGAAGAAATTTCAGTATTTACTGATTTAGCCACTATTATTACTAAACTTCCTTTTGTGAGTGCATCATTGACAGTTAATTTGGATGAGTATATCTTTAATATAGCCTTTGACGCAAGTTCAATTGAAACAGTAAATGCAGACACATTATATCTACAATTAGAATTTGATATTAAAGGAAATTTCCAAGGTTATACACAGACTTATATTTTAGAAAATCAAATTGTAGGGCATGTAACATTCAACAATTATACAGAACAAATGCTTGTTCCACATTGGTTTGATATAAATGATTTTACAGATTTAATAAATGCAAGATAAAACACATTAAAAATAAGAAATCTCCGTTATAGTTTTATATGGAGATTTTTTATGTTGTATCAAAACTTGCTGGGCACGCTAATAGCGATATAACGCTAAAAATTTACACACACTATTGTCAAGATATTGACAACTCAATAGATGTTATGGAAAAAATTTTTATATAAAATGGCACCTACCATTGATAATTTTAAAGCCTATATAGGCTAAATTGGTGACCCCGCCGGGACTCGAACCCAGAACAAAGCCTTAGGAGGGCTCCGTAATATCCAGTTTTACTACGAGATCATTAGATTTTCATAGTATAGCACACTCTACATTAAAAATCAACTATCAAATATGAAATGTTAGGCAAAAATTTTTACAAAAAATGCACTATAGTCTAGTATAGTTACAATGGTTATCAAACTTTTATACTAGATATTATAGTGCATTTTATTTTGCTTTTTAAAATTCGCCTTATAAATTGATTTTTTTAAGTTTTATTATTTTGCTCTTTTCATTTTGATTGTTATTTTCTCGTCTGCGATTTCGCACTCTTCTTCTATTTCAGGATCTGTCATTTTAACATAATCAAGAGCAAGGAGTTCAGCTTTGATTTTATCTCTAAATTTATTGATGATTTCGTTCAAATCTTTGCTATCAGTCTCAAAATCAATATAAATTCTATCTTCGACATTGAAATTGGCTTCTTTTCTCAATACTTGCGCTGTACGAATCAATTCGCGCGACAAGCCTTCTAGCATCAATTCTCTATCAATTGTAACATCAAGTACGACTGTCAAATTTTCATCATTGGCAATCACAAATTCTTCTTTTGGCTTGGTAGAAATCGTGAATAATGAACTGTCCAGATTCGCAAATTCACCCACATTTACCTTCCCCGTCTTGAATTCTGCCACCATTCGCACCATATCAGATTCGTTGGCTGATGCTAGAAGTTGTTTTACCTTTTGAACATCTCCTTTCAATACTGCACCTGCGCGTCTAAAATCAAGCACTAAAAATTCTATGTTGAATTTTGAATTGTCGTGTTCTAATACAACATTTTTTATATTCAATTCAGATTCAATCATATCCTTATAGATTTCAACCGCTTTTGCCACATCTTCGTTTCCATTAATGTACAAAGTTTTTAGCGGTTGTTTCACTTTGATTTGATTTTCATTTCGTAATTTGCTAGTGAGAGTAAATATATTTCTAACTATATCAGTTTTATGCGTCAATCCTTCGCCCGCCACCGAAAATTCATTCATAACATATCCGTTCAAAGCCACACTTTCGCTAGCATTTTTGTCAAGCGCTCTGACCGCATTTTGCCATAAATATTCACTAATAAATGGAATTATAGCAAACATTGTCATACTGATATTTTTGATAGCATAATACAAACAAAAATATGCATTCATAGTATCGTCATTATTTTCACTCTTGTAGAATCTGCGCCTATTATTTCTGATATACCAGTTGGTGAGCTCGTCAATTAAGACTTCAAAATCTTTTGCCACCGCACCGAAATTTTGATGAGAATATGCGTTATATGCATTATTTGTAAATTCGTTGACACGATTGATGAGCCATCTATCTATAAAAGGCAGATCTTTTTCATTTGGTTTATATCCTGTCAAATCAGGATTATCAATATACGCATAAGTATTCAAAAACACATAAGCATTCCATAACCCCAACAATTTTCTTTTCACTTCGTCACAAGTATCTCGCCCAAATTTAACATCATTGATCAATGGGGTATTTACAAAATTGTATCTTATTATATCCGCGCCAATCTCTTCAAAAGCAGTGTCTAATGGGATATTATTAGGACTAGATTTTGACAATTTTTTACCATCTTGCGCGAGCAACATTGGCGTAGTAGCTATCTTTTTATATGGTGCTTTGCCCGTAATGACAACACTCATAATCAGCAAAGAATAGAACCACAACCTAATTTGCTCTTTCCCTTCAATCACGCATTCTGCTGGGAAATTCTTTTCAAAAAATTTTTTGTCTGTAAAATATTTATTTGTGCTAAAAGGTGTGATGCCCGCATCCAGCCAAGCATCTCCCACTTCCTTGATCCTCTCCACTTTTTCCCCACAATGCGGGCAAGTGATTTTTACATTGTCAATATATGGTCTGTGCAAATGCGGAATTTTTTCCACTTCTTGCTTGCTTGACAAAGATTTCAATTCATCCAATGAACCAACCACTGTCAATTCGCCACATTTTTTGCAAGGATAGAATGGAAGTGGGAGCCCATAATATCTGTTTCTACTTATCGACCAGTCTCCCATATTATTTAGCCAGTCTAACATACGCTTTTTCATAAACTCTGGCTGAAATTCTACATTATCGATTGTTTTAATCAAATCAGGTCTAATATCATCCACTTTGATAACCCATTGACTGATCAACCTGTATACCAACGGGCGTTTACATCTATGGCAATGTGGGTATCTGTGCGTATATTTGTGAGTGTAATAAACCTTTCCGCGTTGTTTCAAAACATCAAATATGAAATCACGCGTTTCGTCATTATTTGCATCTTTTCCTGCCAACACGCCAAAATTTGAATAAAAATATCCAGCTTCATCAATAGGAATAATATTTTTCAATCCTATAGATTTCCCCAAATCATAGTCGCTTTCACCACAACCTGGAGCAATGTGCACCGCACCCGATCCTTCGCTAGCGTCCACCATATCCCAAGCTACAATTTTGTGTTGAAATTGTTGTTCGTCCAATTCTGGAAAGCAAGTTTCATACGCAAGGCCTACCAATTCGCTACCCTTCACCGTCTTAATGATATGATCGACATCATCTTTCAAAACTTTCATAAGATTTGACATAACAATCAGATTTCTATCGCTCGATTTGATTTTGACAATATTATAATCAAATTCAGGATTGACCGCCACAGCAACATTTGCGCATAATGTCCACGGAGTAGTGGTCCAAACAAGGATATCTTCATTTGAATTTTTGATAGGACATTTGAAAAATATAGCCTGACAAGTATCATCGCGATACACATCATCCCCCGACATATCATTTTCTGCAATGCTAGTGCCACAACGCGTACACCACGGAGTAGGACGATAAGACTGCTTGATCCAACCTTTTTCGTGACATTTTTTCAAAAAATACCAAATTGCAGTGATGTTTTCATCACTATTGGTATAATAACTATCTTCCCAATTCATCCACTGCCCGAGCCTAATGGAAGATTGAGTTTGAAGCGCGGAATATTTCTTTACAGATTCCATACACGCTTTGACAAACTTGTCAATTCCATAGCGTTCAATATCCTTTTTGCTATCCAATCCCAAAGCTTCTTCCACTTTCTTTTCCACAGGCAATCCGTGTGCATCAAATCCGTTTTGATAATGCTGGTCACACCCGCGCATAGCTTCGAATTTGATCATCGCATCTTTGAATGTCCTGCCATAAGCGTGATGAAGCCCCATAGTATAATTAGCAGTGATTGGACCATCCAATGTGGTAAAATATTTGCCTGTTTTCTTATTTTTTGATTTCATTTTGTTGAAAATATCATTGTCTTGCCAAAACTTCAATATTTCCTCTTCCATTTTCACATAGTTGAGATTTGCACTTTCTTTTTTCATAATTTCTCCCAAATTTTAATGATTATATCAAATTGAATTTATAATTCAAAATGTTTTTAAAAAATGCCAGCGCTTGCTGACATTCCATTCAATTACAGCAAAACGCTCATCAAATGCTTGATGATACAATAATTTTGCCTATAATTATATTGTTTTTCATAGTGTTATATTAACATATTAGACAATCATTTGTCAAATATCTGCAATAAAAAATAAATTATTGATATTTGAATTAATAAATAAAACAAAAATAATTTAAAATAATTGCTTTAATGAAAAAATGAAGCGAAATAAATTCACTTCAAATTTTCTATTATTTCAATTATGAAATGTTTATTTTCAATCTGAATTGTTTTATTAAAATTAACAATTTGAAACTTGATATTGAAATCAAATAAATGTTAGCAGATTCAAAATGGTATGCAAATTAAAACTTAATATCAAATTGATGATCTAAATTTTTTCTGCCACTTCCCAGGCGCGCCATACTACAGTGCGTAGATTGCCAACTTTCAGCGCATCTCCTACAATGTGGATGTGTTTTCCTGCTTTGGCAATTGGGTTCGGATTGTATCCGACGCAAGAAATTACATTATCTATTTGTTCCGTGTGCTCCACACCGTCTTTATCTACAATAACAATAGAATTTTGCGTAATCTCCTTCACTGAACTTTGCAAATATACAGGAACCTTGTTGTGTTTGAAATAATCACGCAAATATGATGAGTTTGCTAAACACAACCCGCGAACCGCCATCAAATCTTGTTTTGCTTCAATAATGATAGGTTTTTTCTTGTTAAGACTCAATTCATAGGCAATTTCGCATCCGGTGAGCCCGCCACCAATAATGGCAACATTCTCTCCTACCAATTTTGTTTTGTTCAAGAAATCAATTGCTTCAATAGCGTTCTCAATTCCCTTAATATTTAGTTTTTTAGCAACCGCTCCCGTGGCTATCACAATTTCGTCCGCATCTAATTTTGAAATATCGGTTATTTCTGTATTATATTTTACTTCAATATTCAGTTTGTCAATTTGACGGCGGTACCAATCTAACAACTTTCTATCCTGACTTTTAAACGACATAGCGCCCGCTGGAATAAACACTCCACCAAGCCTATCCGTCTTTTCATAAATTGTCACATTATGACCGCGGAGAGTAGCAATCCTTGCCACTTCCATACCGCCAACTCCGCCACCAATTACGGCAACTTTCTTTTTCTTTTGTGCTGGTTTTATATCATATTTTCCGCCGTCCATCGTGGTAGGATTTAACGCACATCTAGACATATGTTTTGAATCTTCCATAGCCTGATCATTGGCAACGCCTTTGTAGTGCGCCATAGTTAGACACGCATTATGGCAATAAATACAAGGTTGAATATCTTCAATCCTATCTTCCATCAATTTTGTCACCCAATGCGAATCGGTCAAAAATTGTCTTGCGACGCCCATAGCGTCAATTTTGCCATCTTTGATAGCTTTTGACGCCACTTCTGGTTCCATTTTCCCCGCACACACGACAGGAATGTCAACAAAGTTTTTAATATGTGCCACATCATCCAAATTACAATTTTTAGGCATATAAAGTGGTGGATGCGCCCAATACCAAGCGTCATAAGTGCCGTTATCTGCATCTAACATATCATAGCCTGCATCTTGCAGATATTTTGCTGCAATTTCGCTCTCTTTCATATTTCTACCGATTTCTGTAAACTTTTCACCAGGAAGTGCCCCTTCACAAAAATCGCGTGTTTTGCTCACCACTGAATAACGCAAAGTGACAGGATAATCATTGCCACATTCTGCCTTGATAGCTTTCACGATTTCCACTGGGAAACGATATCTATTTTCAAACGAACCACCATATTCATCCGTCCTGTGATTTGTATATTCCAATGTAAATTGATCCAATAGATAACCTTCGTGCACAGCGTGTATCTCCACACCGTCCACTCCCGCTTCTTTCAACAACTTTGAAGTGAGCGCAAACGCCTTAATCATATCCTTAATTTCTTTAATGGTAATTTCTCTACATTGATAATCTTGAAGCCAACGAGATGGGAGCACGCTAGGAGAAGCGCACAAATATGGCAGATTGATAATTGGTTTCAATAATGTGGACAAAAATTTATTTTTTGCAACAGGAGCAAGCGAATTTGGAATAGAGAATGATCTACCAAATCCCGCAGTCAACTGAACAATCATTTTTGCTCCAGTTTTGTGAAATTCTTCCATATAACTTTTTAATTGCTTGAACATACTTTTCTTTTTGTATAGCCATTGTCCACCAATTAAATTTTTAAGCGGTGCGATTCCTGGGATAATCAATCCCACATTGTTTTTTGCTAGATCCATAAAGAAATCACACGCATCCTTATCCAAATGATGTGGTTCCATCCAACCAAAAAGTGAAGTGCCACCCATTGGACAGAGAACTATTCTATTTTTAATTTCAAGATTGCCAATTTTCCACGGCGTAAAAAGTGCTTCATATTTTTTATTCATATTCTCTCCTTTGTTTATTAAAATGATAAAATATTTATAATATTTTGTCAAATTAAATAAGGTGAGATTGTTTCAAACTAGAAAAAAAATTTGAAAAAATTTAATAAAATATTAAAATTCATTTTATAATTTATTTAATATAATATCTAAATTATTCAGTACAAAACTAGCAAAATATATATCAAATTTTAAAATAAATTAAAAATTATTAAATATCAAAATGTTTTATATTTTAAAAAAATTTTAAAAATATATTAAATTTTTATTAATTTTATTGATTTTTTTATTATTTTTACCTATTTTTGTATTATTTTTTTAATTTTTTATTGTTTTTACTTAAATTGTTAAAATTCCTATTTTAATGTTATATTTTAATTTTTATTTTTTAATAAAAATAATTTTATTTTATATTTTTTTAATTAATTATTTTAAATAATATTTTATTTTTTCATATAAAAAAAATCGTGTTTCTACGCACGATTTACTTGAACATTTTTTCTTTTTTATCTATTCATAAATTGAACTACACAATTTCAAAATGAATGTTTAAAACTTAATTTGATTGTTGATAGATCTGATCGTGTTGAGTGACTGATTAAACTCGTCTGCCTCTTCTTTCGTCAAATTCAACTCGGTATATCCACGCACTCCATTACGATTGACAATGACTGGATAGCCTACGCAACATTTGAATTTATCAATGTATGTTGACAAAGTGAAAATAGTGTTTGCGTCGTCGAAAATTGCTTCCGTAATATTTTTCAAGCAAATTCCAATGCCATACGCCGTGTTTCCCTTTTTCTTGATAATCTCGTATGCACTATTTCTCACATCTTTTAGCATTTTATTCTTCGTAGATTTGTTTAGATATTTATCCACACTATTCAATCCAATACGCGCCACGCTCCACGGAATCATTTCGCTATCTCCGTGTTCTCCTATGACATAAGCGTGAATATTTTTTGGATTCATTTCCAATTGCTCACTAATCAAATATCGAAGCCTTGCAGTGTCCAAAGTGGTACCACTGCCAATCACTTTGTAATTCGGAAAATTGCTCAATTTGATTGTCAATTGAGTCATAATATCCACCGGATTGGTCGCTATCAAATAAATTCCTGAAAAATTCGTTTTGTTCACTTCATCTATTATAGATTTGAACACTGCCATATTTTTGCCAATTAAATCAAGCCTAGTTTCTCCAATTTCTTGATTGCGTCCAGCTGTGATGCAAATGATATCCGCATCGTTGCAATCTGAATAATTTCCCGCCTTGATATTAATTTTCCGCTTTGAACAACAGGATGCGTGCATCAAGTCCATAGCTTCTCCCTGCGCTTTTGCCTCATTCACATCTATAAAAACAAGTTCATCCACTTTGGTGTCCGAATTAATCAATGAGTATGCATAACTCATACCCACATTCCCGCAACCTATCAAAACTACTTTATTCACAAATTCTCCTCAACTTTTTTATTAGTATTTTCATTTTTAATTTTTTTAATAACTTTTAAATTTAAAATCATCGCCACAACAAGCAAAATCGTCGGTATCAATAGAATTAAGATAAATACAATTGCGGACAATTGAAAATCTACCACTGCCCAAAAAGAGATAGGCAAAATTAAACTTAAAATTGTAGTTGCAACTAATATGCCAAAACCTGTTCGCTTGAATTTGAACGCAATTGATGCTCCGACGACTGCAACCACCGCCACGATTACACTTAATAAAAGTGCAATTGAAAACCAACCCGGCACACTCTTGCCCACCAACGCCATAGCGGACAATATTAATGAGAATGCGACCAAACTAATTAGTGACAATAAAACTGTCATAACGCAACTTAATATACTTAATATTAAACTTATAATTAATAATTTTCTTATTGACATAGTTAGATTATATCACAAAATTTATTTATAACAAATTATTTTTGCTATTAAAAAATGATTTATTGAAAAAATTTTATTTTTATTATATTTTTGTTAGTTTTTCGTCATTTTTATTATGATTTTTTTGTTTTTTTATTAAAAATTCATTTTTTTATTATGATTATTTTAGATGTATACCTTTTTAATATTCGTTTTGCTGTAATTTTTATTAATTTTAAAATCTATATAGAAATCATTTATTATATATTGAAATTTATTATATTGAATAGGAATTTTCTTTTAATTTATTTTTTAATTTTGTGTTTATAATTAATTGAATCAAAAAATTATTTTTATATCAATTATGATATTTGATCACTCAAATATTTGCTGAAAGCTTTGCATATTTTCACACTGCTATCGTCAAAACATTTATTTTCAAGCGCAAGAATTATAATCGCACCAATCGCATCTCCGTCTTTTACAATAGGGACGATCAGTTGACACGAAAATTCGTTTTCCGTATTCACAAAAAAATTAAGCATCTCGCTTCCGTCATCTTTTTTCTTGATAACAATTTCTTTTTTGTATATCAACTCTTGCACTTGATCATTTAATTCTTTGTTTAGATATTTTTTCTTGTTAGACGAAAGCACTTTTTCCATATCAGAAATAAGCACATCGTGTTCGATGCTCACAGAGATAGCATTCGCCACAGCATCGCTATACTCTTTCAGTGAAATCATATCGCTATATTTGGTAAGCAAAAATTTGTTGCCATCCACAATACCAATCTCAAGTTTGCTACCTTCACGAACATTCAACATCTTTCTCATTTCGCGCGGAAGGACGATTCTACCCAACTCATCCACCCGCCTAACAATTCCTTTACTTTCCATATTTACCTCTATTTTTAGTATGTAAAAATATTGAAATATTATGCAATTGATATGTGGACAAAAAATATCTAATCTAACATTTTCAATTAAAATCTAAAACAAAAAAGAACTCTACAAATGAAGTGCGCCCCAAAGTTTGTTTATAAAAATTGTAAAGTCCTTTTATCATTGCTAATATAAAATTAGATTGATACAAATAAAATTTTAAACTATTCACGCTATATATAGATTTAAAATTATATATTATTTATTATCATTTTTATGATATATCTACAACCAACGAACCATATAAACTATCTCGTTCCAGCTTCGCCCATAATGACACGGACATTATCATACGCAAATATGTCAATGAACGAACGATCCATAGGGCCAGTAATGAAGAAAGCTCTACCACGAGGTGCGGTAACAATACCTTCTTGCTCTCTAGCGTTGATACCGCCAGCCGATTTATAAAGTTCAAGCAAGTCCGCCATATCATTAGGTGCCAATTGCAATATCATACTATACTGACACGCGTTGATGATTGCCGCTGATCTACGCTGAATTTCAGGAGTACCCAAGAAGTCTTTGATGTTCTGCGTAATAACAATCTGCATACCCTGATATTTACGAATACGCTTTGCCATTTCCGCCATAAAGTTTAGCGCCACTGGGCTATCCGGATCGATAAACATATGTGCTTCGTCCACCGCTATCACGACCTGCCTTGCAATTTTCTTGCCCGTTTTTTGCTCGTATTGCTCGTTGAATCGCTTGTTGTTAATGATTTCGTTGTTTAGATACTTAAACACGAGCAACATTTGCGCATTTGCAAGCCTATTATTTTTACTAGCAAACAATGTCTGGAAGTTGAATGTAATCAAATTTTCATCCGTGAGAATTGAAGTAGGTCCGTTCCACAAGTCAGAGTTTCGTCCGCCTGTAGCAAACTTTTGAATATAAGTTTCAAGGATCAAAAGATTGTTTCTATAAAACGCATCTTTCACCGTCTTCAATTTATCTTTTATCAATTTGAACAAATCGTCAAATATAGGATAATCTTCCGCTTTCAATTTACCAATATTTGTCTTTTCATTGATGCCCTTTTTGTTGTACAATTCAACCACCAAAGTGTTCAAAGTTTCAAACGCGTCCGAACTGATACCTTCCAAAATCGCACGGAAGAATTGTTCCAAGAATTGAAGGTGAGTAAAGAAAGTTTTATTGCTACCTTTGTTCACCAATTCATCAATACTCTTGTTGTCCACATCGCCATCATCATTTGCCGCGTCCAAGTCTTCAAGCGAAGCCATTATATGAAATGGATTAAGAATACCCGATTTATTAGTACCGACATCGATCACTTTTCCGCCCAAATTTTTCGTCATTTTATCATATTCTTGCTCTGGGTCAAGGATAAACATCTTCGTTCTATCTGCGGCAAGGTTGGTAAGAATCGTTTTCGTGGCATACGATTTTCCTGATCCCGACTTTCCTATTACCATCATATTACTATTAATTCTACCCTTCTTCGAATCACGGGTAAAGAAGTCTATAAACACTGGGTATCCGCTAGCAGATGATTGTCCGATACAAAATCCTGCTGGATCTTGCATAATGGAGTCAACCATTGGGAATGAAGATGCAATCGTGGTAGATGGCATACTGCGATAGAAATGCTTCAAAGTGTCAATTCTGTTCACGCTAGAAGACACGAATGCGTCCACCTGCCTGCCAAACAAATCTGAATATTTGAAACCATACTGCTTCAACACATTTCGCACTTCTTTTCTGTTTTGTTCCTCGACGCGCAAATGAATTGAAATATCATACAATTGTTCGTTGTTCGTCTTAAGATCGCGTAGCAATGTTTGAAGAGAGTCAATATCTGCTTCTTTTTCGATGATCTCACTCGAACGATAAGTTCGATCAAGTTTTGCTTCTTTTTCCATCACGGCACGGTCAATTGCTTTTTCACCTTTTTCTTTATCCACAGGCATAATGTTCATAATGACCCTTGTGCCCAACTGATTGAATATAGGATACGCCCAACCGTTGCCCACTTCAAGCGGATAATCTGTGATGACCATTTGCTTGTACATTTTTTTGTCCATCTCAACGCGTGCCACTTTGAAGTTGACTCTATTAGGCATAACCCAATTGTTCACTTGAGATGGTGCCAATCCTTCAATTTCTGATTCAGCATAAGTGGACTGATAATTCGATTTCAAGAAGCTGATCAAGTCGTCTTCTGTTAAAATCTTTGCACTGATTGTATATTGTCCTGTGCCTAAATCATTGACTATACCGATTGCGGTGTCTTCAAGGTTGACCTTATCCTGCCCGTAAAGTACCAAATAAAAATGATTTTGCAAAATAGGTTCTGCCCTGATAGCATTATTCAATCTCTCCACGCGCTCTCTGAATATCAGCGAACGACTATCCATTTCTCCCGCCGTGTACTGCCCCTGCTCATACAATTCATTCAAAAGGCTGTATTTAACATCGTCGTTTTTCAAAAATATATCAAATCGCATCGGTTTAACCGTCTTGATAAGACTCGCACGCTGATATTGTGAAATTCGTTTAAGCGCTTTACTGAATGTGTAGATTATTGAATCTTGCGCGTCCTCTTGCATCAAGTCGAGCGCCACAGGATCCATTTCTATCACCATACCCGCATAATCACCAAAATTAATATACTTACCTATCTCTATGTTGAAGAAAGGGGTGAGTTTGTCCATAGGAGTACACCCGCGCTTTTTGCCAAGTTTGTTATTTATATATTTTTTTGGAAAGGCTGCAAAACGAATGATAAGTATGATTGAACTATACAGCCTTAACCCATCGTCAATTGGTAGATACATAACCACCGTGATAGCGATCCAAGCGATCAGTGCATACCAACGATAGTCCACCCCGCCAATTCTAAATAAGTTGCTTGCAATGATGACGATTGCAAAAGCAATACAAACAATAGCGAGAATAATATCTCCAAATGTAATATTTTTCAAAAATTCAGTTTTTACCCTAGTCTTGCCAGGAATATATCTAATCATCTTACCCCTTCTTGTTTATCTAAAATTAAAAGGTAGACAGGTCAATATGAATTATAATATTAACCCTTATGACTGCTATCCTTTTTATCTTTATCCTCTTTTTCAGTTGATTTTGCCACTTTCTTTAGTTGTTTACCGATTTCATTTTCCACAGACCTTTGCAATTCGTTAACTTTGTCAATAACTTTATTAAATTCAATACCTGAAATATCAGCATCTTTATTAAGAGCATTTTCAATACTTGTGCTAAGATTCTCTATATCCTTATCATCAATAGAAATTTTACTTACTTTGTCTTCTTTTTGAACTTTCTTAAGTGCATCAATAAATTCTTTAGACGAATCGCTTGCTTTCTGTTTTGTTTGTGTATATTCATCAATAGCCTTATTAGTTGCCAATTTTTGATTAATTTCTTCTCTGGCTCTTTTGGTAGCTTCTTCTTCAATATTTTCTGTCTTGCCTTCGCTTTTAAGTTTATCAATATGAGCGGCTTTTACTGTATCTATTGAAAGTTCACTTTCCGAATATTTTAAATTATTTTCTGCTCTATACAAGAAATCTTCTTTTGCTTTTGCGTCCATATTTTTAACTTCTTGATCGCCAACTTTGATATTTTCTCCCTTTCTCATCTGTTGATATTTTGCAGCATTTTTGTCTAGATTTTTTTTCTTATCGTTAACATCATTTTCAAGTTCTAGCGACTTTTCCACATCTTCTTTTACAACACCTTTCTGTTTTGCTATTCTCTCTATCGCTTTATCTGATATACCCGAATCTTTATAAAGTTGCTGCATTTCTTCATCTGTAAATTCATGTTTTACTTTTACTTCCTTTCCGTCTGGACCTTTTTCTTTCTTGTATTCAAAACCTCTACGAGCATTGCGTAAAGCACGCTCTTGTTTTCCTTTTGCTTGCATATCTTTATCTCTATATCGTGAAGTTGTTTCATTAACTACATCTTGATAATTAATGCCCAATCCTTTTGTTGTGATGGTATTTAAAAGCCCACCCTTTCTATTGCCGTCTTTGTCTTTTTCTCCTATAATACCTTCAAGAGCACTTCCGCCTAGCGATTTAAAGAATGATTTTGCTCCACCCGTTTTACCCCTAGCAGCAGCTTTCCCAAATGCTCCACCGGTCTTTACTGCGAATTTTGTTGCGTGTCCCATACCTCTTTTTACACGACCACCCACCGAACTCATAAGTCCAGCACCTGCAGAGAATGCGTCATCCGCTCCGACAAATGAATTTACCACACTAATAAATTCTTTCGCCATATATAGCGCTGCAATTAATAGCAAAATACTAGTAAGTCCTAAAACATCAAAAGCTTTTGCTCCGTCACCAGCAAATTCAATATTTTGAATGATAGGCAAAAGTGCAAAGAATAGATTCATTCCTGCCACCGCACTATATGCGCTGATAGTTTGTTTCAAGAACGATTGTCTCCACTTGCCCGCCGCTGACCCGTTGTCTAGCGGATACATTGAGCACACTATTGGGCTAATCACAAACAATAGGAGCAACATAAACAATCGCTTGATCATACCAAAACTCAATGCACCCAATGCATAGAGAATAAATATACCGCCCACAACCAATATTAGATAATTAATTTCAAATAAAGAGTACCAATCATCTACTTCCCAATACCAACTAATAGACGGTCCGCCTGTACCATACGCGTCGTCAATACAATCTGCATAATAGGCAGGATCGGTCTGACTGGTATCCACCGAAATTCCATATTGCGAACAAAATTTGCTAACTGTCTCAATTATCGGATCATCCGAAGACAATTGCACATTTTGATATTCTTCTCCACGCAATTTATTCGCGTTGTAGGCAGAGCAGACGAACAACTGCCGAGATATCGTCAAAGAATTGCCACTAGCGGTCGCACCATTAATTGCTTGCAAGACGATATTCCCTAGCCACACGCCTAGCAACGCGCCCACTGGGATGAATATAAAATTACCAATACCTTTGATAGCAAGCCCTACGATTTCCTTCCAATTTTTAGTCTTCTCTGAATACACATTTCGAATGAAAGCCATTGCCAAGAAAATCAGCAATAGAATGATGGCAAGAATAAGCATAGAAAAGAAAATATTTTTAGCCAGATCCGAAGTCAGCAAAAAGTATACAATACCCGTATCCGTCTCTGCACCTGTATTTCCGCTTGTTATCAACTGACCATCGTACACTATATTATCTATTCCTGCGAATGCACCAAAAATATCTTGTAAAACATCTATAACAAGAAACACCACACTAAATAGTGGATAAAGAATAGTTCCTATTAAGCTAGTAACCCACTCAATCGCTCCCATTCAAAACTCCTTATCATTCAATTTAAGAATATTATATACTAAAATGACAAATTAATCAAATAAAACTCACAAAAAAATCTCTAATATGTAAAATTTGCACAAATATTTATTTATATATAAATAAAAATCGAAATCAAAAAGGCATATCAGATTGAAATGCACCCAAAAATTAATATTGATTCTGAATTTATTGAAATTTATTTGTGCGTGAAAACAGAGTGCGTGAAAAAATAAAATATAAATTATTGATCAAAAATTATCAATCCCAAACAGTTTCAAACTCGACGAAAAGGAAATCGTCATCCGCTTCAAAATAAGTGACCACGCCGTCATCTTTGAATGTAAAAATCTGCTCGTCTTGATCTGTGATAGATTTCAAATAGATATTATAATCAAGTTCGCCATTGAATATATCCAATAGTGACATTCCTTCAGAGAGATAATTCAAATCGGTTAGACTAATGTTTTGATACACCTGCGCGGTCAAATTCAAATCATCTGGCGAATCATACATATTAGATCCCACGCCGTCTTCCGCGCTGGTCAATTGCGAAGCGGTGAAATTGACTATCTGCCCGTCGAGCTGAATATACATATTAAATGTATCCAAATTAGTTTGCGACACGATGAAAGAAAATCTAGAAAATTGCACTTGATTTTTCGGCATAAAGATCATAGCCACATAATCTTGAACAGGGATATTTTGCATCATATCGTCAGCGGAGTCAAAAATATAATCTTTGATAAAATATTTTTCAACACGCGAAAAACTATTTGCGGTGAAATAATTAGATATTCCGTCCGTGATTTGCTGTTCAATAGTGGCGACTTGATCATCACCTTCGCCTTCTGCTCCCGATTCGTATGTGTATAGATCGTGTTCGTTAATATAGCTAGAAATTGTGCTAGATATCTCAACTGCGAGTTCAGAATTCAAGCCAAAATATTTGATTTCGTCTATCTTTTCCAACATTGACAATTGCTCGTCCGCAGTTTCTTCCAAATCTGCAATGTCATAGTTGTACACGACATTGACCATATTCAAAAGAATCTGATAATTATTAGGATAACTGCTAGCGAAACTTGTTTCGTCGAAAGTGGAAAAATCAAAATCTTCTTCAACCAATTCAACATTGATATCAAATGTATCATTTTCAATAGATTCAATAGAATTTTGAAGAATGGTTATATAATTTTCAATCATTTCGGTTTGCGCTTCTTCTTTATCTTCATACACCACTCGCGTGCCATAAAAGTCTTGCCCATTCACGCCAAATTGCGAAGACGCTGTGCCACCTTCTTCCGATCCGTCACCAAATAATGAAGGAACTATTGAACCGATCACCGCCACCACAGCTATAATTAAAAACAAAATCAATACCCCAATCAAAATATACGGAATGGCTGGGCTAATGGATGAAAGTTTCATTCTGAAGACTTCTTTTTGTCTCAACAATGCCGCATTGATTCGCGCCACCTGAACGGGATGTGTCTTTCGTGTCTTGTTCACAAACATTCGCTCACCCAATGTCAAATGTGGATAAAATCTATATGGCGCGGTAAGGCGGATTCGCTTCAATCTGTTTTCAATTGCTCTATTCTTTGCTTTCTTTTCCTTATCTTTTTGTTGCTTTTCTTCCGCCTCTAATTCTTCTTCCTCTTCTTCCGCTTCTTCTTCGTCGTCTTCTTCCGCTTCGTCATCTTCTTCGTCTGCTTCTTCGAGATTATCTAGGTCGTCATCGTCAAAATCTTCATCTTCGTATTGATCATAATCTCCACCAAATCTACCTGGCATAATCTCTCCTTTTTTATATTTTTAGTTATTATATCAAAAAAAATCGCAAATACCAAATAATTTGAATGTTTTCTCTATCTATTAATCTAAATAAAGGGATAAAAAGCCGTCTAAACATTCTGATTTTACCTAAATAAATTTTGAAAAATGGAAATTGACAAAATTATTCGTAAAAAAGTTAAGAATCAAAATGAAAATCAAAAATTTTATTCAGCGCTATTTTGAAAAAAACAAAACCTAATATAAATTTAGCAAATCAGACAAACAAACTTATCCCAATTCGAATTTAAAGTCAAAATCTAACACAAAAAAGTGAAATATCTGCAAATCAAACGAACACCGCGCTAAATTCTTATAAATAACGCTGTAAGTCAGCAAAATAAATTTTATCGCTTATTAACTATCTATTAAACGATAAATTTAATGCAATTTAATTTAATACTAAATCAATAATCATTTAATAAATTAATGCAATTAATCATAATACAAATCAATAAATCTAATATATATTATCAAAATAGAAATCTATAAATTAATATATTTTATCATAATACAAATTAATAAATCTAGTATATATTATTAAACATAAATATTCAATAGATAAACAAATCAAATTAATTTTCGACACTAATGAACGCTATTGCCTACTAAAAATTGAACATAAAAAAATCTATCCGAAGATAGATTTTTTCACTAACTTAACATTATGCTCGCCATTTTGACAAGACTCCTTAAAGACTATTAGAATTAGTCAGCCTTTTGGTACCAACTCGTAAAGTTAATAAGATTATTTTCTAGCGCATACTTCAAGAAATAGAACAATGCTATCAACACAATGGTCACCACGATACCTACGATTACATAAATAAGTTTCTGCTTGGCTTCTTCACGCGCGTTCTTGTCATCCGCTTTAGCAAAACGAACGCCTATTACGATAGCATACACTGTACCTGCCACTGCCACCACAATCAAGATAGGATTAATGAAATTTGTAAGTGCGTCCAAAATAGTTTTTAACCAACCTGGAACCTGTCCTGTTGTTGCACTAGCTGAACCAGTATCAGTCAATAACATACTCAATAAAAAACTCATATTTTCCCCCTGTATCACACAAAATCAATATTTTTGTGTCATAATATGACATAATAATACCAAGTTAAAAAATTAAAATCAACTAAATTTGCATATATTTTAAAATTTTTTTGTATTTTTTTATTTTTTTCACAAAAAAGAAATACACAATTATTTTCCCAAAATTTATAAATATTATACCAATTATTTATTATTAATGATTTTAATATAAAATTTATATTTCTCTCACTAAAAAATAATCTACAAAATTAATAAAAAACTAAAAACCCTTTATTGCCCTTTATTCTAGATTTTTATTGACATTTCATTTTTACAACTCTAATATGCAATCTCAAAATTTAATACACAATCTTATTTTAATGCGCAATTTTAAAATTTAATTTGATATTAAGATTTTGTCTAGTCATTTTTATATTTTAACTAATCTAATATTTTGATACAATAAAAAATCTACAATTCTACAATAATTCAATTATAAATGTATATTGGTATAAAATATTTTTAACTTTATCGCAAACTATCGCTATATTTATATGTCACTTAATATATATTTATCTTTAATATATAGTATATACTTCAATTTACATATTTAATTTATATTTTCAATAAGAACAATATGAAAATGTTTTATTTATTTTTAGCTTGATTTATTCTCTAAAATTTAAAAAATGTGAATGTCGAAGATATAAAATATGATCAAACGCTCTTCCTTATACAAAATCAAAAAATTAGTTGACTATTATCCTATTTTTATTTATTATATTATATAAAGGAATATTATATGAAAAAATTAGGAAAAATGATATTAAAATATCTGATTATATCAATAGTCGTATTTTTAGTGTCAGTAGTCATCATCAGTTATATGCGCGATGGAAGAATCGCTTTCAATCCGCGTTATATATCAAACGGAATGCCTTTCTTCTTTGTATTCATAGCGGTAGGCTTATTATTGGCATTTGATTTAATGAAACTTGCAGACGGAAAAGGCAAATCTTCTTCTAACAAGAAAAAAGCGATAGACAAAGTGAAAGACGCCAGCGGACGCGATACTCAAGAATATTATGACAAAGATTTCGTCACAGAAGATATATTGAAAAAAGATAAGGGCTTCAACTATAATACACTATCTTCTATCCGCTCGTGCAAAAAGGATGGCATTTTGGTGCGTGCAGAGCAACGCGGTAGTGGTATGGAAATTAATTTCGTAAAACCTATTCATACATTGGTGGTCGGAACCACATCTTCGGGTAAAACTTCAAGATTCGTCATCCCTTCTCTCCAATTAATGAGTATGACCGCTGCCAAGCCTTCGTTTGTAATCACTGACCCAAAAGGTGAATTGTATGACAAATGTTCAAACAAATTCAAGAGTGAAGGTTATGATGTGAAGATTATCAATTTCCGTGACCCATTCACTTCGCTACAATGGAATCCGCTAACCTATCCGTATGATATGTATCAGCGAAGTTATAACCTAGACAAAGAAGTGAAAGTCCATCCGCCTGGAGATAACCCAAAAAATTATAATCTATTGATTCAACGACCTTTTGATTATAATTCTACCACTTGGTTCCAATTTTCAGGAGTGGCATATTCGGACAAAGCAACTTTGGAAAATGATATGCGCGTCATCGCGCGCGAATTGCAGGACAACACTTTTGCTGCGCTAAAGGATATCGTTAACTCGGTTGCGCCCGTAGAAGGTGCAAAAGATCCAAGTTGGGAGCAAACCGCTCAAAGATTGATTCACGCCGTGATGATCGCTATGCTAGAAGATAGTCGCATTCCAGAACTTGGAATGACGCGCGAAAAATACAATCTATATAATGTATATAAAATAGCTAACACCACCGATTCAGGCAGAGACACTTATGCCACACTAAAAGCTTATCTGTTTAGTTATCGTGACAAATTTGGTCAGGTGGCTGAACTTGCTTCCGCTGCCCTGTTAAATGCTGAAACGACATCGAAAAACTATATGGGATTCGTATCTGGCAAAATGGCATTATTCGCCGACACTGGTATTGACTTCTTGGTCAGCAATACCGAAGTTGACTTCACCACTATTGACGAACAGCCTACTGCAATTTTCCTAATAATCCCTGATGAAATTCGTATTCGTTATCCGCTAGCGGTATTGTTCGTAACTCAATTGTATAAACGACTTGTAAACAAGGCTCAAGCAATGGGCGGTGAATTGAAACGCCATGTATACTTTATGCTAGACGAATTTGGTAATATGCCTAAATTCCCAGAGTTTGGATCTAGTATGGCGGTCGGCCGTTCGCGTGGAATATTCTTTGAACTATGCGTGCAGTCTTATAGCCAATTGTACCAAGTTTATGGTCAGGAAGAAGCAAAAAATATCAAAGATAACTGCCCTATCAATGTTTACATTGCATCCGAAGACACCACGACCAACAAAGAGTTTAGCGATCTTTTGGGTAAAAAGACCATCGTTAAATCTACCGAAAATCGAAGCGTTGGTCCAGACGGAAAAGAATCTAAATCGTATTCCGATCAAGTTATATCCCGTCCTATCGTGTATCCAGAAGAATTGCCTTCATTCAAGGACAAAGGCGAAGTCATTATTAAGACATTTGAACCAAATGCTGTGCTGAAAACCAAAATGACTAGATATTTTGAAGCAAAATGCTATGACACCACCCGAGTCCACGGTCAATATATTCAACGAAGAATGTTTGAAGAAGCAAAAGTCTTTTACGACATCAACAAGCGAAACGAGTATATGAAGCAAACTAATTCCAATGACGATGATGACGACGACTTTTAATAGAAAAATCACGCAAAATGCGTGATTTTTTTACTATGCAAACACAAATAAAATATCTTTTATATATATTTATAATATTTTTTTAATTTGTATATAGCATACATTTTATACATTTATAATAACTCATAATACAATAGTGCTTATTTTATAATTTATAATATTCATAACACAATAATACTTATTTTATAATTTATAATAATAATATTGTTGTTATTCTATACATCCATATAATAGTGTTTTATATATTTATGATATATGATTTATACATTATTATAACCCATAGTATATTTTATATAATTATAACGATCGCTTATGTTTTATTGCTTAATATTGATAGTTATCCCACAATCGCATATTGATATATACACTTTATAAATTATATAGATAGATGTGTAATTATAAAGTATGCAGATAAATATATACAGTTATAATGTATATTAATATACAGATACTCGTACATATTAATCTATAAATAGCCAATAAAATAAGTCTATTCATATTATTGAATTAAATATAAACATTCTTTATGCTTCAATGCAAATTCCGCTCTGTAAATAATACTCGTCTTTCCAATAAGATATCAAACTATTCAAATTAGAATTTGGGAAAATCTCAATATCTACTCCATTTAGCCCAGTCAAAAAAGCGCCCTTTTTGAATTTGACGCAATGCCCCTTCACATATTCCAATGCGTCTGGAATGATTTCCGTCATAATGTCTGCATTTCGTTTTGGAAAAAGAGTGATATCCCCACTCCTATTTTCATCCACAATAATTGATTTGAATTTATCTATAATCATATAACCTCCAATGTGCATTATTCATTATACTGAATCAGTTAATTTTATAGACTCAAATTACAAATTAAGACAAAAATAGACATTTTTTGCATAAAATTATCATAAATTTATTGACAAAAATCATATTTTGTGGTAAAAATGAATATAGCAATTGTGTTAGGGCGTGATGAAATGGCATATTTTTATCATAAAAATGGCACTAATTACAAACTTCAGATTGAAAATCTATATTTTCAGAATATCGCGGGGTAGAGCAGCACGGCAGCTCGTCGGGCTCATAACCCGAAGGTCGTTGGTTCAAATCCAACCCCCGCAACCAATTTGTACCCAACTGAACCACCAAGTTTAGTTGGGATTTTTTATTCTCTTTAATGAAAATAACCCCTTATTATCTTTGCCTTTCGCCAGGAGTGGTTAGCAAAATTCTCGTAGCAAGTCAACGGAAGAAAATATCACTTAAACAGTTTAATAAGATAATGCTCTCATACTCAAGACTAGGTTTTTTAACCTGGTCTTTTTTTATTGCTAGTTAAAGAATTTCAATACAATATTTTCTTCTTTATCATTGACTTCCTACTAAAAAATTACAAAGAAAAAACTATTGACCGCATTTTGCTCTTATTAGTTTCTGTCGAAAGACAAATCTAATAAGGAGATAAATATGGATTGGTATGATTTAGGTTATGAATTATTACACGATTGTTACGAAATTCCAGAATCATTAGAAAGTTATATAGACTATGAAAAGTTTGGCAAAGAAGTTGGTTATGACGGATATGCCGAATACAGCGATGGAATAATTGCTGTTAGATAAGGAGTAAATTATGAATATATTAAAAAATTATATAGTGGTAAAATTTCTGAAATAAACCGAATATCTATAGCAGTACCTAAAAAATTAAAAGAAAAAGAACTTAATGCTTATGATACTTTAAAAGGATGCCTTTCAAAAGAAGATTTTAAAATATTTGAAGATTTTTTAGAATTGTATGGAGAACGAAAAGGCGTTGAATTAGAAGAAAAGTATATTCAAGGCTTTAAAACAGAAATATTGATTGGTATTGAATGTAGTAAAATTAAATTATAAAAATAAGCCGGGAGTAAAACTCTCGGCTTATTCTATATATCAATTTTTAATATTCTTGGCATTTTTTGGATACGCATACCAATCTTCCATTATTTTTTCTACACTTAATTGCGTTTCAGGATTGACAGATTTTATCCTGTCAATTAAAGCATTCAACAATCTTTCTATCTGTTTTTTTGTAAAAAAGTTTATCCAAATTCTTTTTAATTTTCCACTTTTTGTTTTGAATTCTAAAAATTTGCTTGTAGGACTAGCAAATAAATTTATATGTAAAACTTGTTTTTTGGAATTGCGAGTGCTGGATATTATCTTTATGTCTTCAATGTCTGTATAATTTATTTGTATTTTATATTGAATTTGATCGCTTTTGAATAGTCTAAATTCTCCTTTTGTATAAATCGCTTGTTCAAATATTTTTATATTATAAGAGAAATATACTATCATTTCACAAATAGCCATAATTGATACTAATAAAAATATTATTAACCATAAGAGTGTTATATAATCTACTATGAATAGATAAATACTACAAACTAATATTGTTATTGAAATTGAAAGAAACAATATTCTCATAAACCAAATAGGAATTGAATTTGGGATAAACTTTTTCATATATCTCCTTTTAGAAAGAACGCGCCAAACTTGATGGCAAACCTGTAATCCATTCTAGTGAAAATAACTTAAATATTGATTTTAATGAAATCCTACCTTATATTAAGAAAATACATTCTCTGTTATATAAACAATAAACCTATTTATATTGCTGATATCATTATAATCGAAATCTTCTCCAATGTCAACATATTCTATTGTATTTGAGTCAGTTTCGACAAGATATTTTATTTTTTGATTTCCCCCAACCAAAGACAATAAAACGAACCAAATATAGTTCGTTTTTCTTAATGAGTAGTCAATACGATTTATTTTTTATAAATAAGTAGTCAATATAGTTCGTTTTTCTCAATGCGCCCAAAATATCGTTCGTTTTCTTTTATTCTGCTCTATTCCCTTATATCTTTGCCCCCATTTTTGCACTTATCAATAAAAATTTTAATTTTGTGGTTGATTTTTTGTTTTTCGTGATATAATTATACCCGAGGTGAATTATGAACGATTTTAAAACAATTCCTATTACTTTAGTCACTGGTTATTTAGGAAGCGGAAAAACTACTTTGCTCAATCACATTTTGACAAACACGAAAGGATATAAAGTGGCTGTCATTGTAAACGACATAGGCGAAGTGAATATTGATGCAGATTTGATTGAAAAAGGTGGCGTCGTAAATAAAAAAGAAGAAAGTCTTGTCGCCCTTCAAAATGGCTGTATCTGTTGCACTTTGCGTAAAGATTTGATTGAGCAGATTCACGACATAGTAAAGCAACGAAAATTCGATCACATAATTATTGAAGCAAGCGGTATATGCGAGCCAATTCCTATTGCTCAAACTATAAATTTTTTGACAGAAAGTTTCAAAGCAAAAAAAATGCCGATTTACTGCAAACTTGATGCGATCATCAGCGTTGTAGACACTCTACGAATGGTGCAAGAATTTGGATGTGGCGACGAACTGGTAAAACAAAATATAAGCGAAGAAGATATTGAAAATCTAGTTATTCAACAGATTGAATTTTGCGATATTTTGATTATGAATAAAGTGAGCGAAGTCAGCAAGGATGAATTGAATAGAGTCAAGAAAATCATAAAAAGTTTACAACCAAAAGCAAAATTAATTGAAACTGATTATTCAAATGTGGATATATCAAAAATCTTGGATACCAACCTTTTTGATATGGAAAATCTTTTGACTTCATCCGGCTGGTTCCAAGAATTGGACAAAGATATTGAAGATATCAAAAAAGAAAATGCCGACTTTGAAGATAGTCACAATCATCACGACGATGACCACAATGACGATCACGAACACTCTCACGACGATCACGAACACTCTCACGACGATCACGAACACTCTCACGACGATCACGAACGCTCTCACGACGATCACGAACACTCACATCAACACCACCATCACGATGAAGGCGGTGAGACAGAAGAATACGGAATCGGCACTTTCGTATATTTTAGGCGCAAACCATTTGACAGATTAAAATTTGAAGATTGGGCAAACAAAGATTATGGCAAGCAAATCATCCGAACAAAAGGATTAGTATATTTTTCAGACAACTTACGCACTGCATATCTATACGAGCAAGCGGGCAAGCAAAAAGTGCTGACAGACAATGGTCCGTGGTACGCCACATATCCAAGATATCAAATAGAGCAATTGCTAGCAAACGATGAAAAATTCAGATCAGATTGGGACGAATCGTATGGAGATAGAATGATAAAATTAGTCTTCATCGGTCAACATATTGACAAGAAAAAAATTAGTGACGAACTAGATAAAATTTAATATTAGCATATTTAAAAAATTAATAAATTTATAAATAGCAACCTATAGTCAAATAATAATCTATCATTAATTAATTAAAAATAATTTATTGTTAAAAATTAATGACAAAAAATAAAATTTATTTATTCATATAATTTGCAAATATCTTAAACTCACTAATTTTCAAATATTTATATAAATTATTTATAATTAATTTAATAATGTTTAAAAAATTAATAAAAAACAAAAAATTACAAAAAAATGCATAAATTATTATAAAAAATAGTGAATTTTATTTAATTTTAAAAATTTTATTAATTATTAATAAAAAATCTCTGCCCAACGAACATCGTTCAATACTGACAGAGATTTTTATATAATTAATTCAAATGAAAATTTAAAAAATAATTTTATTGCGAATATCCGCTTCGAAAATCATAACAAGTTTTCTTCTCCTCTTCAAAACTATCTAGGATTTCATTTAGTCCTGCTAAACGATTTTCATTAAGTTGTTTGATATCATTTCTTGTCATTTTATATTTAGTAAGTTTGCGCTTGTCCTGACCATTATAATGATATTCTGGAAATTCAAATTGCTCACCAAGCCTTGCTTGAACACGCTTTTTAAATTCTTGATTCTTTCTCAATGCTTCATTCTCTTTTTGAAATCCAAAACTATCAACGAACCAATTGATACTTTCAAGCGTGTAAACATTGTCATTCAAATAAATTGCTTTCAAAAATTCCATTCTAAAAGTTTTATTTCGCTTCAAATTTTCGTTCACAAAATGATAAAAATAATTAAAACAATTTTGCGGATTTGGTGAAATTGATGCACAATGCAACAAAAATTCTGCATCGTCCATTAAAATTGCAAAATTTTCAAGCGACTTATGGTCAAACATCTCTACAATCTTATATCCATACTCCCTGCATTCTCTACCACACGGCTTGATTGCCCTACCCGCAAGCGCATTGCCTTGTGCCCGTTTGAATCCGCCAGCATCTACGAATCTACGGAATCGAACCCTTTCTTTTTCAAACAAGTTATCTTCTATCATCTCAACCACCTTTGATCGAATCATATCATTGAAAGACGATCTTGTCAATAGCAAATTAAAATTAAATCTACGAAAAATTTTGTCTAGACAAAAAATTTGATTTACAAATATTGAAAAATCTTTCTAATGTGATATAATAAGGGTATGAAGATTATAGTAGGATTAGGCAACCCAGAAGGAAAATATAATAACACATACCACAATGTTGGATTTTCGGTGTTAGACTTTTTTGCCAAGAAAAATGGGTTGAAGTTTAACAAAAACAAATGCAGAGCTATACTTGCCTTTGGTGACGATTTTATTTTGGCAAAACCACAAACCTATATGAATTTGTCTGGAGATAGCGTGTATGAATTGAAAAAATATTTCAAAGTGCCACTTTTTGACATATTAATAGTGCTAGATGATATTGACCTTCCAAAAGGAAAAATTAGATTCCGTATGGCAGGATCTGCTGGCACACATAATGGACTTCGAGATATAGTAAACAAAGTGGGCTCTACTCCGCGACTAAAAATCGGAATCGGCAGAGATGAAAATATGAATTTGGCAGACTATGTGCTTTCCACAATTGACAGCAAAAGCAAAGAGATTTTGTCAGTTTCGTACGCCACAGCATCCGATTTGATCGAAAAATTTATTAATGGAGAATTATGTCAAGACCAAACAATTTGTCTGAACTAATAAACAAACAGCCAATATTTTGCAACAATTTAGGATTTGGAGAGCAGGGTGCAATTTTGTCCGAACTAAACTCTGCAATTTTTCTCTGCCCTGATATAGAAAAATCAAATGATATGAGCGCGCAATTGTCCGCTTTGGGAAAAGAAAATGTCGTAATCAACGATTTTGATAAACCATTTACTATCTCCAAATTTTCAAGTTCGGACAGCAAATATGATTTAATAAAAGCGCTATTCAAAATTTCTAGTTCTGATATAATTTTGATATCCACTCCTCGAATCCTTTTTTCTTTCCTACCCGACATTCAACAATTTAAAGACAGCATTATTGAAATAAAAAAGAATGATGATTTTGACATAATTGAATTGGAAAAGCGTCTAATTCAATTGGGATACAAAAAATCAGAGACAGTGACATACAAAGGTGAATTTTCTAGGCGCGGAGATGTTTTAGATATATTCAATGTGGTGGACGACACACCCACCCGTATTGATTTTTTTGACACATTAGTTGACGATATATATAGATTTGATTTTCTTACCTTTGAGCATACTGAAAAATTGAACAAAATAAAGATTGCACCCAATAAATTGAATTTTTTTGACAATAATAAAATGATTTCAAAATTAACTAAATTCAAATTATATAACAACATATTTTTCGACCTTATAAACACGATTGAACGATCTGAAGATGTTCCGCTAGAATTTTTATATCCTTTTTCTGACAGCATTAATACCATAGCCGAAATTGATTATCCAATAATTATTTCTAATGAAATTGAATTTGAAAATATATATTCAGAATTTGAAAAAACTTTTTTTGAAAAAATAAATTTGATATTTAAAAATGAAAATATTGCAAAAATTTATAAAAATAGCGAAAAAATACTTAAAATAAGCGATTTTTATGCTAAATATTTGAATAAATTAATTTTTTTTGACAATTACGACCTGAACAATTCCGATTTAAAAAATAAATTAAAATCGGAAAAAATTATTTCTATAAATTATAATACAAAAAATTTCCCGTCTTTTTTATACAATTTGGAATCGCTACAATTAGAGCTGAATAAGTATAAAGAAAAAAAAATATATTTGTGCCTATCCAATCTAGACACACTAAATTCAATCAAAAAAATTTTTACCGAACGAAACATTGCGTTTTCTACCAACAAAAATTCTAAAGGAATCATTCTGACAAATCTAAACATTCCATTCAATATTTGTTTTCTGGATGAAGAAAAATTTTACATAGGTAGCACAAATTTTGCACATAAAAAAGAGCCAATAAAACACACGAATCAAACCATCAAATATCTACCAAAAGCGGGCGAATATGTGGTGCACTCCACTTATGGTATCGGAAAGTGCGAAGGTATTGTCAATATGCAAGTGTCCGGCGTGGACAAAGAGTTTTTCAAAATCAGTTATCGTGGAAATGACATTCTTTATGTACCTTATGAAAACGCGGATCAATTATCGCTATATATGACTGAAGGGAGCAATGTCACGCTGAACAAGTTGGGTGGCAAAGAATTTTACAACGAAAAATTGAAAGCAATTAAATCGATTGAAGATATGAGCAAAGATCTATTGGAGTTGTATGCCAAGCGAAAATCTGTAAAGGGATTCAAATATAGCGAAGACGATTATTTATACACCGAATTTGAAAACGCGTTTGAATTCACCGAAACTGCGGATCAACTTCAAGCGATAGCGGATGTAAAAAATGATATGTGTTCGGGCAAAGTTATGGATCGACTAATCTGCGGGGATGTCGGATTCGGCAAAACAGAAGTTGCTATGCGTGCACTTTTCAAAGCGGTTGAAAACAATAAGCAGGTAGCCATCCTTGCCCCCACTACAATATTAAGTTTGCAACATTACAATACTGCCAGCAAGCGCACGAAAGACTTTGGAGTTAGCGTTCAGATGCTAAACCGCTTCCGCACTAGCAAAGAACAAAAACAAATTTTAGAGGATCTTTCAAGCGGGAAATTGAATGTCATTTGCGGTACGCACAGACTGCTATCAAAAGATGTTAAATTCAAAAACTTGGGGCTACTGATTCTTGACGAAGAACAACGCTTTGGCGTAAAGGCAAAAGAGCAAATCAAACAGATGAAAACAAATGTTGATGTGCTAACTCTTTCTGCCACCCCTATCCCGCGAACTTTGAGTATGTCACTTATGGCGATACGCGACATTAGCATTATCAACACCCCACCTGTAAATAGACTGCCTGTCAAAACTTATGTGATGACATACAACGAAGATGTGGTGGTGAACGCAATTCAAGATGAACTAGCTCGTGATGGTCAAACTCTGATTGTGTACAACAATATTGAAAAAATATATTCACTAACAAACCGATTAAAATCTTTAGTGAACAATGAAAAAGCACACTTTGATGTGGCGCACGGTCAGATGAGCGAACAGGCGCTGGAAAATTCAATAAAACGCTTGTATGACAAAGAGACAAATGTCTTCGTCTCCACCACACTGATTGAAAATGGTATAGATTTGCCACGCGCAAACACATTGATCGTGATAGATAGCGACAAATTGGGATTGAGCCAGATGTATCAACTGCGCGGACGCGTGGGACGAAACGATGAGCAAGCGTACGCGTATTTTACTTATGACAAGGAAAAAACTCTGACTATCGAAGCGTCCAACAGATTGCAAGCGATTGCCGAAAACACAGATTTAGGGAGCGGATTCAAAATTGCGATGCGGGATATGCAGATTCGCGGTGCGGGCGAACTGTTAGGAAAAGTGCAACACGGTCATATGTTAAAAATAGGTTATGACACATACGCCCACCTTCTAAACGAAACCATCAAGCGATTAAAAGGCGAAAAAGTGGAAAGTTCAAGAGAAGTAAAACTAGACATTGCCATTACTTCAAAGATTCCAAGTTCGTTTATTTCAGACGAAGCGGAACGATTAAAAATTATTGCAAAAATTTCAAATATTATTGATAAAACGAGTGCCAAATCTGTGTTGAACGAACTCATAATCAATTATGGAAAACTGCCAAAAGAGATATACAATTTGACCAATCTTGCCATAATCAAAGCGTATGCAAAGAAAAATAATGTTAAGACAATCACCATTACAAAAAATCGTATGACGATTGTCTATTATGAAGATATAGATATCAAAAAATTGATGTCAAAAGTGAATAAATTTTCGCACTTTAAATTCGAAAATACTTCACTTCCTACAATTTCTTTGAATCCGCAATATTTCAGCGTCCAAACCGCGATGAATTATATGATTGAATATCTTAATAATTAGTGAAAATTCTTGCTTTTTATTATATTTTATAATATAATAGTCAATGATATTATTATACTTACTAGGAGATTAAAGTGAAAAAATTATCTGCAATTTTATTATGCTGTTTGATGATCATTACCTGCTCGCTAGCAGGTTGTGCAACCTTTTCAATAGATAGGGTGAAATATTACAACGAAATTGTTGCCACAGTGGGTGAAAAAAATATTACGCGCGCCGACCTTTTGTCCGCATACAATAGTTATGGCTACACATATTTTGTATCTCAAAGCAATCAGTCTGAAGTTGAGGCTATGAATAGCACGCTGGATATATTAATTGATAGAGAGTTGTTGTATCAATACGCTTTGGACAATGATGATAGATACCGCCCTAGCGCATATCAAGTGAATGAAGCTATTCAATCAATGTTTGATACACTAGAGCAAGAGACTCAAACTTATGTGAACGAAGCAAAAGATATTTTCAATATTGAATCTTCCGCTTCCGCGACTGACGAAACAGAGGAAGAAGAGACCGCATATTTATATGAAGATTATAAATATAAACCGCGCGCAAAAGTATCGGTTAGATATTATCAAGACGCTTCAAAAGAGACCATTTCATCTACAGAAACCGAATTTAAAGAATATTATATAGAATATATCACGGAAGACGAACCCACAAACTACGAAACGCTAATTGATAGCACATATTTAAACAATTTTAATTCGGATGGAGTTATTGATGCAATTATTGAAAAATACTTCTCCGACTTTAAAGAAAATTTAACTTATACCGAAAAGAGCGAAAATGTAGATTTAATTTACAACAAAGTTTTATCTTTGATGGCAGAAGATCTGCGTGAATATGAATATTATCTGCGTGACGAAAACGGAAAAGAATATTCAAAAGATACAGATAGTTTAATATATAGATATTTTGAACGAAATTTCCAATCGCAAATTGAAGCCGCATATCTAACCAATATTCAAACCTACTTTTTGGAAAATGAAGATCTCAGTATTCAAGCGTTGATTGACGAATATCTATATCTCACAGAATCTAGCTATACAAAATATGTCAATCACGAAGAAACTTACAAGACTGATTTGCAAGCAATCGGTACAAATGCAGACACAATGTATTATCACCCTACAAACCTTTCTGACGGCACAAAATTCGGATATGTTCTCCACACATTGATATCTGTGGATGGGCTAGACGAAGCATTGACCGCACTTGATTCTGATACTGAAATTAAAGATAACCCTGATTTATATGAATCTAGATACAATGCAATAATTTCTGAATATTTGGGCAATCTCGAAATTTCTGTTCGAAACCCTAAAACAGGGCTGATAGATTCAACCACGGATTTTGCTACAGTTTTGCAAGAATATAGCGAAATTACCAAAATCTCTGATTATGAAACCAAACTTAATGAATTTGTACTCTTTATGTTCAAATACACGGGTGACTATGAATCTTCCCTAGTGTCTGGTATGCCGTATGTAGTTGGCACAAATGGATATAGTCAAATGGCGGAAGCATTCACTGAAGAAGCAGAGCGCTTGATCAACGCGGGCGTAAAAGGTGGCACCACTCTTGCCAGCACAGAAAATTTGTGCGTGTCAAATTATGGTGTGCACTTCTTGTTCTATATAGGCGAAGTTGGCGACCAAGATTATTATATCCCATACGCAGACAGAGAATCTGTATATATTCAATCAGACAACAAATCATTTGATAATGGAAGATACAATTTGTATTATAAAATATTGAATCCTATGACAGGTGAAACCTATTTTGATATGTTGTTTGATGCAGTTTATCCTGCAGAAAGTGACGAACTAAATTATACTTCAAACACAGGGTATTCTGACCACGAAGAAGAATTGATAAACACTAGTGCAAATTTTCATAAAGTGGTAAAATACACTACAAAAATCAATTCTACCAAAACAAATATATAATTAAAATTTTGAAAAGCATATCATATAGATATGCTTTTTTTTAACTTTTAGATTAAAGTGTTTTATCTACTAAAAAATCAAAAAGTTAATGTTAAAATATTGAACTTACAACAGCGAAAAAAACTAAAATTTACATTAAAATATTTTTATTTAATTTCAAAATAATCATACTAAATTCACATTTTCTATTTCTGGAAATTTTATTTCAAAATAAAATCTAAAAAAATATGTTTTAATCATAAAATTTTCGTATAAATTCAATTTTATATCACAAAATAGAATTGTAAATTGAAGGAGAAATTTTATGGCAAATACAAAATCAAAAGTTAAACGCGGAGTCTCTGGCTCTACCATTGCAATCATTGCTCTATCAATCTTGTTGCTAACCGCTATTGGTATAGGAATCACTTTGGCATATTTCACATCTACCACCAATGTAACGGGGAATATCACATTGGGAGATCCCGTCACCATTTCTATCACGCAAGGGGGTGCGTCTGTTTCTTCTCTAACATTTGACGGAGATGCGCTACCTGGCACAGTGTATAGTCAATCAATTGGCGTGCAGGCACCTTCTGAAATGACAGAAGCTTTGATGCGTGCAAAGCTCACTATCACAAACACGGACGGAGCCACGACAAATGTAGAAGCTAGCACGACTAGTGATTGGCAATTGGGAGATGATCAATATCATTATTATAAAGGCACGGTCAATGCTGATGATAAAATAGATTTCATCACGACTATCACTGTTCCAACTTCTCTAACAAATGCAGACGCGAACAAAACTTACACAATTGATGTGATAGTAGAGACAATTCAGCAAGCGAACAACGCCGCAAACGCAGTGTGGAACACCGCACCTAGCGATTGGTTAGAAACATATTCACCCGCTAGCGCAGGTTAAAAAAAAAGGATACCCGATCAAGCGTGAGCCTAGCATAAAAATTGGTTCACACTAAAGGTATCCTTTTTCTTATTTGTCACCCAAAGATAGATAATCATTTGGATCGACCTTTACTCCATTGACAGTCATTTCAAAATGAAGATGCGCGCCCGTATTAGACTCTTGTGCCATACTGTCCGCCACTTGCCCTATGATTTGACCCGCGCTGACACTATCTCCTACCGCAACACTAACTTCGCTATTCAAAGATTTGTATACAGACACAATTCCGTCCGAATGACTAATCTCTATCACCGTGCCTTCCAGATAATTAGTATAGACATTTGAAACTGTTCCGTCTGCCACTGCATACACATTGAGATCATCGCTCGCTAAAAAATCTATAGCTTTGTGAATCTCCCATTGTCTCAAAGTGTCGTTGTATTGCAATTCGCTACCCGAATAATCTTTCACTATGCTAGCGTTTTGCATAGGCACCACAAAACTAGCAGTTGATACATCTATTCCGTCCTCTCCAATCTTTGCTTTGCTATTAGAATTATTTGTGCTCACCAGCGCTATAGTCACCGCACAGGCTATCACCAAAATTCCTATCAAGACAGCATAGACATAATTCATCGCTATTTTTTTCTTTTGTTGAGAGTTAGCTTTGTCCATTATTCCCTCCTTCAAGAGAATGATAGACAAATTTTCAATATTTAAACATAAATTTAAAAACTTCCTAAAATCAATGGCCAACCTATGATAGAATAGTCATCATAATGTGCCAATTGAATATTTACTTTTTTGCCATTGACCTGTACAAATTTTTTTATTTTATCAGTATAAGCATATATCACACTCGCGCCCGTATCTAAACATTCGCTAAATATTATTGTTGCATTCAAACTTTGCAATGCAGAAACCGGTTCAAAATTGTATATCTTCATACTTTCGCCTATTATTTCGTCCGATGTTTCAAGCGGTGTACTGCTCATATAACAACTACCCAAAAAGACACTATCTACCCCCTGTTTGTTTGAAGTGTAAACATAATATTCCCCACTAAAATAATCAAGGAGAGTAAAATTTGATTTGTACCCAACATTGCCAATCAAGACTAAAAACACCACAATTACCAAAAATAGTTTTTTCATATTTTGATTATATGGTCAAAATCGCGATTTTAATCACCGAATCAAAAAGAAAATTGTAAATTTAATAAATTTTTTTATTCTAATGAAAATAAAATAATGAAAATCTCGATCTTAATATTTTTCACCGATTTTAAAATTTATATTAGATTCCAAAAATGTCGTACAAATATAAATATGACAAAATCCCGGTATTGTTTTTGCAATACTCTTTCATCTTGATCAAAATATCTTTTATGTTTTGCACGCTAAATTCATCACAAATAGTCAATCTATCCAAAATCGCATTCCTACATTTTTCACAAATATTATTAACACAATGGAAATTCAAATTGATAATGTTTGCAAACATTTCATTATTAGCCATAGCATAAAACTTGTCCACCAAGGCATAATTTTCTTTTACTGATTTGTATATGTCCACCAAAGAGAGCGTTTGGTTTTTGATCCCCTTCACTAGCAACGAAAAGCCCGTGATCAACAGATAATCAACAATTGGCAAAAATTTATATTCTATGTTGCAACCCTTCAAAATTTGAATATCTACAAATTCGAATTCCTTGTCCACCAAATTTATCAAATCTAAACTTTTAGTTTGTGACAGTATTTGAATATCAAAAATTTCATCAAACTGATGAGATTGAAAAAACAAGACATTTTTCAAATAATTGTAAAATTTATTGAAAAACAAACTGAAAATCAACTCAATGTCTACTACTTGATTTTTCATTATTAAGTAATCAGTGTTTGCATTTTCCACATTATTTTTTTGATTCAAAAAATACGGCAAAATTGCATTGCTTCGCACAAAATAAATATTAATAAATTCGCTCTTATCAAAATCGAGTGACAAAAATGAATCTATTGAACAAAAATAAATTATACATCTATATCCGTTGTATATTTCGTTTAAGTTTTCCCTTTCTCTATTAATGTCTATTTTATTGAAAATACAACTCTCTTTGATAGAATTATAAACATTCGTTATTTCAAAATTTGTAACCGTGTCATCGTATAAAAGCATCAATTTTTGATATTTGCATTTGCCTTCCACGATTTTCAAAATACTTGTAAAAAAGTCACCATTTATGATATTCATACGAACATAATAACATATATTTTTACATAAAAAACAAGATAACTAATCGAAATTAATAATATATTGACGAATTTTAGCATATTAAAATTATTTGCTTTACTTTTTGATTTTATTATTATAAAATAGAATTAGGAGGCTAAAAAAATGGATGAAAAGATCATAAATCTCATTGCTGACAAATTGGGCAAGAAAAAAGAATCAATCAAAATGGAATCTCGCCTTGTGGAAGATTTAGGAGCAGATAGTCTTGATGTGGTTGAACTCATTATGACATTTGAAGAAGAATTTGGCGTATCTTTGCCAGATGAAGATGTTTCTAAATTGAAGACTGTCGGAGATATTATTAAATATATTAAAAATATCAAAAAATAATATGAATTTATTTATATCAGCGCAAAATTTTATAACTGCCCGATTATAGATATTAAGTTTTAAGACTAAAAGTGAAAAAATTATATTTTAACTTTGTCAACATAAAATATTTTAATATTATAATCATTTGAATTTTGATATTTTATTATTTTCTGCAATTAAGAATTTTAACAAAAATTTTAAACTAACCACAAATAAAAATATAAACACGGCTAAAATATTATTTTAACAAAAAATCAAACGCAGATAAATATTATTTTACTATCTCAATTCAATATTGATATGTCACTAATTGAAACTTAAAAAGACCGCACAAGCGGTCCTTTTTTAATCGTTCGCTGTCTGCTCCGTTCAAATTTGAACAAACTAAAAATTGCTGGTTATTTTAATTAAACATTGTAATCGTTATCTACCAAATAATTGTATAGATCTGCAAAATTAGCATTCAATAGATAGTATCTATAATATGAATTATTGGTATTGTAATCGCCGTTTGAATTGTAATAAGGTATTATATAAACTCTTACTTCTTGCATATCATCCGTGCTAGCCACTGAAAATATTAATTCCTTGTAATAAACAATTTCTCCGTCCTCGTCTTTATACTCGTTCTTGCCATCCATAAGTTTTTGCGGATTGTCATACACAAAAGAGACTTGGAAGTCTGATGTGGAAGGGACCGAACTAGCAGATGTGGTAGAATTGGTCACAATAGTTGGTTTGTCGTTCAGTGTGCCAGAAAATAGCGCTGTCAAACTAGATTCTGTGCTTGCCTGATTGATTCTATCCAAAATTCCGTCATAGATTTCATCATCCGCTTCCCTAATGTTGTTTGATGAATATTTAACATAGATGTAATCAGGATTGTTGCAATTGATCTTGTGATTAACATCAACATTAGCCATTATTATTGTAGCGATTATCAATACTGCGATTATTGACAAACTTACAATTGCCGTTATTTTTTTTGCCATAAATTTTCTCCTATATAATAATATAATAAACTAAAAATTAAATCAAGCGATTATTTGCTATTTTTATCATCGTCTTTTTCTTGTTTGTTTGCTTGTTTGCTATCTTTTGCAGTCTTTTCCGCATTTTCACTCTGATTTTTTTCTACATTTTGCGGATCAGGTTCATTAGCCTGCTCATTTTTGCTAGCAAGTTTTTCCTTATTTTCCACCAACTCGTGCAGGTCAACACTATTTTTACCTAGCATTTTGTTTAGTTCTTCAATCTCTTTTTCTGCCTCTTTTTTAATATTTTCCAAATCTTGCCTTGTTATAACACCCACTCTAGCCAAAGCTTCAGCATTTTCTATCCTAGACTTGATCTCTCTTGATTTCTTTTCTTCCAAAGCTTCGCGCTTTGCCTTTTCTTGATATTCGCGCTTTTCTTTTTCTTTTTTATCGATTGCGATTTCCACTTCTTCCACAGACGCGCCATTGAACAGCATTTCAAATTCTTCTTTGTAAATAGTTTCTTTGTCTAGCAAAATCTTTTCTACTTTTTCAATCACATCCTTTTTGCTAGATAAAATTTTCTTTGCTTGAGCGTGTGCGTTGTCTATGATTTGTTTCACTTCTTCGTCAATCTTGCACGCCAATTCTTGACTATATGGAACCTGTCGCTGATAATCTCTGCCCACAAAAATTTCTTCGCCTTCGCCAAAACTAACTAGCCCCAAACTTTCGCTCATTCCCCATTCTGCTACCATCTTCCTAGCAATCTTGGTGGCGCGTTCAATATCATTTGATGCTCCTGTGGTGATATCGTCCAACATCAATTCTTCTGCTGTACGCCCACCCAACATCATTGTGATAGAATCTAATAATTTTTGTTTAGGCATATGCGTTCTGTCTTTTTCGTCAAATGTAAGCGTGTATCCGCCCGCATTTCCGCGCGGAATGACAGATATTTCTTGCACATTGTCACAATTTGGCAAAGTTTCTGCAATTATTGCGTGCCCTGCTTCGTGAATCGCGGTGATATGCCTATCCTGCTCGGTGATAACGCGCGACACTTTCTTTGGCCCCATCAAAACTTTGTTCAATCCTTCTTGGATATCTATCATAGTGATTTTGTATCGTCCGTCACGCGCAGTGAGCAAAGCTGCTTCGTTTAGCACATTTTCAATATCTGCACCAGCCAATCCGCTCGTCAAACGCGCAATTCGTTTGATATCCACATCATCGCTCAAAGGTTTATTTCTAGCGTGCACTTTGATGATTTCTTCCCTACCTTTCACATCTGGCAAGTGTACATAGATCTGCCTATCAAAACGACCTGGTCTAGTGAGTGCAGGGTCCAAAACATCCGCCCTGTTCGTTGCCGCCAAAACTATAATACCACTGTTAGTTTCAAAGCCATCCATTTCAACCAACAATTGATTAAGAGTTTGCTCTCTTTCGTCGTTTCCGCCACCCAAGCCTGCGCCACGCTGTCTACCCACAGCGTCAATTTCGTCAATGAAAACAATACAAGGTGCGCTAGCCTTTGCTCCTTCAAACAAGTCGCGCACTCTGCTCGCGCCCACACCTACATATAGCTCCACAAAGTCACTACCAGATATGCTAAAGAATGGTACTTTGCTTTCGCCCGCAACTGCTTTTGCTAGCAAAGTTTTACCCGTTCCAGGCGGACCTACCAACAATACGCCTTTCGGTATTCTTGCACCCAACTCTGTGAATCTAGACGGATTTTTCAAAAATTCAACGATTTCTTTCAACTCTTGCTTTTCTTCTTCCGCGCCAGCCACATCTGAAAACTTAACATTTGATGATACCACCAAACGCGCTTTGCTTTTGCCAAATCCAAAGCCCTTGCTATTGCCAGACATTGCTTTGAACAAAAATATTCCAATAATAACGACGATCACAATGTTTAAAATTGGCAATATATTTGATATCCAAGAAGCCGATTCATACGAATAACTTGCTTGTACCAGCACTGCGCCGTCTTTCAAAGTAAGACTTCCGTCCACTTCATCATTATTGTCAATAACGCCGTCCCCGTTGATATCCACATACAAACTATTGTTGTATTCTGTGATAAAGGCGGTCAATTGATCCACGCTCATAAATGAACAATATGCATCCACTTTGTCAGGGAATCTGCTTTCAGCCACGCCGTCAACCGTCCTTATACGCACGGTATAGCCATACACATCAATTTCTGCCACTTCGCCATTGGTGACCATCTGTTGAAATTCGGTATAACTGATTTCTTTGCTTTTATTGTTGTTTGACATCACCCAATACACCAATATAGCCACTAACACAACTCCAATGATAAAGTATATAATGGTTTTCCACGAGTTGTTTTTCTTTTTTTCCATTTTTCACCTCAGTAGTTTATATTATAACATAAATCAAAAATATTAACAAATATTTTGAATAAATTAAACTTATATTTTCCTATTATGTAAAAAATAATTATAAAATCAAAACATAATTAATATTTTAACTTATCTTATTTATATTCTATCTATTAAGAATAAATTTGTTTAGCGAGATTTCGCCAAACTATAGAAATATAACATAGTAGTAGTTGAGTTGTCAACTAAAATGAGTATAAATAAAAAATTGATGAAAAAAATATTAATTGAAATTTTAAATACCAGATCAATATTAGTCAGTCATCATTTTTTTCAGTCATCATATTTTTTACATATTTTTTTTAATAAACAATTTTTTATAAATAAAGCAATCGCAACAATCGTATAGAAAATTTGATAAAATTATAAAATTCCAAATTTTTTGTTCAAAATCGCTATCACTTTTTGGAACAAAAACGCACTATGTTGTAATAAATTGTAAATAACGAACTTATCAAATTAGTTTACAAACAAAACATTTTATGTTAAAATTCAATAAAGGAGTTTCTATGATGGCTACAATTGGTCTCATAATAGATGTGTTGATTATCGGTGCATTAGTTATATTTGGCATAATCGGCTTCAACAAAGGATTTTTGAAATCATTCATATCATTGTTTAGTTGGGTAGTGTGCATTATTATCGCAATCTTTACCGCAAAATATGTGGCTAGTTGGATCAACGGAATTTATGATTTTTCCGCTCTGATTGGGGACAAAATTGCCAACGGATTGATAAACGCAAACGAATTCTTTGCCCGCGCCGTATCCGAGTTCTCTAGCACTGAAGATATTATCAACAATCTGCCTAGCGATCTAAACGGACTATTGCGTCAATTGATAAAAGTCGTATTCTCAAACACTTCGGTGGATATGTCTAGCACGGACAGCATCGCAAGCATTGTCGGATCGTCATTAGGTCACATTTGTATGGTTATAATAGCCGGAATATTGGTATTCATCATATTGAAAATCGTCATTGCCTTGCTGTCGAGATTATTTGACAATATTGCCCGCACAAAAATTCTTGGCGGTTTAAATAAGGTATTCGGTTTGCTATTTGGATTGCTAAAAGCCGGATGCGTCATCGTATTGCTAAACTGCATATTGGTAGCACTATCTTTGATCCCTGCGGTGAACGACACTATCACCCCGCTCATTCAGGACAATACACATATTGAAAAAGTTATTTACAATAAAACAGATGAATTTATTGGAAAATATATTATTGAAGGCGATGTAATTGAAGATTGGATCACAGATTTGTGGAACTCGCGTTAAAAGGAAAATTTATGAATTTATTTGAAACTTTAAAAGATAGAAATTTATTATACCAATCAACAGATGAAGAAAAATTAAAAAATTTATTATCCAATGAGAAAATAACGGTTTATTCAGGCACAGATCCCACAGCGGACAGTTTGCATATAGGTCACTGCGTGCCCTGCACTATTTTGCGCCGTTTTCAACAGGCTGGTCATAAAGTAATCATATTGGTTGGCGGAGCAACCGCCGCTATCGGCGATCCTACAGGCAAGACAGATATGCGTCCAATGCTTTCAAAAGAGCAGTTGAAGCACAACATAGAAGGCATAAAACGCGCATATAGCAAATTTTTGCGTTTTGACGGGGACAACCCTGCCATCATTGTGAACAACGCCGACTGGTTCAAAGGGTATGATTATGTAGACTTTATGCGTGATGTTGGCGTGCACTTCAATGTAAATAAAATGATGGCAAACGAGATATATTCAAAGCGAATTCAAGAAGGCGGTCTTACTTTCTTTGAAATGGGTTATATGCTAATGCAGGCTTATGACTTTTTGTATCTAAACAAAAAATATAATTGCGTTCTACAATGGGGAGGCGCTGACCAATGGGGAAACATCGTGGCAGGTGTGGAATTGGGCAGAAAACTTAACTTCTTGGATAACAAAAATCGCATTATGATAGGCGCCACCAACCCACTTCTTCTCACTCCGGAAGGCAAAAAAATGGGTAAGACAGAAAAGGGTGCTATTTGGATTGAAAAAGATAAAATTTCTGCATACGATTTCTATCAAGGAATTTATCAAACTCCAGACGCGTGCGTAGAGATGATGTTTGCACTATTCACAGATATTGCTATGGACGAAGTGCGCAGTTTAATAAAATCAGACATAGTAGCGAGCAAAAAGCGCCTTGCCTTTGAAATCACGAAATTCATTCGCGGGGAACAAGACGCTATTGAAGCAGAAAAAATGAGCACGAATTTATTTTCATCAAACAATATTGACAAAGACAATGCGCCAAGTATTGAACTTGAAATCAATGGCGAAGAAATTGGCGTGCTTGATTTGATGACGCTAGCCAAATTCACCCAATCAAACGGCGAAGCAAGGCGCCTAATACAACAAAATGGTTTGAGTATGGATGGTGAAAACATTTCTGATCCGCAAATGAAAATTGAAGTATCAAAGTTAAAAGACGGAATTTTATTCAAAAAGGGAAAGAAAAATTATCTACTAATTAAAGCAAAATAAAATTAAAAAACATTACAACATAGTACACAAAATACAATATAAAACACTTTGAAAACGAAAAGAAAAAAATAATAAAATATCCGAAAATATTATAAAATTTTTAATCAAAAAAATATTTTAAAATTCAATTAACTAACAAAAAACTGTTGTGATATCACAACAGTTTTTTTATGCCTAAAATAAAATTATTTATATTCCCATATATCTAATTATATTAACTATTAAGGATGTATATAAAATGATATATAAACTTATTTTAGTTTTGCCAATTTATATTTTTTATTTTTCATTACTCAAAACTAATGCTTATTCTCATCATCTTTTGTTGAACTTTTGCTTTTGCTATTATCATTTAGTGCGGTCTTATTTTCATCCTTTTCAAAATCTATATTCGCTTCATTTTTGTTTGACGCTAGTTTGGCATCGTTGTCCAATACATTTTGCTCTTTTTCATCTAAACTATTGCTTGAAGTTGAATCTAATAAAATTTCCCGTTTTTCTTCCCTACATTTGTTTGCCAAATCAAGAATTTGCTGACAAAGTTCGGTTATATCTTCATTGATATGCCTTAAAATAATCTTATCCCTAGACTTTGATTTTATCAAAATTTCAACAGACATTTTACCATTTTTAGCCAATCTATCACATAGCGTTCGTTTAGGTTTTACTTCAAAAACTTGTGACAAGTCAATCACGGTATCGTAGAGCAAAGATTTTACCACCAAACAATTATCATACAGTGAATACACCCGCATTTTTGATGAATTTTTGTATGTTCGCACGCTTTGGACAATGCAATACACCAGTATACATATATCCAAAATCCATATATACCATCTCATAAACTTTACCACTAAATATATAACAGCGAACAACAATAAAATATTTGATAAAATCAACAATACAGCCAACCACAAAAGATGTTGATGTTCATCAATTTTTATTTCTTTAATAAAATTTCTTGGCTGTAATTCATCTTTATTTTCTTTCACACGAACTCCTAAACATTAAATTTGAATACAATAATATCTCCGTCTTGCACTTCATAATCTTTGCCCGCGCTGATAATTTTACCTTTTTCTCTGCAAATGTTGTAATCACGCAAAGTGATCAAATCTGAATATTTCACGACATCTGCACGAATAAATCCGCGTTCAAAATCGGAATGGATTTTGCCTGCTGCCTGCGGAGCTAAAGTACCTTTTTTTATCGTCCACGCACGGACTTCTTTTTCGCCTGCGGTGATGAAACTAATGAGCCCTAGCAAATGATAACTTGCCCTAATTAGTTTATCCAAGCCAGACAAATCAATTCCCAATTCTGATTTAAACATCTCTCTATCTTCTGGATCCATATTGACCAACTCTTCTTCTGTCTTGGCGCACAAAGATATTACTTCCGCATTCTCCGCGCTTGCCAAATTTTCTATCTTTTTAATATTTTCGCGCTGAAAATCGTCCAAACTGTCTGATGTGTTTGCCACATAGATCACAGGTTTTGATGTAATCAAAAAGAAACTATCCACAATTTTTTTATCCGCTTGACTAAATTCAAGCGTTCGAACAGATTTGCACTGTTTTAATGTATCTAAAATTTTAGTCAAAAGTTCGTATTCTTTCTGCGTTGCCAAATCTGCCGATCCGCCATTCACAATTTTTTTGATCTTGTCGATTCGCTTCGTGACTGTATCCATATCTGAAAGAATCAACTCCAAATTGATAGTTTCAATATCACGCATCGGATCAACCGAGCCTTCCACATGAATTATTTTATCATTTTGAAAACATCTGACCACATGAACAATTGCATCCACTTCTCTAATGTGACTCAAAAATTTATTTCCAAGCCCTGCACCTTCGCTAGCGCCTTTCACTAATCCTGCAATATCTACAAATTCAATTTGTGCTGGAATAATTTTGTTTGTATTATACAATTTTGCAAGTTCTATCAATCGTTCGTCATACACATCTACCACGCCAACATTTGGTTCAATCGTGCAAAATGGATAGTTTGCCGATTCTGCACCCGCTTTTGTAATTGCATTGAAAAGCGTACTCTTTCCCACATTTGGTAGTCCTACCACACCTAATTTCATAATATCTCCCAATAAAGTAATAAATTATAAATATAATAATATAATAAATTGAAGAATAATTCAAGTGATTGAGATAATTAAGTATATTTTCATAGGATTTATTCAAGGATTGACCGAATTTTTACCAATATCAAGTAGCGGTCATATCGTTTTGTTTGGTTCGATGTTCAATCTAGACAATCTATTACTCATCAGCGTAGTGGCACATATTGGCACACTTTTTGCCGTCATATACTGCTATCGAAAGCAACTATTCACTCTCGTTCGCCATCCGTTCAACAAAACAAATTTAAACTTAATATTAGCCACTATTCCTACCGTAATTTTAGTTTTGCTATTCAATACATTTTTTGAAAATAGTTTTTCTACCAAAACTTTAATTTGGGGATTTTTGATATCCGCCGTATTGCTGTTCATCGCCGATTTCAAAAAGGAAGGTTTCAAGCCAATAAATAAACGGCGCGCGCTATATATAGGACTAGCTCAAGGATTAGCTCTCCTTCCAGGTATCTCTCGAAGCGGATCCACTTTGGTATGCGGACTTATGCTAGGAGTGGAAAAAAATCAAGCGCTCGACTTTTCTTTCCTAATGAGTATCCCAATAATTGTAGCCAGCGCAGTATACGAATCTATCAAATTGTTTTCAACGCAAATCACAATCAATTGGTTAGGAATCTTCATTGTAATGATTAGTTCGTTTATATTCGGAATTTTATCAATCAAAATAATGCTAAAACTTGTGAAGAAAAACAAACTATACTTCTTCAGCATATATCTGATAGTTTTAAGTCTGATTGTATTATTGTTTTTCTAATTAAAATTGTTCATATCTTTCTATCAATGATAGGATATCAATTAATTTTGTTTAGTAAAAAGTTTCAATCAAAATATTTTCAAATAGTGCGCTATATAGATAATAATACAATATGTCATTTTTAACAAAAAAATCGTAAAAATTCCATAAATTGTCATACGAATATTCCGCGTAATCTAATGTAATATAAAATTTATGTCTTAAAATAGAAATATGAACATAGGAAAAATTATTAGAGATTTAAGAAAAGACAAAGGCATAACACAAACGCAATTAGCTGAAAAAATTTCCACCACTCAAGACACAATATCTTTGTGGGAATTGGGCAAAAGTTATCCAGACATTATCAATTTGATTAAATTATCAAAATTTTTTGGCGTTTCCACTGATTATATGTTGGGACTAAAAGATTTTTAATCACATTTAGTTATACCACAACATATTCTTCAATTTGTCATACCATAAATTAAACTTTAATTTGTTGTACCGCAAAATATAAATATTATTAATCAACACGCTTGATTGATTAAAATTAAAGATAAGCATAAAAAAACTTTCACAATTGTGAAAGTTTTTTCATTCATTTGCTATTGGTTGTCTGCCTGCAAGCCAAAGCTCATCTCATCCCCTTCTTCAAGTTCGGTAGGTAAAAGATATCCATTCCCATTAGATGTATACAATTCATATACATTAAGAATTGAATAATTAGATGATATAACGCACAAAAAATCTCCAGTCGAACTATTAGCCACGCTTGTATCATCAACAACATTTGGCAAAGCGCCAAGATAAATATTTTTGCCACCATTGAATGTATTGCTCTCTATTCTCACTTCGCCCGTGATAGTTCCAATTGTTCCAGTTATATCTGTAGGTTTATCCGTATCTCCGAATCTAACTTTTATAGAAATCGGAACATTTCTGTGATTACTAACAGTATTAAAATAGTTATTCATTATCAAAATATTATCGCAATTGGTAGAATGAAGATTAATATCTATCGTATATGCCATATTTCCTTGCTCACTTACTGTTGTCCTACCATTAAATGTGCAAGTGTCAATCGTTAGATCGCTAACAGATGTTAGATACAAGCATTTAATTTCACCTGTGCCCACATCACCCGCATTGAAAGTACAATTATTGAACATTAAACTTACATTTTTAGTGCTGGATACAGCAGTATTAAATGTGCACGAATCGAAAATATAAGTTTTCCCATCTTCAAACATTGAATCAACATTTTGGTCAAAAGTTTGATCTCTTATCACTTCGTCTGTGCTCTTAATTATATAATATTTTGCATCGACAAATGATATATTGTAATTTTCCTTTGTGGCAGTTGCAGAAACTGTATAGCTATTCCCTGCCTCCTGACTGCCTACGCTAGGCAAATCTGCAATTGAAAATTCTGGATCAAATTCAGAATCAAGGATATTATCCCCCGTTACAATAAATTCAGGCACCATTTGTGGTTCGTTTTCCACCTGATAAACATTTTTAATATAAATAATGACATCAATAGGATTGATATTCATCTCAACGGGTTCGTCTGAAACATAATCGGTATAGCCATCTGCTGAAATTTTGTAATATATCTTATAACTGCCCACTTCGCTAAAATTTAATTGATCAGCAGACACAAAATCTTCTTTATCAAGCGAATAACTGACCGCGATATCATCCTTTCCCAAATAAGAAACTTCAAAGATATGACTAGCGCCGTCATATGTAAATTGCGTTGCCCCAATGCTAACATTCTCCGCTTCAAAAGTTTTTTCACCACAAGCAGATAGTATCACTCCAGCAAAGAGCAAGCACATTGCACAAATCGCTAGTTTTATTTTTTTCATACAACCCCCCCCCCTTAATTGATAAAAAATAAATAATACAACTATATTTTAGCAAATTAATCATTAAAAAACAATTATTTTAAAAATAAACTCAAAATTAAACAAAAATTTTAAGTAAAAATTTATTTTATTTATATAATGCTCCCTATTTTACAAATTATTAATATAATATTTTCTATTAGAAAAAATTGATCAACAATCTATGTTTAATTTTAATAGAGTTAATTTTTTTAACCAAATTTAATTTGAATTGGCATAAATAAAATCTTAAAGCATTTTGAATTTATTTGATATTTGACAAAATATTAACAATATGATAATATAATAATATTGAAGGCGCAGTATTCTAGTCAACTAGTCTATACGAGGGTGCCGAAATAAGCATCGCTGGCATAGCTATGAAGTTCGTGGTGTTGGCCTTGATTGCCCAAATTGGGGCTGATGCTGGGAGTTAAGATTTTTGGGACGCGTATAACGGCATATATGTTCTACCCAATTATCGCGGAGACTTAAGTAGGTAAATATAAATTTATCGCTTAGGATTAGAACCTGCATATGACGAAAGTTATGTGCAGTGTAGCCTGCTTTGAGTGGATAACTTGGGATGAAGCGCAAACTTGGAAATTTTTAAGTACACGAAATTTTTAAGTTGCTTCTGAAATATTATTCGCAAAATCAAGATAAGTTTAGACGATGTTGCCAAGGAAAACTTCTAGACTGTTTCTTATTGAAGGCACTTTGGGGATTATAGTGTGGTCTCAGTGGCGATTCGGTGCAAGTTTTGCGTAAAGGGAAACCGCTCTTCTGGTGACGGAAAAGTGCAAAATTGGGAAATCCAACCGAACCTTATGCCGCAAGGTTTACTCAAAGTGTTGCCTTCACAATTGAAAATTAACTTTAACATTTAATATGGATGAAGATCAAAATAAAAAAAAGAAACAAATAAAAAATAAATCACAAAAATGGTGGGTATGGCCAGTAAAAGTATTTTTTCTGGCTATATTTTTATCGTTTACATTCAGTGTGGTTAGCGAAATTGCACTTTCGAATGCTAATATTATTATAGCGGTAATAGTCATATTAATTTTTATTGCTATAAGTATTGTTTTTGATATGTTGGGTGTAGCTGTAACCTCCAGCTCGGTAGAACCATTTTTAGCAATGGCATCTAGACATGTGAAGGGAAGCAAACAGGCAATATCTCTCATAAAAAATGCGGATCGAATTAGCGCAATTTGCACTGATGTCATCGGTGATATATGCAGTATTTTATCAGGTGCTGCGGGTGCAAGTATATTGACAAAAATTGCCATAGCGTCAAATGGTGATTTCATCTCTATTGCAATTGCTTCCACCGTCTCTGCGTTGATAGCAGGGATAACCATTGCAGGAAAAGCTGCCTTCAAAAAATATGCGATTTCACATTCTAGCCAAGTGACATTCAAATTTGCAAAATTTATAAACATATTTAGTAAAAAAGATTAATTAATAAAAAATTAATTAAAATAATTTGTTGAAATAAAAATAGAGTTTAAAAAATCAAAATAAATTAAAAATTTTTATTATTTCTAACTTTTGCAAATTCTTAATATAACAAAATAAATATTTTAATCGGTCAATAAAATTATAAATTAAAATAATTAATGAATATTATAAAAAATTTATCTGTTTAGTAAAAAATAAAAGTTAATTTATTTTAAAATATAGATATAAATTAATAAAAATTTCAATAATTACGAAAAAAATAATAAAAAATAATAAATTTTTAATATATTTTTCAATTTTTATTATATTTTATTTGAATTTTTATGATTTTTAATTTTTTATTCAATATGATAAAATTAATAGAAAATTATTAATTGATTTTAAAATAAAATAATGTTCAACTTAAATTTATAAAAAATGCATTGAAATTAAATTTTAATTCAATGCATTTATTTTTTAACTTGTTTGTGCAATATCTGGCCAACTTCTGTTTTCTTTGAACCAATCGGTATCTTTCAAAATCACATTATTGTTTGAGCAGTCCACGCCTATTTTTAATTCTGTGGATGTAATCACAATATTTCCATTAAACGAAGTAAATTCATCATTTTCATAATCAACGCATAAACTTGTCACATAAATTTCATCCGTATGTTTTGCCACACGATTAATGAAATCTTGAGTAGGGAATTGATTTGCTATCGTGTCAGTATACTCACTGCTTCCTGCACAACAACACACGCATACAACCTGCGGATTAATCACATCCAGCAATTCATCGCTAGAAGATGTTTTGCTACCGTGATGTCCAGCTTTGTACAAATAAACTTGTGGCAATTCATTATTCTGAACCAAAGATATTTCCCCGTCTTCTTCCAAATCACCTGTGAACAAGAAATTGTGCTCCTTATGACTAAACATTACGCAAACAGAATAATCATTTTCGCTAGATGCTTTTTCTTCATAAAACTCTTGATATAGAATTTGAAATGAAATGTCATTTGCGCTATCCAATACATACTCTCTTTGAGCATCTGCTGTCCTGCCATCTGCCTGCTCCACATCCTGCTCATTTTCCCAACATTGAAGTGCGGTAAAATGATTTGCACCCTGTTCCACTTCATCATTCAACTCTCGCAAATAATTTTTATATACCGTACCCGTAGTTTGATTCGTGTTTGAAAAATCAATTATTGTTTCACATTCATACAAATCAAATATACTTTCCACTTTCGTGCTAGTGGCAAATCCTGCATAATGATCTTGGTGTGCGTGCGTGACGATCACATATTCAAGAGTGTTGTCCGTCACATAATTATTCAAATATGCGCTTACCGTGGATACACTATTCGATCTAGATCCACAATCTATCAAAATGTCAATATTTTCACCAACTTTTATATATGTACAATCTCCCGTGTATTTGTTTCCCAATTCAAGAAAGTGAATCGACATACTGCCTTCTTCAACCACAACGGGCACCGTTTCCACATTTGATTCGCCATTATATGAATAGAAAACTTCTTCGCCCACGACCAATTCTTCATTGTATGGAAGGGTTGCATAAGTGATTCCTACCGCTCCGCCTATAAATCCTAAAATTAATGCCAACACACAAAATATGGTAATTGTGACTTTTGAACTAGTTTTACTTTTTGCCATTTTTCACCTCCACCTTTTAATCTACTACCACATCATCTTCACTTGCTTCCACAAAAGTTATCAATCTGATTCGTTGCACAGTGAAAAGTTTATCATATTTTATATCATCCACTTTGTAAACAATATAATAAGTGCCCACTTCGTCCGCATAATACTCACCGCGTTCATTCGTTTTCAAATTGGTATCAATATAAACTTTGTCTGACACATCGCGACCAAATGACACGGCGTACACGCTTTCGTCTGTATAAGTTTCTCCCAACATTAAAGTAATTTCATCTTTTCCAAGCAGATTGAAGCAATCATTTCTAGTAAAATATTTCAATGAAAATATTCCACCAACCACACCGATTATAAGCAAGCAGACGACGGCAATTATTCCACCCGTGCCAATTTTCTTGAGATTTTTCTTCGCCGAGCGTTTTGCAGATTTTGAAGAATTGTCGTCAAAGTCAAAATTGAATTCTGCTTTCGTCTTGATTTTGCTAGCTGTTTTTTTCTTCGCCATATTTCCCCCTAAACTGATTTAATTATATCATAAATAATGAATTTTCTAAAGAAAAATACATAAACTCATAAAAATATTTATTAATTTGATAAAATTTATTATTTATAAATTTCCATTGTCAACAAATCCAATAAAAATATTTGAAAATAAAAAATCAATTTTATAAAAAGAGTTATTCAAAATTTTATATTGCAATTAATTTGATTATTTATATTTCCTGATAAATCTAATAAAATAATCTAATTGTAATTTTAAAATGATAAATTAAAGATAATACATTATAAATAATACATTATAAAAATCGGATATAATAAATATAAAAAGCAAAAAACAAAATACCAAAATAGATATTTTGTTTTTTCATTTATTAAACATAATCAAAATAGATAATGATTTTAATTTTATTACATAATAAAATACAATATTATTTAACTATTTCAAAATATTTTTCAATGTTATGGTTTTAGTCTTCGTCACTTGATCGAATGTGGACATCACGCCTTCTGTGCCGATACCAGAAATCTTGTATCCCCCGAAAGGCATCTCAAAACTTCTATGGAAACTTGCCCCATTGATAACACATCCGCCAGCCTGCATCTTGGACGCTATTTTGAACGCTTTGTTCATATTCCTAGTGAACACACAGCTACCCAATCCATAATTTGACTGATTGGCAACTGCGACAGCTTCTTCTTCCTTATTCACAGGGATAATGCTCACCACTGGTCCAAAGATCTCATCATCCATAGCCACATCTGCGGTTTTAGGGATATCTGTGATAACGGTAGGATAATAGAAAGCGCCTTTCATCTTTCCACCATAAATCAATCTTCCGCCTTGACTAATCACATTTTTGACTTGTCTATCCACTTTTTCTGCTGCTTCTTTGGTGACAAGAGTGCCCATATCAGATTTTTTATCCATAGGGTTGCCCACCACCAATTTTTGAAGTCTAGCCACAGTCTTTTCTTCAAACTCTTTCAACACTTTTTTATCCACAATGAATCGCTTGCTAGCCACACATACTTGACCTGCGTTGTACATTCTTCCCCAAACAATTTCTTCCACCGCAAGATCAATATCCGCATCATCCAACACTATGAAGGCATCATTTGCGCCCAACTCCAATGTAACATGTGCTAGATGCGTGGCGCCATTTTCATAAACAGCCTTTCCTGTTGCAACCGAACCTGTGAAGGTAATACCGTGAACATCAGGATTGAGCCCCAACGCATTGCCCACTCTTGCACCGCCGGTCAAAACTTGCACCACGCCATTAGGCACTCCAGCACTGTGCATAAGTGCAACTAGTTTGATGATTGTGGAAGGATTTTGGTGAGGTGGTTTCACAATGACTGCATTGCCAGCCAAAATTGCCGGAGCGATTTTCTGATCAAATAGATCAATTGGGAAATTGAATGGGATGATTGCCACCATCACTCCCAATGGCTCACGCACTGTAAATTGCAAAGTATTGTCCTGACCTGCTTCTGTCCCTGCCGGAATCATATTTCCATACAAATGCTTTGCTTTTTCTGAAAACGCTTCAAAAGCGATTCGCAAATTGTCCATTTCGGCAAAAGATTGAGTAATTGGTTTGCCTGTTTCGATAGTCAATGTCTTTGCTAGATCTGCCTTGTTTTCATCCACAAGATCCATAAATTTTTTCAAAATTTCCACTTTCTTATAAACTGGCACTTCCGCCCATTTTAGTTGCGCTTTCTTCGCGTATTCAACCGCGCGCTTCACATCCTTTTCGCTAGAATCAGGCACGGTATCCACCACTTTGCCCGTGTATGGATTGACGATATTCATAGTTTTCTTATCGCTAGCGTCCGTCCATTTTCCATTGATTATATTTTGCATACTAAATTCCCCCTTTTATTTAGTAAATGCCGTAAATGACAACATCAATCCGCCTGTCGTATTGCGTCCGTCGTCCACAAATCCGTATTCGCCAAAAGTAAATTCCATAATGAACGGCGTATCTCCTACATTTTTCTTAATTTCTTTATAAACTTCGTTGATTCTAGAATCAATTCCTGCTCTCCTTCCGCCACAATGCACTAGATGATAACAAACGGCAGGTTTAGTAAGTTTTTTGTTCAACTCTTTCAATGTGTTGCCAACAGACGAAATCAATTCATCCACAGTCGCTTCCATTCTGATAACTGTGGTACCTTCTGCAAGGTTTGCGCCAATATTCATAGAATAGTCATCGTTTGCAAACATTGGATGTCTGATTGCGATCAAGTCGCCCAATCTATCCTTCACGCCCAGCGGACTAGTGATTGTAGCAGAGAGCAATTTATCCCCCATCAATTCGCTAGGTTTCATCTCTCTCCACTTCGCATATTTCTTCACGGCTGGAGTGTTGTCAATCGACACCAATCTTCTGCTACCTTCCACTTTCGTGATGATTCCCATATCTTTTGTTTCACGGTAAGCGCCAGTGAATTCATTGATGAATCCATTTTTCATATAAATCAATGCCACTGCCACACCTTCGTTTGTGACTTTGCCATCAAGGTACAAACTCCAATTCCCAGAGATTGTATTATCTGCAGCAGAGCCACCGAATAGTGGAACGCGCCCTACCACGCGGTTTGCACCTTTCAAGAAGAATTCTTCTTCTGTAGGACTAGCGGTCATATACATTAAATCTGGCTCATCATTATACGGCATACCCGTCATAATTCTTGCGTGTTTTGTAGCGGCTTCGCCCGCATCGCGCGCGCTTTGATAAGCTTTTCTATCTGCAAATCCAACTCCTACCACCATATTTGGATCGCTGATCACCATAATGCCCACAAATGGCTTGTCTCCACCGATAAAGCCTTCTGGCATAATGACGCCCGTAAAACTAGTATTTCCGATTACCGGGCAAGAATAAACTTCTTTAATTCCTTTGATTACATCTTTGATTTTGTAATCACAACTCATATATGCAAACACAAGTTTTGCATCCTTACTTTTTCCTGCCATTTTGGCAGCTTCCAAGCCTGCTTCATACGCCTTTTTGTTTGTACTAAATCCTGTTAATGCTTTCATAAATTTAACCCTCCTTTTTATTTAAGCAATGACTTATACAAATTTTTTATATCTTTCACACTAGTAGTACGCGGATTTCCACCAGTGCAGATATCGTTGAACGCATCTTCACTCAAAATGTCCAAATCTTTCAATTCAATTCCAAATTCAGATAGTGAAGTCGGAATATTTAATTCCTTTGCCAATTTTTTCACAGCGTTTACCGCCATAGAAACGCATTTATCGTCCGTGCAACCGCTGGTCTTCAAGCCAAAGCATTCTGCAATCAATCTATATTTTGGTTTTGAATCAGATTCTGCATTATATTTCATAACGGTAGGAAGCAACATTGCATTCGCCACTCCGTGCGCCACATCAAATCTGCCACCCAACGGATGTGCCATAGAATGAACAATTCCTAGCCCTACATTGCTAAATCCCATTCCTACCACATATTGCGCAAACGCCATTTTTTCACGCGCTTCAATATTGTTTCCGTCCTTGTATGCAACGGGCAAATATTTAGCAATAGTGCGGATAGATTCAAGTGCGAACATATCACTAAACTGTGTAGCACCCTTGCATATCAAACTTTCTATTGCGTGGGTGAGAGCATCCATTCCCGTACTCGCTGTCAACCCTTTTGGCATCGAACTCATAAGTTCGGCATCCACGACTGACAATATAGGAATATCGTTCGGATCAACACACACCATTTTTTTCTGATTTATGCTGTCCGTAATCACATAATTGATCGTGACTTCTGCTCCTGTACCGCTTGTGGTCGGCATAGCAATCAATGGGAAAGCCTTGTTTTCAGTCTTGACCGCACCAGCTAGACTGACCACATCAATATGACTTTTGTTCGTAGCGATTATTGACATAGCTTTTGCAGTATCAATGACGCTACCACCGCCCACCGCGATGATGACATCTGCTTTTGATTTCTTCAACGCACGACAACCCGCCTGCACATTTTCCACAGTAGGATTAGGTTTGATATCATAAAAAATTGAATATTTGTATCCACCCCTATCCAAGACATCGCTCACTTTTTTCGCGACGCCAGACTTGATGATCACATCATCTGTGACCAAAAGAACTTTTCTAAACTTTCTATTTTTCAGTTCTTCAATCAAGCATTCTCTACTGCCCGCGCCCAAGTAAACGCATTCATTAAAAATATATCGTTCCATACCCCTCCTATTTTGTAATATTATAATATATTTTGTCATAAATGTCATTTGATTTTAACTATTTTAAAATGAAAAATAGAAAAATTTTGAAAAGAATGTTCTACTCTATTTAGTTTTTATTAATCAAAGTTAACAATAACAATTGACCTTTTTAACCATAAAATTTCTAATAGATTTTAAAAATTTAGCGATGAAAAATACACTACAAATTTTAAAATTAAAGTATTGATTAATATAATTAAAAATGATCGAATAAATGCAAAAAAAGATATAGATTTTTAATTTATACTCGTGATATTTTTAAAAAAATATTTTGATAAATTCGGTATTAAAATTTGAATATATCGAAAAAAATAAAAAAGTTTTTTTATAATTACTACTAATTTCTATCTAATAAAAATATAAAGTTTTTAATCAATCATTACAAGGCAATCAATTTAATACAAAACATAAATATAATAAAATAAATTTGATATAATAAAATATAAATAAGGTTTATATTAAAAAGTTATATTAATTATATATATAATATTTATATTATATATGGTTTACATAGAGAATAACAAAACAATATTAAAAAATTAAAATAATATTATTAAAATTTATATTTAATTACTTAATAAAAAATATATGCCATTCCATAATTTACAATAAATCTTTCTTGTTGTGAAAAAATAAAAAATATAATTAATAGATAAAAATAAACACAATTAGTTAAAAAATATAAAAAAATAGTTATTTTTTTAGATTTTTATATGTTTTTTTGTATATTTTTTATTTTTTTTTGAAAATTAATAATAATTTAAATTTTTATTCACAAGATAAAATTGATATATTATTGCAATTATTTAGTTTATTTTTGTTTTCCATAATATGACAAAATTAGCCCAAATTATTTGCAAATAAATTCATAATAAGTTATAATAAATTTATAAATGATATAAGGGGGAATGATATGAACAATTTATCAAAAGGTATAAAGACTTCAGCAAAAATTCTTGTAATCGCTATGTTACTAATTGCAAGCATATTTGTGTTGTCTGCCTGCAAGGACAAAAATAAAAAAGATGATCCTGATACTCAACCACCACTATACGAAATTAGTTTTACAGGCAATTATGATTGGGAAACTTATGACCTAGCCAGCACGGAGTGGACTGAATCTAGCGAGCAAGGTTTTGACGCTGTGTTTACACTCACCGGGATAGTCCCTTACGACAAAGAATTTGCAGATCTACGCGGATACACGGACGGGAGATTAAACTTTGCCTTAATTAGATTTTCGTCTGCACAATTAGATAAAGTTCCATATAATGAAGAAGACGGCACCGGCTTTTATGCAAAAGTCACCAATTTCTTCGGCACAGACAACGCGCAAGAAAGCGTGTTCCACGATATTGGATTTTCTTCAAATGAAGAAGCGTCAGACTATTTACTGTATCAAGGAATTGACAATCAAGTTAGGACTATGACAGTAGAGATCAGTTTTGATGGCACGCAAGAAAATGCTAGAATTTTCAAATTCATTATTGATCCACAAAATTATCAACTTGAATCTGATATCTACACTGTTGATTTTGGCGGAAATTATGAAGAAGAATTGAATAGTGTGCAACCTACTAGTTGGTTGACAAGTTATGAAGCAGAGTTTGACGGCGTGTACACTCTAATGGATGTAGTTCCATACGATCCTGAAACTGCCACCGATTTAGGATATACTGACGGACGCGTGAATTTCGCGCTAATTAGATTCCAAAGCAACATTATAAAAGTTCCTTACGATAACAATACTGGTACAGGTATATATATAAAAGTTACAAATTATTATGGTACAGAAAATGAACAAACTGTGGTCAACCACGACACAGGTTTCTCATCTGGGGAAGACGATTTCACTTACCTTCTCTATCAAGGAATTGACGACACTGTTCGAACAATGACGGTAGAGATCAGTTTTGACGGCACGCAAGAAAATGCCCGAATCTACAAATTCATCATCGATCCAGCAAACTACACGCTCGAAAAAGATGCTATGATCCACGCCACTGAAGGAAGCGTTGAATTTAATGGTGCCACATTTGCAAACGCGGAAGGTTTCAGCATTGATAGAACTATAGACACTAGCTATACAGTCAGTGGAAATGCGCAGACAATGACTGCCGAACAAGCTCAAGCATATTGGGCAGATGAAGCAAACGCTGGAGATAGATTCATCATTCTTACCCTAAATTTTGAAGCAAACTCCACTATCAAATATGGTTATGTTCAAGATTCTAGCACTGAATTGGGCGAAATAAACGATCCGTATGTAAAATCATTCGACGCTGGCGACAAAACTAGTGAAGATTTCGTTCTTGGAATCGGCTTTTCAAACTCACAGGGTTATACAATGTGGAGAGTGGAAGTGACCAATTCAGAAGGCGAAACGATTTCATATTTTGTTGACTTGAGTTCGCTCATAGATGACAGCGCTGAAGACGCAGTTTTATAAAATACAATAAACTATATTAATAACACATTCGCAGTATATCCTATATAAGAGTATATTATTAAAACTAAAAATAAAAATCATAATTCAATTTATTCACAATATCTAGATTTAATTATGTTTTACAATCAGTTTTATTTGATTAAATGCACTTTCAATTAAAATAATTGTAGTGCATTTTTTATTTGTCATTTATCATTTGACAAAAAGTTTTATAAATTATATCATATTATTATATTTCATTTGATTAAGTCTATTTTTTTATACATAAAACTAATGGATATGAAAACTAGCGAAAATTTAGGAGAGATATGGCGTCAATTAAACAATGGACAAAGAATAAAAACATTCTTCACGAACTTATACGAAAAAATGTCAAAACTCAATACAGAAATTCGGTATTGGGTATTCTTTGGTCCGTTTTGAACCCATTGCTAAATATGCTAGTTATGTGGGTAATATTCAGTCAATTTTTTGGCAGAAACGATCCACTCTATCCTATATATTTGTTGTCTGGTAACATTATGTTCCAATTCCTTCGTGCCTCCACCACTATGTCTATGACTTCAATCGTAAACAATCGCGGATTGATTACCAAAGTTAAAATTGATCAATATCTTTTCCCTATGTCTAGCACGCTATCATCTTTGATCAACTTTGCCTTCTCTTTGATCTCACTATTGGCAATTATGCTATGTATGCAAGTGTTTGGCGGTCACTCACTATATGGATATCAAATTTTGTTTGTGCTCTTGTTGTTGCCCGCATTCCTACTTTTCCAATATGGTATTTCGCTGTTTTTGTCAGTATTATATGTGTTTTTCAGAGATATCAAACATCTATACAATGTATTTCTCACGCTTTGGACATACATCACCCCTGTCTTTTATAAAATAAATAGTATAGATCCAAACTCTATTGCATACAAAGTGCTAAAATTGAATCCTATGTACTACTTTTTGACTTATTTCAGGGATTCAATGTATGCGCTATGCAACGCAAACGCGGGCGTTCCTTCGTGGAAAATACTAGGGCTATTGTATATATTGGGGATAATAAGTGTAGCGATCGGATATCTTGTTTATATGTCTTTGAAAAAGAAAATCATAAATTATGTATAGGTGAATATGGAACAAAATTTTTCAGAAAATTCAGAATATTTATTGAAGATTGAAAATTTGAATATGATATTTAAAATACCCACTCTAAAATTCGACACTTTGAAAGAGCGAGTGGTCAATTTTTTCAAAGGCAAAAAAAATCCAGCAAAAAAACTACAAGTGTTGGAAAACATCAATTGCGAAATAAAGCGTGGCGAATCGTTGGGAGTGATTGGTCACAATGGCGCAGGAAAATCTACCCTACTAAAAATTGTGGCTGGTATATACCGCCCAACATCTGGCAAAGTCGACCTGAAAGGCAATGTGGTTTTACTCAATCTTGGCGCAGGCTTTGATATGGAAGCTAGTGCAGAAGAAAATGTTTATCTCAATGGTGCAATTCTCGGTTTCAGCAGAAAGCAAATGAAAAAGCGATTTAATTCAATCATTGAATTTGCCGAATTGCAAGATTTTGTGAAAATGCCATTGAAAAATTTTTCTTCAGGTATGATCTCTCGTCTAGGGTTCGCAATTGCCATTGATATTCATCCCGATTTATTGTTGGTGGATGAAGTGCTATCCGTGGGAGACACGAATTTCCAAAAAAAGTGTATTGAAAAAATTAATTCAATGAAAGAAAGTGGCGTATCATTTATGTTCGTATCGCATAATATCGCGCAGGTAAAAAAATTGTGTGAAAACACACTTTGGATAGAAAATTCAAAAGTAAAAGGATATGGCCCTAGCGAACAAATCTGCAAAGAATATATTGAATATTGCAATAGTATTCAAAAAAAATAATTAAAATTCTACTTCATCATATATCTTTTTCAATTGACCGCGCACAATGTCTATATCATAATTTTTGACTTTTTTATGATTATATTCTCCCATCTTTTGTTTTAAATTTTTATCTTGCAAAATTTCTATCATTGACGACACCGCTTGGTCAATATTTTTGTAATCTACTAATTTTCCACCCAGCGAGTCATCTATTAGATCCCTATTGCCACGCACATTTGATGTCACGACGGGCAACGAATAAAACATTGCCTCCATAATTGCCATAGTGAGCCCTTCTTGTTTGGATAGGAGCAACATCAAATCGCTAATCTGCAAAATTTTATTTATATCCTTTCTATATCCCGCAAACACCACAGCATCTTCAATGTTTAGCCTGCGCACCAAAGATTTCATTTTATTTTCCAATTTGCCTGTACCGCATATGATATATTTGACATTTTTTATCCTAGTTTTCAGTTTAGCAAAAGATTTGATCATCGCAGGATAATTTTTTCGTTTGATAAATTCAGCCACTGTCACGACGACTAAATTTTCATCTGATATATTAAATTCTTGTTTAAATTTTGCCTTATCAAATGGAGTTAAATCAAATTTTGAATTGTCGAATCCAATACCATTTATTTTGTATTTATATTTCACTTTCCAATTTTCAATCGCTTGAAAATCTTCGCTAGACATTGTCAAAAGCACATTAGTGAATTTTGATAGATATTTTTCAGCAGTTTTGAATATCAAATTTTTGAAAAAATTATTATTTTTGAAAAAGAAAAATCCGTGTGCAGTATAGATCACAGGAATATGAAATTTTTTCCCAATCAATCTGCCCATCATACCGCCCACAGGTTGCTGACAATATACTAAATTGTAGTTATTTTTAATCTGATAATTTTTCAACATTTTATATGCTTTGAGATTCTTCCACCTGAAAGGAGAACGACAGAAAGGAATCTCAATCATATTAAAATTGTATTTTTCTTTCAATTCATCAAACCAAAAGCCCGTCTTTGCACAAAAACAATCCACTTTTGCCCCATAGTTTTGCAAATCTTTTATATGCGGGATAAGAAATTGCCATATCATATTGTCCGTGCTGGCAACAAACATAATGCGTGAATTTATAAAATCAATCATATAAATTATATTACTAAATTATAATTCATTTGTAAAATAGTTTTTGTCGTATTAAATAATTTATGTTGAAAAATTAAAGCAATAAAAAAGTGCAATCTGTGAAGCGAAAACTTTATATATCTATCTTTATTCTTCGCCCATAGATAATTGCACTCACACTAAAAAAATTTATTGATAACTATAAAATGAATAATTATAAAAATTACAAAAAGCGATTATTGAAATTATAAAAATTAATCTTTTATAATGTTTAAAACAAAGTGAATATCAATTTACATATACTTTATTTTTTTATAAACAATTTATTTACATATTTTAATAATGAAAATATAAATTTTATATATCTATTTTAAAATTTGCAATTTTTATAAATATTAATCTAAAATTTGCACTATTCATACAATGAATTCACCGCTCTATAAAATTTATTTAATATCAAGATATTCTGATCGACTTTCCACATTATCTTTATTAGCAGATGTTAATATGATCTTTGTTTCACCATCCTCTTTTGCCTGTGCACACGCGATTATATCGTTGGCTTTGTTGATACCTTGCTCGTATTGCTCTTTATTAATTTTGCCCGTTTTCAATAGATAATCTGCATAATAATATTCGCGGTATGCAGAATTGGCATCTCCGCACCTGCCTTTTGGCGTAAAGATTATAAACAATGTTTTGAAAAATATTTTTGCATCATTAATAAAGGTTATATTATGTATATATTCCAAATCTTTTTCAAATATTTCTTCCCAACTAGACTTGCTTCTTCCGCCTGTAACCTGAGATAGTCCAGATAGCCCAGGGCGAATTGAATATGCTTGCATCACAGCCTCATCATAAAATACCATATCCTTAATAAGTCGTGGTCGTGGTCCAATGACGCTCATATTCCCCTTCAAAATATTCACTAGTTGCGGAAGCTCGTCTAGATTTGATTTCCGCAAAAACATTCCAAATTTTGTAATACGCTCGCTATCTGGCAACAATTCCCCATTTTTATCAAGTTTGTTCGTCATACTGCGAAATTTGTATAGTTTGAAAGGCTTTCCATTTTTCCCTGGTCGATATTGCGCAAAAATAATGTTATTTTTAATAGTACATTTCAAAACTATTGCTATTATTAGCATTATTGGAGATAACAAAACTAGTGCGAAAGCAGAAAAAAGCACATCCAAAAAGCGTTTCATAAAGCGCTGATAAAAAGATGCGTGCCCTAAATTATTGACATTTTTCTCCAATTTTTTCATAGTCTTATTTTATTATAGCATATATCATCACTTTTATCAAGAATATTCATAAAATTCCTGCTTTATGTTGAAAGAAGATAATATTTTTCAAACTCATTGAAAGTCAAATGTTCAATTTTATCACAAACTTTGGCGTAAAAACTGCTATATAGTCCACTAAAAATTTTTATACTTGCGTCCAAATCAAAAGATTTAAGTGAATTGAGCGAAAATTTGTTTTTAATCTCCCTATTAAGCAATGAAAATGATAAATCTATCATATCAAAGCGAAAAAACAATTTTTCATAAATTGTACACAAATTTTTATATCTATCGCATAGCAAATGTAAGTTTTGGTCGTCCACAGTCTCTGAAACTAAATAGGTCAAAAAGGCTGTGATATTTTTAATATTGATATATTCAAAAATTAAAGATTGTTTCACATTATTTTTTATTTTCTTCATAACAATATGATATCTTATATAAATACACAAATACAGCAAATTTGATCTATCAATTTGCATAAATTTGTCTAATTAAGTAATATTATTTTGAAAAATGCTAATTTTGTATTTTACAAAAACGAAATTGCTATTTAATTTATAAAAACGAAAACAAAATAATAAAAATTTAATCTCTACCAACAAACAAAACAAAGAAAAATGTTTAGTTAACTTTTCAAGTTTAACTTCAAACTAGATATTAATGCGTTCAATCTGTTTTTGCACTCGTCTATGCCCACGATTTTCATAATTGAATAGAGTTCAGGGCTGTCCGCTCTGTCCGTGATAGCAATGCGCACAAACTTGGATGCATCTGCAATATTGCCCGCATAATTTGACGGATTCTGCTTGTATATTTTATTGTCCACAAAATTATATTTGTATGCAATGTTTTTCAAATTTTCGAACCAAGTTTGATTGTCTTTTTCCTGCGTCAAATTGTCCGAATAATCGGTTAAAAATTCTACCAATTTATCCGCCTTCACCGCTCCTAAATCAAACTGATAGTTCGGCTCGAAATTAGGCAAAATATAATTATACAGATTCAAAATCTCGCTATAATATGCAATATCTTTTCTCGGGCGATCTCCCCCACGATTAATTGAAAGGATATCTATTAGATTTTGTTTGTTTTCTTCTATTGTCTTTGAATCTTCTTTGCTCCAAATCTTTGACCAATTATATAAATTTTCATACACTTCAATTGCAGAGAATTTTGAAATTATAGTCTTTGAAATATCATTAAGTTTCAAGAAATCAAATAGCGGATTAGTCACCCCAATTTTTTTGATTTCAAATGGAAATTCTTTGATAGATTTATTTGGATTATTTTTTCTCCATATTTCAAAATCACTATTTAGCAAAGTCAAAAGGTATTCCAAAATTGCATCAACAGGATAACCTTTTTTGATGAAAAATCTGACATCTGCAAAGGCGTCTTTTCGCTTGCTAATTTTTCGTTTGTTACCATTCTCGTCCAATATACAAATATTAGGAGTATGCGCATATCTAAATGGTTTGAACCCAAAAGCGTCTAATAATTCTATATGCACAGGCAGTGACTGATACCACTCCTGTCCGCGCACAATTATAGAAGTTTTCATAAGCGTATCATCCACAATATGTGCAAACGCATATACAGGCACACCATCCGATTTAATCAACACATCATCTTTTGCGTTTTCTCTCAAATCTTTTTCACCCTTTATCTCATCTTTGAATTTATGCGTGCGCTCACTATCTCCTAGCGATAACAATCTTAATGCAAACGGAAGATTTGATTTGAGCTTTTTCTTGATTTCGTCAAGAGTCAAATTTCTACACGGATCGTGAACGGTCAATTCGTCTGATTGTCTCAATTGATCATCACGAGATTTCTCTATCTCCGACTTATCCTTTTTGGGTTTGCAAAAACAAGGGAAAGCTCTCCCCTTTTCCACCAAAAAACGAGCAAAGGCGTGATATATCTCTAATCTTTTTGATTGAACATACGGACCATAATCGCCAATCTCTTGCTCCTTTCCGCGATAGCCCTCGTCTGGCGTGAGCCCATAATATTTCAACATTTCATAAGCGATCGCACCCGCTTCGTCTATCTCGCGCTTACTATCTGTATCTTCCAAACGAAGATAAAATATACCATTCGTGCTATCCGCAAGCAATCTATGCACCAAACTTTGATACAACTGCCCAATATGCAAATATCCGGTAGGACTAGGACCCAATCTCGTCACTTCGCCCGCAACCTGTCTAGGCGGATATTTGTTTAAATAATAATCAATATTTTTTGCATTCGGATACAAAAGTTGCGCGAGTTCTTTAAATTCATTTTCAGTCATTACACTCTCTCCATTATTGCCAACATATCAACTAAAACTGCGTTGTATTCATCCACAATATAACTATGATTATCAATGATTTCCAAGCAAAGCGATTCATAATCAGTAGCATTGATATCGGACGCAACGCGCGAATAAACAACTTCTTGACAAACTTGCAAATAAATTTCAAAATTGTTGTTTAAAATGGTTTGCAAATTGTACAATTTGATAGCTTCTTCAAAGAAATCTTGCTTGTATGCACTTGTGTTTATCTCATCACCAATTGTCGAACTAAAAGTCTTATCCACCTGACTTATTTTCACTTGATATTCATCAAACTTGAATCCCACGCCTTGAAAGCCATTTTCATTCGTGGTCAACTTTGTGCTCATCTCCCCGCCCTTTACATTTTGCTCGGTATAGTCGCGCGTAAGAGATACAATATTATATTGAATCTTGCTGTCTAAAATATTGGCAACTTTGTTTGCGTCAAATTCGTCAACTGTTATGCTTGAAAAATCAAAATTGTAATCAGTCAAGGCATAGTTAAAATATATATCTGACAAACAATCTGTAATTCTATACACTGCAAAATACAAATTATCATACGAATCAAACAAATTCTTCAATCTGTTCATACACACGCTATTAAACACATCGCCATTAATATTGAAACGCAAAATTTCCGCCACCAAAGACACATTCAAGCTGACATCGTTTAATGCGTTATCAAACTCCTGCAAATACATATTCAATTCGTTTCTTTTTTCACGCTCGACATTCAATTCGTTGGTCGAACAGCGGTCAATGTAGTTGTATATAAATTGCAATGAATTATCAAACAATTTATTATAAAAATTATTTAGATGACTATATGGCAAAGAAGAATTGACAAGATCGGTAAAATATTGTTCATTTTGATAGATGTAAATAGAATAATCGAACTCTATTTTATTATCGCTTGTCAAATTCACATTTTCATATTTTGAGACAATTGAATTGAAATCTGTCCTTAATTCAGACAATTGATATCCTTCGTCATCTCCGCAGGCGGTGAAAACAAATACTCCTGGAATCAAGAGCAAGCAAACTAATAAACTAATCAATACCTTCCTTTTCATTAGATACCTAAAACTCCTTTAAAATAATAAGTGGCTTTCACTAAACTAGTCGAACTATCCGTTATGCTGACAATTTGATTGACATTTTGTGCCAAATTGGTTGCAAAAGTTTGTTTGTCGCACGCGTTGTAGTTGCTAATGAAGTAGTTTGATAGATACGAGAAATTATCTCCCGCATTAGACGATGAGATATATCCACTTTCAAAATTGACTGATTGGTTGATTAAGTCAATATTTTGCCTATTTTCCACCATTCTTATGCCAGACGCTTCTAAAATCAAATTTGAAAATGTGTCTATGCAGACATCGCAATAAACTTCTATAATGCTAAATTTTACATCCGCATTCTTCACAATATTTGTCTTGTCCAACTCCGAATTGATCGTATCAATCATATCCGCAAAGGTCACAAAATATCTGCTCATCTGATTATATAAATCGTTTGCGCCCGTCTCTTTGTTGAAAAAGTCGCTATCCACTTTGATCAAATATTCTTCCATCATATTGTAGGCGATTTCCTGATTTTCCGCCACTTTGTCTATTTGAGTTACGATCAACCTTTCATCCAAATCAAAATCATCTGCGTTGACCAAATGATAGTTGATATTCTCGGCTATCTCGCCCAATTTTTCATTCGTGTCCACTATCAAATCAAATCTATCGCCCGCGTATGCTCTCACTTCGTCTAGTTTTGCATTAAATTCCACCGTTTGACTGCCATAAATGACGGTATTAAAACTTGCAAAAGCATCCACATTGAACAAAATGTAGTTATAAAAGAAATAGCATGTCCCACCAATAGCGGCTCCCACTAATGCAACAATCAATATGATTTTGGCAACATTCAATACTTTTTTCATATTAAATATTATAATATTTTGCTAGTCTAATGTCAATAAGTTTTAATGCTAAAATTTTTATCATCTATTGAGAAGAATAAAAATTGTTTAAAATCAATTGAAATAATAAAAAAATTTTGATATCATAGATATATGAAAAACATATTAATTACAGGTGCTAGTGGAGATATAGGCAGTGCGATTGCACGACAACTTGCGAATGAAAACAATAGGCTAATTTTGGTTTATAACCACAGCAAAAAAGAGATTGACTCTCTCTTGGATGAACTAATGGATCGTTGCGAATTGATTGCATACAAATGCGATCTAACAGACGACGATTTAATTAGCGCTATGGTGGATGATATTATCAAAAAATTTAAGCATATTGATTGTCTAATCAACTGTGCGGGCGTATCTATAATCAAACAGATTCAAGATATCACAATATCTGATTATAATTTCATTTTTGACAACAATGTAAAAAGCACAATTATGCTCACAAAATACATCTCAAAATATATGATCAACGCACAGTTTGGAAGAATTATAAATATATCATCAATTTGGGGGAAGGTGGGCGCGAGCACAGAGAGCCTATATTCTGCTAGCAAGGGTGCAGTAAATTCATTCACTCTGGCGCTAGCAAAAGAATTGGGATATAGCAACATCACTGTGAACGCAATCTGCCCTGGCGTGATAGACGGGAAAATGAATGGTTGGTTAAGCGAAAGTGAAAAATCACAAATCGTGGAAAGCACTCCAATGTCTAGGATTGGCACTCCAAATGATATAGCTAATGTTTGCCAATTTTTGTTGGACGAAAAATCAAGTTTCATAACTGGCCAAATACTATCGGTCGACGGCGGTTTTTCTCTTTAAATTTTTAAACTAAATTTTCATTATAAAAACTAAATTTTTAATCAAATTTAAAATACAAAAAAGGAACTTTACAAATTGTATCGTTCCCTTTTTTAACTAAAAAGTTTTGAACTTTCTAGTCTTTATTTTTCAATTTTATCTAGTTCGTCCGTTGCGCTATCGTGCTAAACTTTTGCTTCGCCCACGCACCAACTAGCAATCAAATATCCTGTGGTCATAAGTGACAAGATTGAAACGGACAAGAAGATGTTATAAAAATCAGTTGCCAATCCGTCTACACCGCTATTGATGAAATACAATATGCAAGCCATCACCACAGCCAAAATGCTTAATACATAGATGATCAACCCAGAAACGAATTTTGACTTTCTTGCTCTAGTGCAAATCACATCATAGATCGCCACAGCAATAACTACAACCGACCAAATAATGTAAATCACTTTTGCCCACATAGCCACATCTTTCACCATCAAAGCATAGATGAAAAATCCAGCATTTAATATTGAAAGGACAATCAATGTATAATATGCAATAGTGGACAACAATTTTTTATTACTAACACTCATAATTCCTCCTAAAACTATTTTTATCAAATGTGAAAATTTTATTCATATATTTTTTTTAATTTTCAATAATTCAATATAATATTCATAAAAAATTAAAAAATTTATTATTTTTGAGTGTTTTTATCTGTTTTTTATTGATTTTTTCATTAATTTTTAATATTTTTTTGAAATTTTTATTATTTAGTATATTAATTTTAAAAATATTTTTTTCTTATTATTTTAATTTATTTTTACTTATTATTTTATTTTTTATATCAATATTTTATTTGTTATTTATTTTATTTTTTTTATTTAATTTTTATACATTTTTTTATTTAATTTTTAATCATATATTTTTTATTGTTTTTATTTTTTGTTAATGATTTTTATTTTTTCTTTTATTTATCTATATATAAAAATTAAAATTTAGATGTTGACATTTTGTTTAGTTTAATTTTTTTGTCTTTGAATCGTTTGTTTGACAAAATGAGTTTGAAAAGTTCGCAAGTTGGTATAATTAAAACTGATGCTATAATCACAACGATCCATTGCGATACATTCAAAAATTTCAATCCAAAAAGTGGATACAGCATAGGCACGCAAGCCACAATTAGATTAATGGCAAGAGTTATCAAAAAACATATATTGAACGCCTTGTTGTCTACGAGATTTTTTTCAAATATGCTTGAATTTGTTTTGCAATTTATACTATGTAATAACTGCATAAATATGATCGTAAAGAACACCATACTGCTCGCATCTATTGGTGAATAACATTTTATTCCCACGATATAAACTATCATTACAATCAATGTCTGCAAAATTGATTGATATATTATTGCCACTCCCACCTTTCCGCCAAACAGTCCCGATTTGCTATCTCTAGGCGGAGATTGCATCACTTCTTTTTCCACCTTTTCTAACCCCAGCGCAAAAGCGGGCAAACTATCAGTTACTAAATTGATAAACAACATTTGTGCGGGCAACAAAAATGTGTATTCCGGAAAGAATATTAGCGCCAATAGCATCCCAAACACTTCTACGCAATTTGTGGATATCAAAAATTGTAGTGCTTTTTGAATATTATTGTATACCTTCCTTCCCTCTTCAACCGCCACCACGATTGACGAAAAATTATCATCAGTGACCACCATATCTGCCACATTTTTGACCACATCCGTGCCAGATTTTCCCATACCAACTCCTATGTCTGCAATCTTCAAACTAGGAGCATCATTCACGCCATCTCCCGTCATCGCCACGATCTTATTTAGCCCTTTATACGCTTTAACTATCCGCACTTTGTGCTCGGGAGTGACGCGCGCATACACTGTATATTGATTGCAAATTCGCTTCAATTCTTTGTCGCTCAATTTGTCTAATTCTTCTCCTGTAATCACCTGATTAAGATTTGTCGCAATACCCAATTGAGTAGCGATAGCATAGGCTGTTCGCTTGTGATCTCCCGTGATCATAACAGGTTTTAGTCCCGCTTTGAAACATTTTTCTATGCTTGCTTTCACTTCTTTTCTCGGGTTATCCATCAATCCTGCAAGCCCCAAGAAAACTATGTCTTCTTCCATTTCATCATTTGGATTAAATTCGTCAAAACTTTTATAACACAGTGCGATCACGCGAAGCGCACGATCGGTCATCTCGTCATTAATTTTGATAATCCTATTTCTTATCTCATCAGTAAAAGGTTTGATTTGATCGCCTGTCTTGATATATTTACATTTTTTTAATAAAATTTCGGGCGCTCCTTTGATATAACTCTTGATTCCGCCATCATTAATAATGACGCTCATCATTTTTCGCGTAGAATTGAATGGTATTTCATAGATAACTTTATGATCCACCCTATCTCGTCTGGACAAAGCATATTCGTAAAGTGCACATTCGGTGGCTTCCCCTGTCAGTTTGCCATTTTCAAGTTTGGTATTGTTGCAGATCATCATACATTTCAATCCTTCTTGATATGCCTGCCCCGAATTTGTATTGTATGAATCGTCAAAGTATGTTTGCACAACTTCCATTTTATTGTTTGTCAATGTGCCCGTCTTGTCTGTGCATATTATTTCACAGCTACCCAATGTTTCCACCGCGTGCAGATGCTTGATAATACATTTTCGTTTTGCGAGTTGTTGAATCCCCAACGCTAGAATAATAGTGATCACCGCAGGTAAACTTTCTGGTATTGCCGCCACAGCAAGTGCGACCGATGTCATAAGCGCATCAATGAAGCCGTCCCCGCTAATCAACTCTATTATTAAAATCACTGCGCACACGCCTAAAACTAAAAAAGTGATTATCTTGCCAATTTTGTCAATAGATTTTTGAAGTGGAGTGATTTCTTTTTTTGCATTGAACAAAAGGTTTGCAATCTTGCCTAATTCGGTGTTTTTGCCCGTAGAGGTCACCACCCCTAGCGCTTTACCCCTTGAAATCATACTTCCCGAAAATACCATATTTTTTCGCTCGGCAAGTGGAGTGTCTTTATTAAGGACCACATCTGCATTTTTTTCAACAGGCAGGCTCTCTCCCGTGAGCGAACTTTCGTCTACACATAAATTGTTGCTTTCAATCAAACGAATGTCCGCCTGCGCCACATTGCCCGCTTCCAATTCCACTATATCCCCTATCACCAACTCACTGCTGTCAATGTTTAATGTCGTTGCGTTTCGCACCACTTTCACGCTCGTTTTTGAATATTTATTGAGATCATCAAGGCAGGCTTGCGCTTTGCTCTCCTGAAAAACGCCGATCAGTGCGTTCATTATCACAATGAATAGAATCACGAATCCTTCAAACAAGTCTGCATATTCTTTATTGACTATTGCTATCACCAGCGAAACAATCGCGGATACCAGCAATATTGCTACCATTATATTTAAAAATTGTTTGAGAAAAGATTTGAGAAAAGATTGTTTTTTTTCTTTGTCTATCTCATTTTTTCCATATTTTTTCAATCTCTCTTGCGCTTGCCTTTGATTAAGTCCATATTTTGATGAACCTAATTTTTCAAGCGATTTGTCCGAATTCAAATAATACATATAAATTAATGTATTACCGATTTTGTCCAAATAGAACTAGCGCATATTTGATTAGCGCCATTTTCATTACGACATCTAAACAAATGAAATTTTCATATTTATTGATATTTTTTATACATAAATTATAGATATATCAATTATCAAATTGTTTTATTTGTTTAATAAATTTGTTTGATAAATTGTTCGTTTAATTATCATAATCATAATTAATTTTTGGCAGTAAATAAAAATTTAATCTAAATTGTCGAAAACATTTCATAAAAATATAAAAAAATTTGTAATTTAAAAATTCTTGTGATAATATATTTATGAGGAAAAATATGAAAGAAGAAATAGCTAAAATCAAAGCAGAAATAAAATTAGACGAACGAAAGATAAACGAATTGGAAACAATTTTGAAAGATATGGGGCTAAATGACGATTGTTTGCTAGCAGGCTTGATTTACATCTCGATTATAAGCGGGCAAAAAACGATTGATGAGATTTCCATAATCTATCCAGAAAATGTGATAAATATTGTTAAAACATTGATAAAACTCGACCAAATCAACTATTCTCAACAATCTATTGAAGCGGAAAATATCCGTAAAATGTTCTTCGCCATCACGAAAGACATTCGCACTATTATGCTCAAAATTGCTTTCGTGGTCACCGAATTAAGATTTAGTAGTGAGATGAACGAAACTGATAGAATGACACTCGCAAATTCAATATTTGCGCTGTTTGCTCCGCTCTCTGCTAGGCTAGGACTATCCGCTTTCAAAACAGAACTCGAAAATGGCGCGTTCAAAATCATTGATCCAAAAAAGTATGATGAGATTCAATCTGAAGTGGATTCGCGCTTTCACAAGCGTCAACCTATCGTTGAAAGACTCAAGACTTTGGTCAGCAATTGTATGAAAGATTTAGGAATTTCGGGCAAAGTCTATGGAAGAAAAAAACATATTTATAGCATATACAAAAAATTGCAAGATCACAATTTGGACAACATTTATGATCTAATCGCAGTGCGTGCAATCGTGAAAACTATTCCCGAATGTTATGCTCTGCTCGGGCGTTTGCACTCGGTGGTGGAACCTATGCAGGACAGATTCAAAGACTATATTGCTATTCCGAAGCCAAACGGATATCAATCTTTACATACGACTGTCATATTTGAAGGTTTCCCAGTGGAAATACAGATCAGGACATTGGATATGCACAAATATGCCGAATATGGTGTGGCAGCGCACTGGTTATACAAAGAAAAACGAACAAAACAAGACTCGCTCGATGTGCGTCTAGCTTGGTTAAGACAGATGATGGAAAATGAAAATGTGAGCATCGATGAACTCGCAAAATCATTGAGTCAGGATATATACAACAATGAAATATTTGTGCAAACTCCAAAAGGAAAAGTGATATATCTACCTAGCGGATCGACACCTATTGACTTTGCCTATTCCATACATAGCGAAGTGGGCAACAAATGCGTTGGCGCAAAGATCAATGGAAAAATGTCACCTGTCACGACCTCGCTAAACAATGGTGATGTGGTAGAAATCATCACGAACCCAAATTCAAAAGGTCCATCACGCGATTGGCTAAAGATTTGTAAGACTAGCGAAGCGCGTAGCAAAATCAATTCTTTTTTCAAAAAGAATATGAAAGAAGACACTATCAAATTGGGAAAATCACTGCTCGAAAATGCCATAAAAGATAAAGGATATTCTGTATCAAAACTGCTTGCAAAACCGCATCTAGATGAGGTGCTTGACTATTATAATATCAGTGAAATTGATGAACTTTATACAAACATTGGCACGAACGCAATATCTGCAAAATATCTTGCGAACAAACTTGCAAACTTGTATCAAAAGCAGATTAAACAGAGCGAAAGCACCACCGCTCAAGCAAACAAAGTGACCTTATCCGCCCCTACCGACAAACAGATTCAATTGAAAGGACTGAATAATATATTGATCAAATTTGCGGGCTGTTGTCGTCCAATGTATGGTGATCCGATTGTAGGATTTGTGTCTAGCGGGCGCGGAGTGATAATACATAGAGCGATATGCCCGAACCTAACATATTTCAGTCATCATAGACTAATAGACGCATCTTGGAAGCCAATTGACAACGAGCAAAAATCTACAAAAAAATCTAAAAAACGCAAAAATTCAGCAATTTAATTGCTGATTTTTATTATTTTGATAAAATTTTTAAATTTTATTTGTTATTAGATTGAAATTTAGATATAATATCTCTAATTAGGAGATGTATGAAAAAGCGCATTTTATTAACATATATGGAATCAGGTATGGGACATATCACATCCATAAAATCAATTTCTGACGCACTTAAAAAATTGAATGATGGAAGTTTGGAGTTGATAGATAGTTATATTATGCAGGAGGACAACAATCCTACTCTTATCAAATTCAACAACTTCATCATTCATCAAACAAAACAGACTAACAAAGTGAAAGGTTATGGTGCATTTATTTTCACCGTATTAGAGATCTTGGGCAAACAAAAATTTATGGTAGGCGTCCACCATACGCTTTTTAGACGCGCATTGTTTGAAACGCTGAAAGCAATAGACAAATACAAGCCCGATGTCATCGTTAGCACGCATTATTTTATGACGCTGTGCGCAATTGAATACAAGAAAAAATACAACAAAAATTGTATTGTGGTCACATACAATCCAGACAATAACATTCACGCTTGGTGGGACAATCGTGACGGATTATTCATAGTGAACAACCCGGAAGCATATCAAGAGGCAATCAAACGCAGGCACTTCAATCCAGACGATGTGAAACAAGTTTATTTCACTGCAAGAAATGAGATAATATCCGCGCATCAAGACAAGATGAAATATAGAGAAAAATATTCCATTCCGCGCGACAAATTTTGTGTCATCATCGCAGACGGAGCGTATGCCAGCGCAAAGGCAAAATCGGTATGCGAAGAATTGCTAAAAACTAGCCTACCTATCACGATTATTATGCTCGCGGGCAAAAACGAAGAAGTTTACAATTATTTTAAAAATCTAGAAGGAAAATTAGATAGCAACATCACGCTGATCACATCCGGATTCACTCCGGAAGCGTATGAGTTGTATTGCGCAAGCGACCTATTCATCACAAAGGCAGGTCCAAATGCCATATTAGACAGCGTGTTTATGAATACCCCTATTATTGTGGACTATTATGCGCATCCAATAGAAAAAGCCACGACCAAACTATTTGTGGATAAATTCAAATGCGGGCTCGCCATATACAAACCAAAAAAGATCAGGAAAAAGGTGGAAGAATTTATTCAAAATCCTGATTTACTTCAACCATATATTGACAATTGCAAAAAGATCGACAAGCATCAAAATGGTGCAGAAGATGTAGCAAAATATATCATAGAGGAAATCAAAAAATCAGATGAAAAAACCGCTTGATACCGTGTATAAATATGATGAACACGCTATGGAACTGAATCCCAATTCGCGCGAATACAAAGAGATTCTCAACCGCCTTGCAGAAAAAGGTGAATTTGATGTACACACTACAAAGTTTAAAACTAGCGATTCAAAACAGATTAACGGCAAATATGTTTTCGTTCCAAAAAATGTTCTATATAAAATTACACGCGCAGTATGCAAAACGATATTGTATGTGTTTCGACCACTCGTCAATGGCCTAGCTTTTCATTTGAAGATCAAAGGTAGGAAAAACCTGAAAGGCTTAAAATCTGCCATAACTATCAGCAATCATGTTCACTATCTCGACATATTGATGAATATGCAGGCGGTGAACAAAAAGAATTTTTATATAATTGCCGCCAATCACAATATGAAACGCGGACCAATAGGATACATATTCAAAGCGTGTGGAGTGCTACCGCTGTCATCCTCGCTCGACGCGTCTATAAATCTAAACAAAACCATCAAAAGCATATTGAATAAGGGTGGATTCATTCATATGTATGCTGAATCTGCACTTTGGTTCCGCTATGAGCGAAGTCGCCCGCTAAAAATTGGCGCGTTTAAGATAGCTAGCGAAAACAATGTGCCCGTAGTGCCAATAGTCATATTATTTCGTGATAAAGCAAAACTAGAATTTTTCAGACGAAAAAAGACGATAACTATTCAAATCGGAACGCCAATTTATCCAAAATCAGATCTTTCAGTGCGAGAAAGTGCTGAAAAGATGAAAGATGAATGTCAAAAATATTATAATGATACCGTGTGCGACTTCTATGGCTACGACAAAAATACATACAGCATATATACTATCCCACAAAAGAAAAAGGACTCACTAGATATCAATGCCAACATTGAAAACATAAATAACGACAAAGAAGATGTCTAAATCTTCAAAAGCAAAATGATTAATTATTTAAGTTTAAAAGCACGAAAAAATCGACTAAATAGTCGATTTTTTAAGCACACACTTTTGGTTCTTTGAAAATACAGATACATATAATATCTATTATCCACAACGCTATCCATCCTAAAATGATCCAAAGTATCCCCACAATGACACGAGACATTTTGCCATACGCAATACCTTTGACAATACGATAGATTGCCCAAATTATATCAATCACAGGCAAAGCAAAGACAATTTTGAGCCATAGCGGTGCTTCATCCATCCACTTGACAAACCCTTTCATACAAACTCCTTTTATATAATATATTTATTATACATTAATTATTACTTATTTGCAAATATTTTTATGTGTTTTACACAATTTAATTGCAAAATTATTATAATCTTGACTAAAATCGACAATAAATTTTAATTGAGTACTCAACTTAATTTAAATCGGTTGACAAAAATTGGCAAAATTAAGATAATTGATATAAGGAGATTGAATGAAACAGGGTGACATCATTTATTATACCGATGAGTTGAACGACGAAATCATAGATTTCAAGATTAAGCCTATCAAAATTGACGAACATTACAAATATATTCATTCTAATCCGTTTCATAAATTCTGGTCGTTTTTTAGTTATAGAATTTTAGCCACTCCGCTCGTAACCATTTACTTTAAACTAATCAAGCGTGTAAAATATGAAAACACGAAGATTTTGAAAAAGCAAAAGCAGGGTGGATATTTCATCTATGCAAATCACACGAACCAATTTTCAGATGGCTTCAGCCCAACAATAATCTGTTTTCCTAAAAAACCACATATAATTGTCAATCCAGACAATGTGTCAATTCCATTTTGGGGACGGCTTACTCGCAATTGGGGCGCTCTCCCCCTGCCCGACACGATAAAAGCAAGCAAGAATTTTAGCAATGCGATAGAACACACTTTGAAGAAAAACAATCCTATTGTAATATATCCTGAAGCACATCTTTGGCCGTATTATACCAAAATTAGACCTTTTGATTGCAAATCTTTTAGATATCCAGTTGATTATGGCTTGCCTGTGTATACATTCACCACCACCTATCACAAAAACAAGCATACGAAAAAACCTAAAATTATCATATATGTGGACGGACCATTTTATCCGGACAAGTCTTTGGATAGAAAAACTGCTATGCAAAAACTACGCGATGAAGTTTTTGAAAAAATGAACGAACGAGCACAGTCTAGCGATTATGAATTTGTCAAATATATAAAAAGGAGCAAAGATGATTAATATCCTATTTGGTGGAAATTACAAAGTTTTTGACGGAATTTTACTTTGCCTTATGTCGATTATAAAACACAACAAAGATCCGCTAAATGTCTATATCCTTTCTGCCGATGTTCGCGAACTCAATCCCGACTACCGCCCGATCAGTGAAGAAAATCGTGCGTTTTTAGACTCCATTTTGAAACGCGCCAATCCGAATAGCAAAGTAAATTTAATATTATTAGAAGACGAATTTAAAAATTGGATTATAAATTCTCAAAACAAACTCAGTGTATACACACCATACACTTTTTTGCGATTGTTTGCAGATAAAATTGCGGGCTTGCCAGAAAAAATTATATATTTAGATACAGATATGATGTTTAATGGCAATATCAAAGAATTGTTTGATGTAGACATTTCAAATTATGAATTAGGCGTGGTGCTAGATAGATATGGGCATATCTTTATTCATCCAAAATATTTCAATGCAGGGATGTTGCTTATGAATATGCGTGCAATCAAAGAGTCAAAGCTGTTTGAACGCGTGAAAAAAATGTGCCTAGAAAAGAAAATGGGCTTCCCTGATCAAACCGCACTGAACAAATGTACTAGAAAAAAATTGTATCTTCCGCGAAAGTTCAATGAGCAAGGAAATTTGCATAACGACACTATCATTCAACATTTTAGCAAGCGTATAAAATGGCTACCCTATTTCCACACTCAAAATGTGAAACCGTGGCAAATAGATAAGGTGCACAACATTTATCATTGGCATCAATATGATGATATATATGAAAAATATACCAAAATCAAACAAAATTCTAAATCTTCGATAGACAAATAAAATGATAAAGAAAACTATTTGCCCCACCATTACAAAATTAAAAATATACTACTCTCAATTTTCTTATTAAAAATCATAAAACTAAATTATGAAAAACAATTATAAAATATAGATAAGCAAGCCCTTTTAAAATTAGCAAAATAAAACAAAGGAACTCTACACACAAAGTAAAGTTCCTTTTTATATTAGTTTCAAAAATATTATAACAAGATGTAAATATTTTTAATGATTTTAGATTAAATATCTTTATATAAATTATTAATCAATTTTAAAAAAACTTATCATAAATAAAAAATTTTCACGAAAAACAAAAATTTTAAATAAAAATTCAAAAAAAATATAATTTTTTTCACTTAAAAGTCTATATTTTGCATAATTTTTTTATTTTTTTAGTTTTTTTATGGCTTTATATAAAATATTTGTATTATTTTCATTTATTTGATATAATCAAACTATATTGATTTGAATTATCAAATATATTAAAGGATAAATATGTTAAGTGTAAATATTTTAAAAGAAGATCCAAACGAATACAAAAAATATATGGAAATACAGGCTGAATTTGAACGAAATGGTATCTTCAATACCGATGTGAATGAAAATTCGTATGAAGGCACTCTGCCCGTAGATGAAAATTATGAATTTATCAAAAAGGGATTCAAAAATGCTATCAAACGCGCCATCTATTCCACTGCAATGCGCATTTATACGAATAGAATTTGTCGCCTTTTGAAAGTTGAGATAAAAGGCAAAGAAAATCTCAAAGGTGTAAAAGGCGCAATAATTACTTGCAACCACATCAGCAAATTCGACTCGTTCGCTGTCCGAAAGGCTGTGGGAGTGAACATTTTCTTCGTCGCCGCAGACTACAACAATTGGGCAGGCAAAATGGGAGAAACGGCAAGATATACCGGATATCTTCCACTATCAAGCAAATTTAGTGTGATGAAAAAATTCAATCAGGCAATGGAATATTACTTAAACAAAGGCAAAAAAATTCTCATCTATCCCGAACAAGCAATGTGGCGCGATTATGAAAAACCAAGACCTTTAAAAGACGGGGCTTTTCATTATGCTGTCAAGCACAAAGTGCCAATTCTTCCACTATTTATCACCTTCCGCCCTAGCGGAATTATAGAAGACGGAATTGAACGAAAATATTACACCATCCACATTCTTAAACCGATTTATACACAAGAAAATCTAACGAGCAAAGAAAATGTAGAATATATGCGCAAGACAAACTATAATCGTTGGAAAGAATGTTATGAAAGTTTTTATCAAAAAGAATTGACCTACACCACCATAGACAAATCAAAAATTAAAATATAATTTTATTTTTCAATTAATAGATAGATTTTTGAAACTCAAACATCAAAAATCTATTTTTTTACTTTCGTTTGTCTAAATTTCTAAATATAATATTGTATGAATCAACTCAAAATTTTTAATCAAAACATTTATTGTTGATATTGAAATATTAAAATTATGCTTTTTATATCCATTTATCAAAAAATTATGTCAATTTATACTTTTCAAAATCATTTTTAACAAAAATTTTGACTTCAAATATAAAATAAACTTAAATATATTTTCGTCTTTACTCACTCAATTCAATTGAAAATTTTGTCAAAAAATGATATACTTATTTAGTAAAATTTAGGAGAGGTTATGGATCAATTCAAAATTATTGTTATGAGCAATTTTAAGGACAGAGGCAAAATTATTGGCGAATATATCAAGCAAAATCTCAATTCGGACGAATCAAACATTATTTATGCAAAGAATGAGCGCTTCTCAAACGGCGAAGGAAAAGTGGTATTGACAGATAGTGTTCGAAACAAAATTGTATTTATCATTAGCGATGTATCCAACTATGGCGAAACTTATACAATGTATGGCCACATCAATCGTATGAGCCCAGACGAACATTTTCAGGATATCAAACGCACGATCTCGGCAATCGCAGGTAAAGCAAAGAAAATCATCGTTATTATGCCTTTATTGTATCAATCTAGACAGCATAGGCGACTTATGCGCGAATCGCTTGATTGCGCTATGGCGTTGCAAGATTTGGAAAATTTAGGAGTTGACAGCGTATTGACATTTGACGCCCACGACATCAATATTCAAAATGCTGTCTCTCGTATGAGCTTCGATTCATTCTTTCCGAATTATCAAGTAATGAAAACGCTTTTGAAAAAAGAAGACTTCAAAATTGACAAAGACAATTTAATTGTAATCAGCCCGGATACTGGCGCAATGCAACGCGCAATCAAATATGCAAATATGCTTGGATTAGATGTCGGTATGTTCTACAAAAGACGCGATTATACCAAAATCGTCAACGGAAAAAACCCTGTCGTCCAACACGAATATTTGGGTAGCGATGTGAAAGGTAAATATATTTTAATCGTAGATGATATGATTGCTTCGGGCGGATCGGTGATTGATGTGGCAACCGAAATGAAAAAACGCGGTGCTCTTGGCGCGTATATTGTGGCAACCTTCTCTTTCTTCACTGACGGAATCGAAAAATTTGAAGACGCTTACAAAAAAGGAATTATCAAAAAATTATATACCACAAACCTTACTTATTTGCCTGACGAATACAAAGGCAAATTATGGATATGTTTAGTCGATTGCCTTGAATTTTTAGCCCGCATTATCACAAACATAATCGAAGGTCAGAGCATAAGTTATCTGGTAGATTCGGACGAAAAGATCAAAGAACTCTTGATTGAACACAACCGCCACCTGCGTTAAAATTGAATGAACATAAACCTTTTTAATTTAAACTTATTTTAATTATAAAATATTTTATTTGACTTTTTGATAGCAATATAATTTGCTATCAATTTTTTATTTTTCGTCTTTTATTCTTATAAAATAATGCTAAAACCATTGATAAATTTTCAATTTCAAAATATTACCAAAAATATCAATAATTTTTTAATTTGCAAAATATTATTACTGATATACATTGACAAACTTTTTAATTAATGTTAGAATTAAATTGCATTATTGAAATCTAGTTGTTCAATTATGTATAAAATATAATTTAAAATTTTTTAGTTTGAACTAATATTAAAAGCATAATTAAAAAAATTTATATTAAAGACCTATCACTTATAACGAACAAATTCAACAATATAAAGACCATAAGATTTTCAATAATCAATATCTCCCAACCCATAGCACACCACCTTGCTAAAATGGAAAATGACAAATTACAGCAACTAAAAAACTCAAAAAAGTCGTCGAACATTTGATTCGTGCTGATGTGGCACAGCAGGAGCGCACCGCCTTGGTAATTTAAAAATAGCCAAAATTTGCACCTCAAAAAACACTCAAAAATTTAATAAAAATTGCTTATGCTAATGTAGCACAGTC
>CALWKA010000003.1 GCA_944381155.1 uncultured Clostridia bacterium
TTCACAGTAGAGATACAATCAAGCAACCCAGAATATGGCACAGTGAACGAAACGAGCCTAACAGTAGACTATGGCACTCAAATAATAGTTAGTGGGAATACTTTGCAGATAGGCGACACGACAATCACAGCAAGTCCAAATTCAGCAGATGCTCAATATACATATAGCTTTACAGGTTGGAGTGTAGGAAATAATACAACAGTTACAGGTGAAATGGCAATTACTGCCACATTCACTCAAACAATAAATACATATACAGTCACTTGGAAAAACATAGACGGAACCATACTTGAAACGGATGAAGATGTTCCTTATGGCACGCAAGCCGAATATAATGGCGCTACACCAACATATAGCGATGATAACTATGTATACGAATTCACAGGTTGGGATAAAGAACTTTCAGCGGTGACAGGAGATGTGACCTACACAGCGCAATATAGAGAAGCATATGCAATACTTCCTTTTGAAATTAACGAAAATGGCGAAATCACAAAATATATAGGCGCCACCACAGAAGTTGTCATTCCTAGCACATATTCGGTGCTACCAGATGGCACGATTATAACTGGCGATGACAAGACAATCACAGGCATAGCAGATGCATCTTATAATACAGGCGCTTTCTATAACAAAAATATAACAAGTGTAACTTTGCCAGCCACCTTAGAAAAGATAGGAATTTATGCATTCAATGATTGCACCAATCTCACCAGCGTAACTATAGGAAAAGGTGTGACCAGCATAGGAGGTTCTGCGTTCATTAATTGCAAAAATCTTACTGAAATCAACTTTAATGCTACAAATATGTCAGATTTATATACCAATGATGATGTATTTCATAATGCAGGGCAGGATGGCCCAGGTATAACATTGAATATAGGAGCGGATGTCACCCGCATTCCAGCATATTTGTTTTGTCCTGCAGATTCTTCATCTGCGCCAAATATCACCGAAGTGCACTTTGCGCCTAATAGCCAATGTACCGAGATAGGAAGTTCTGCATTCTCTTATTGCGACAATCTCACCAGCATCACCATACCAGAAGGAGTGACTAGCATAGGAGATTTTGCTTTCGCTTGCTTCCGTCTCACTGAAATCAACTTCAATGCAACAAATATGTCAGATTTATCTAGCAGTAATAGAGTATTTGCTTATGCAGGGCAGGGTGGAGCAGGTATAATAGTGAATATAGGAGCGAATGTAACGCGCATACCATCATATTTATTTTATAATTCAAATATCGCCGAAGTAAACTTTGCTCCTAATAGCCAATGCACAGAGATAGGAAATTCTGCATTCCGAAATTGCGATAATCTCACCAGCGTAACCATAGGAGAAGGCGTGACCAGCATAGGAAGTTTTGCATTTAATTGGTGCGGTAATCTAACCAGCATTACCATACCAGATAGTATGATCAGCATAGGAGAGAGTGCATTCCAAGGTTGCACCAATCTCACAGATGTATATTATACAGGAGATATTAATGATTGGGTATCAATCTCATTTATTGGTGATAGTTTGACATCAAATCCAATATTTAATGGAGCAAATTTATATATTAATGGTGAAATAGTAACACACGCAAATATAGATACAGCCACTTCAATTAATGCATTTTCTTTATATGGTTGTACTTCTATCACTCAGGTGACAATAGGCGATCAGGTGACCAGCATAGGAAATCGTGCATTTGATAATTGCACCATTCTCACTGAAATCAACTTCAATGCTACAAATATGGCAGATTTATCTAGCAATAATAGAGTATTTTATAATGCAGGGCAGGATGGAGCAGGTATAACAGTGAATATAGGAGCGAATGTCACCCGCATTCCAGCATATTTATTTTATCCTGGAAATCCTTCATATTCACCAAATATCATAGAAGTAAACTTTGCACCTAATAGCCAATGCACAGAGATAGGAAGTTCTGCATTCGCATATCTCGATAATCTTACCAGCATCACCATACCAGAAAGTGTGGCCAGCATTGGTAGATGTTCATTTTATGGTTGTGATAATTTATCTACAATAATATTTAAAAATAAGAATGATTGGTGGGTAAATTCTACATCTGGGGCAACAAAGTTGAGCTCGACTGATATAGATACTGCAAGCACAATATTAAGATATATAAACTCAAATAGTTATGCGTTGTATAGAGCAGAAACTAAAATGCCTTTCTTAATTACCAAGGATGGAATATTATTTGATTATACAGGTACAGGCAAAGAAGTTATTATTCCTAGCACGTATTCAATATCCGCAGAAGGTGAAGTGATTGAAGGGGATGATTATAAGGTTAGAAGTATAGGAGATTATGCTTTTTATAATTCAAACATCACTAGTATTATTATACCAGATAGCGTAACCAGCATAGGAGATTACGCATTCGCTTATTGTAATAATCTTACTAGCATTACTATACCAGATAGTGTAATCAGTATAGGGAAAGAAGCGTTCAGTTATTGTTTATATCTCATTGAGATCAACTTCAATGCTACAAAAATGTCAGATTTATTAAGCGATAATATGGTATTTTTAAATGCTGGACAATATGGAGCAGGTATAACAGTGAATATAGGAGCGAATGTCACCCGCATTCCAGCATATTTATTTGCTCAAGTTAATGCCACAAAAGTAAACTTTGCTTCTAATAGTCAATGTATTGAAATATCTTATTATACATTCTCTAATTGCACCAATCTCACCAGCATCACTATACCAGAAGGAGTGACCAGCATAGGAGATTATGCATTCTCTAATTGCACCAATCTCACCAGTATCATTATACCAGACAGTGTGACCAGCATAGGATATGCTGCATTCAATAATTGCACCAATCTCACCAGTGTTACGATAGAGAGCAATTATGCTTATGCAAATGCGACCAGCACATCGGCTTGTGGAAATCTATTGCAGTATGCTACAGAGGTGCGGGTGCTCGCCAGCTGCATTGGCACTAGCACGAACAGCTACCTAGAAAATACCGCCAACTTCACCGAAACAACCGACGGCGACTACACCGTCTACACCAAAATCTAACTAAACATTAATTTCAAATAAAAACAAATGCTTATTGATAGCTCAAATATTATATTTGGAATAGAGATTAACGATTGACGAATTAAAAATCTTTTTCTAAACTAAAATTGAATGAAGATTTGCGCCACATTGCTGACTAGCGAAAGTGGACAGGCAGGCAATACAAACGAAAATAATAAAAAATTAGTTATATAATAAAATATTTAATATTAATAAAAATAAAATTATGGATAAATAATTAAAATAAATTGTTTAATCATAATAGAATATTTAAAATAAATTGTTTAATCATAATAGAATATTTAAAATAAATCGTTTAATTATAATAAATATTTAAAATATAACTATATCTTAATAACTATATCTTAATAAATTATAACTAATTAAAAATAAAGGGATAAAATTATTGCGCTCTCAATTTGAGTGGGCTTTAATAATGAATATCCATTTATTTTTGTAATCTAATTTTAAACCAAAGATAAGAAAACATTTCAATATGCTTTGAAAAATTTTATTCAACAAAGATAAAATATTTGAAAATTCATAAAATATCAATTTAGCAATCAAATAAGTTGCAATTTTTTTCAATATTTTGTAGTATAAACTTATAGGAGAAATTATGAACGAAAATGTTGAAATGGCGAAAATGGAATTTGAAGAAAATTTGAACAAGCAATTTAATAGATTAATCGACGAATATATGATGATTAGAGTGGGCAGAGCGAATCCGAAGTTGATAGAAAATATCAAAGTAGATTATTACGGGACGCGTACTCCAATCATCCAGACCAGCAACATCACAGTGCAAGACGCGCGTATGCTCGTGATATCACCTTGGGACGCTAGCACAATCAAAGCGATCAAAACAGGAATTGAGTCTGCAAATTTGGGAGTGTCCGTTAGCGATGACGGCAAGATAATTCGTATAGGATTCCCTATTCTCACCGAAGAGAGAAGGAAAGAGTTTTCAAAGGACGCAAAAAAACTTTTGGAAGAATGCAAGATTGCTATGCGAAATGCTAGACGAGATTGTTTGGATGTTTTCAAAGAGATGAAAAAGAATTCGACCATTAGCGAGGATGAATATAATACGCTTGAAAAGGAAGTGCAAAAATCATTAGATTCATTCACTGAAAAAGCGGATAAGAGTTGTGAAAAGAAAATTGCAGAGATAATGGAAGTGTAGAATGAATTTTGAAAAATTAAAAAATGATCCAAGATTACCACAGCACATTGCATTTATCATTGACGGCAATGGCAGGTGGGCAAAACACAGGGGATTGCCTAGGAGTTTGGGGCACAAAGCCGGCTTTGACAATTTGAAGAAACACACGGAATATGTAGAGCAATTGGGCATAAAAAATTTGTCTTTATATTGTTTTAGCAAAGAAAATTGGAACAGACCAAAGGATGAAGTTGAATATCTGATGACGCTGTTTGATCAAATGTTAGACGAGTACAAACGCGATTATTTAAACAAGGATGTGCGCATCATTATTTCTGGCGATATGGAAGATGAAAGATTGCCTGAAAGTGTGAGAAAAAAAGCAAAAGAGTTGATGGAATTGACAAAAGACAAAACGGGATTTATAATCAATCCGTGCATAAATTATGGCGGAAGGCAGGAGATAGTCAAGGCGGTCAACGAATTGCTACAAGAAGGCAAAAAGCAAGTGGATGCAACCGAATTTGAAAAGCATTTGTATACAAAAGATTTGCTCCCGTTAGATTTTATTATACGAACTTCTGGCGAATTGCGGACCAGCAATTTTTTGCCTTGGCAGTCCACTTATAGCGAGTGGTATTTTCCAAAAACGCTTTGGCCAAGTTTTAGCAAAAAAGATTTGGTGCGCGCGCTGATCGCCTATATGAAACGCAATCGACGATTCGGGGCAATAAAAGGATAGAATAAAAGGATAGAGATGAAACAAAGATCAATTACAAGTTTTTTTATAGTTTTGGTGGTGGCACTTGCAGTCGCTAGCAAGTTTTTGCCATACGACATTGGAGATTATATCTTTGATTTGTTTATATTATGTGTGACAGTGGTTGCGTCATTTGAAATGAGTCATTTGATGGAAAATTGCAATAAAAAAGTGAATAAATATTTATCTTCAATGTATGCGATTTTCAACTATATTATTTTGATATGTTGTTTCAAATTGCTTGAATTTTATTATATCATATTGATCCAATTAGCAGGATTGATAGTATATTTTATTTTGATTTTGATCACCGAATCTATCAAAAACAATGCTAGGACTTTCAAAGAAAATGTGTTGGTCAGTTTGAATAGCATTTTAGTGTGCTTTTATCCTGGATTCTTGTTTTGTTTATTCTTGAATATTAATCATATTGATTTTTATGCGGGAGTAGAGTATTTTTCAATTGCATTTATCTTGCTCGTATTTGCTATCACAATGCTTTCAGATACTTTTGCATATCTTGTGGGTAGAACTTTCAAAGGTCCAAAACTAGCGCCATCAATCAGCCCGAATAAAACGATTAGCGGGGCAATAGGTGGTCTTTTAGGCGGGATCGCGGGCAGTATGTTAGTTTATGCTTTGCTCTATAATGTTGATTCAATGAGCGCAATTCTCACGATGTACAATCTCACTTGGTGGCATTTCTTGCTAATTGGACTAATTGGCTCGTTGGTTAGTCAAATTGGCGATCTGGTGGAAAGCAAAATTAAACGCGTTGCAAACATAAAAGATAGTGGAAATATATTGCCCGGGCACGGCGGTATGCTAGATAGAATTGATGCAATGATTTTTTGTGTCACATTACTATATATCGTGTCCTTCATTATAATCATTTAAAATTGAATACAAATAGTGCAAAATTTGCATTAATTTTTCTAAAACTTCGTGCTAAATAATACATATTATTAGAAATATATTTAGGGAATATTGACTTAATAAATTTTAGTGATGAATTAATTTTTTTAAATTTATTTATAGTTCATAATTTTTAATTTTTTGATATTTTAGGTAAAAATGTTTTAAATTTGCGAAAATTGTAAAATTTGATAAATTCAAACATTTTCTAATTATTTTTCTTGCATTTTCTCGTTATAATTATTATAATTTTTTAGTATAAATAAAGGAGAGTATGTCTAATTTACTTAGTGTAGCATCCGTATTTACATATATTGGCTATATCATTTTAGCCATTATTGTTTTGCTGTTTATGGTGCTAATTCACGAATTGGGACATTATACCGCGGGTAAAATATTAAAATTCAAAATTAATGAATTTAGCATTGGTTTTGGTCCAAAATTGATACAAAAAACTAAAAAAAATGGTGAAAAAATTTCACTTCGCGCCCTGCCTTTAGGCGGATATTGTGCATTTGAAGGAGAGGGAGAAGAAGGGCAAACTAATCCGCAAGCATTTAATAATCAAAAGCCGTGGAAGCGATTGATTGTGCTATTTTTCGGTGCTTTTTTCAATTTTTTGAGCGCTATAATATTTTCATTTATATTGTTGATTTCATCAGGTTATGATTTAGTAGAAATTAAGAATTTGAACGAAAATTCTATAAATTACAACACATTTCAAACGGGCGATGTTATTTATGGTATTGACGGGAAAGAGATTGATTTCGTTCACGACGAATATTTTAACAACCTGCTCACCGACTGCGTGACAGATCATTATTCAAAATATGACGGGAGCATTGCGGATCTAGAAAATGAATACTCATTTTCAGACGAAGGGAAAACTTATTATTTTGATATGCAATCAATCAATTTTAATGTAAGGCGAGCAGGTGAAGATATTGAAATCACGGGGTATATTAATGTCATATATGATGACAAAGGCGAATATGCCGGTTGGTCACTTTACAGCACAAATCAAGCAGATTCAAACGAATTTTCAATAGGCAATTATAAATATTCATTTTGGGAAAGTCTAGTAGAAGCGATACCTTTCACATGCAAATGGGCTTGGAAAATCCTTGTGATATTAGGTCAGTTGTTGACAGGGCAGCTATCCTTGACATCATTAGGCGGGCCAGTCACCACAATAAACACCATCGCTTCATACACTCAAACAGGTGGGTGGGCATATTTAGCAATATTATTGCCATTGATTGCTGTGAATTTGGCAGTGTTTAATCTGTTGCCAATACCTGCTTTGGACGGCTTCCAAATGATATTTGTAATTATTGAATGGATAAGGAAAAAGCCTTTAAAACAAACCGTGATCAACACTATAAATAATGTAGGATTGATAGTATTATTATGTTTTGTGGTGTTGGTGGACATATTGCAATTTGTTTAAAAGTCAGAATTGGTATAGTTGACAATTTTGACTTTTTTTGATAAAATTCCTAATTATGAATGATAGATTAGAAATTTTAGATAGATTATATGACGGATTAAAATTCAAAGATGCCACATACACAGAAAAAAATAACACTTGTGTTATGAATTTTTTGTACAATCCAGATGTTTTCAAGCCGAATGAGCAAAATCGCGCTGAACTTTTGAAAAAATTTAATGAGTTGATTGGAGATTATGTCAAATACGATATAAAATTCACGAATTGTTCGCTAGACAAGCGTAATATTGCAAACTATACATATTCGACTATTATGAATATTTTTCCTGCAATTTCAAAGAATTTTACCTATGACGATGTGTCTGTAAACATTGACAATATGAAAGTAAATATTTGTCTGAGATTGTCGCCATCAGCATACGAGTATGCAAAGAGTCTAAATAGAGAAATTTTGATTGCGGAAAAATTGAAAGAAAGTTTTTTGGCTGATTTTTCTGTTGAGTTTGAGAAAAAAGACGATGAAGTGGTGGTAGAAAATCGCATAGAGAGCAATATAGAATTTATGTCGTCAATTAAGGAAGCAGAAGAGAAGACGGTATATGAATTGTCGAATCAAGCAAACATTATCGGGACAAATGATTATACATTAGCCACAGATTTTACCAAGTTCAATTCTCCAGTAGAAAATGTTGCAATTTGCGGAGAAGTTAGTTCAGTTCAGCGCAAGACATACAAGCGAAATTATACTCGTAATGGAGAAACAAAAGAAATAGAACGCACTTTTTACAATTTTACTTTGCGCAATGAAAATAAATTTTTGTATTGTTCAATTTTTCCAAAGCAAACGGACGAAGCAAAGGGCGATTTGATAGAAGTTGGAATGAAAGTGTGTTGTTTCGGCTCATTCAGAGAATATAAGGGCAAGATGAATTTCACTGCAAATTCTATAGCAAGATGCGAATACAAACGAGAAGAGATAAAATCTCAATTCAAACATGTCAACGAAGAATATCATACCGTATTCCCTAAAAAATATATAGATTATGAGCAAGCAGATTTATTTTCTGAAGAAGAAAAGTCATTTGATGGAAGTTTTGTAGTATTCGATCTGGAAACCACAGGACTAGAACCCACAAAAGATGAAATAATAGAGATTGGCGCGTGTAAAATTTTGCAAGGTAAAATCGTAGAAACATTTTCTACATTTGTTAAACCCGCAAAAAGTATCCCGAAAGAAATCACAAATTTAACAGGTATTGATAATGGTATGGTGGAAAATGCGCCAACAATCAATTATGTATTGCCAGATTTTTATAAGTTTTGTTTTGGTTCTACAATGGTAGGGCACAATGTGTCATTTGATATTTCGTTTATATACAATATAGCAAAAAAATTGTCCTATAATTTTGACAATCCGCTAATGGATACACTTGAGATGGCGCGTGCAAAACTGCCCGGACTGAAAAATTATAAACTAGCAACTGTGGTAGATAAATTAAATATTGTATTAGAAAACGCACATAGAGCAATCAATGATGCAACAGCAACGGCAAAAGTTTTTATAAAATTGTATTAAAACTATTGATTATTAAATTTTTATATGGTATAATATATATGACGACTAGGGAGTGGCATTGCCACTCCTAATTAGTTTTATAGGAGTAATATGAAAGTAGCAGATTTAGTTTATGAAAACATAAAGCCACTATTTCGGGATGATATAAGATTAGTGGAAGTAGAGTATGTAAAGCACAACGATGGTATGCACTTGGTCATTTACATTGACAAAGATGGTGGAGTGAACATAGATGACTGTGTCAAAGTAAACGATCTTATCAATCAAACGATTGACGATTTGAATCCAACTGGCGATGCATCTTATGTGTTAGATGTGTCATCTTATGGGTTAGATAGGCCATTAAAATACGATTGGCAGTTCAAAAAATATCAAAATCAAAAAGTCAATGTGAAACTTTATAGGAAGATTGACGGCAAAAAAGAGTTTGTGGCAACCCTATTAGGAAAGGATGAAAAAGGTTTTATTTTCAATATTGATGATGAAAATTTTACTATAAATACTGCTGATGTAGCATATATTACACCATATATAGAATTTTAAGGAGTAGACGAAAATGATTAATAAAGATTTTTTTGAAGCATTAAGAGATTTGGAAGCGGAAAAAGGGATAAAGCAAGAAGTTTTCATTTCAGCATTAGAGCAAGCATTGACTGCAGCGTATAAAAAGAATAGCGGAGAGGCACGCAACGCACAAGTGAAATTGATTCCAGAAAAGAACACTATTAAAATTTATTCATATAGAACAGTAGTTGACAAAGTTGAAGATGAAGAAAAAGAGATCAGTTTAGTAGATGCACACCAAATTAAGCATTCGTACAAAGTTGGCGATTTAGTGATGCAGGAAGAAAGCACAAAAGAATTTAACCGCATAGCAGTTCAAACAGCCAAACAGGTCATTACTCAAAAGATCAAAGAGATTGAGAAACAATCTGTATATAAAGATATTGCAGAAAAAGAAGGAAAACTTATTGTAGCGAATGTAAAGCGAATTGATGGTGAAAATGTTTATCTTGAGATTGGTGGCACTACGCTTGAAGGATTGCTTACGAAACGCGATATGTTGCCTACAGATCATTTTAAACCAGGTGACAAAGTAAAGGTGTATGTTCGCCACATTCATAATGACTTTAAGGGAACGGTAGTTCAGGTGACCAGGACGCACGCAAATTTTGTAAAATTGTTGCTCGAAATGGAAGTGCCAGAACTAACCAATGGTGAAGTGACTATTGTAGGAATTGTGCGCGAGGCAGGATTGAGAACAAAAATCGCTGTAACCTCCAGCGTACCAAATCTAGACGCGGTGGGAGCGTGCATAGGGAACAGAGGTAGTAGAATTAACCCGGTGATCAACGAATTGAACGGCGAAAAAATAGATATAATAAATTATAGTGAGAATCCAGCAGAATATATTGTATCAGCCTTGAGCCCAGCCGAAGTGAGCGAAATAACTGTGGATACTGCTGCAGGAGTGGCAAATGTTGTTGTGCCAGAAAATAAACTTTCACTAGCAATAGGGAAAGGCGGGCACAATGTCCGTTTGGCAGCGAAACTTACGGGATATAAAATCGATGTCAAACCTACAACAATTGATTCATCTGCACATAAGTCAAATGATGTAGTTAGCACTAATAGTGCAAACATTATTCTAGATGATGATTTCTTTGATGATATAGACGAATAAGAGGTCATCGATGCATTTGAAACAATCTAGAAGATGTGTAGCGTGCAGACAGAGCAAGCTTCAAAACGAGATGATAAGACTTACCAAAATAAATAATCAAATTTTAATTGACGAAAAAAATAAATTGGGTGGTCGCGGAGCGTATGTTTGTAAAAATGATGATTGTATAAAACTAGCGATTAAGAAAAAATTGTTTAATCGTGCGTTCAAGATGAATGTAGACAATTCAATCTATGATCAATTAGGGGTGTATGAACAAAATAATTAGTTATATTGGATTTGCAATTAAAGCAAAAAAAGTAATTGTCGGGCAATCGCATTTAAAACGAACGGACAAGAGACTTTTTCTAATATTAGTGTGTTCGTCCGCGAGTGAAAATTTGATCAATCTGGCTAAAAATTTAGCCCTAAAAAATGGATGTGATTTCATTATAACAAAACAAAAATTAGATACTTTGACGAATATAAACGATGTTAAAATTATAGGAATCACGGATGAAAATTTAAGCAAAGCAATTATAGAAAATAAGGAGATAATTAATATTGGCTAACGAAACAAAAAATCAAGAATTTAACAAATCAATTAAACAATTACAATCAATGGTCAAAGACAAGATGTTAATTAATCTTGCCGAAAAATATTTCAATCTCAAATCGGAGATGAACAATTTAGCGCGTGCTGTGAAAGAAAAGGAAACAAAATTATTGATAGAAGAAAGTCAACAGCAGGCAAAGAAAGAGCAAGAGCAAGTTAGTCAGATTCAGGAGAAAAAGCCTGAAATTGTTTCCGCGCCACAAAAGCCAGAAGTTGTAGTTGAACCTCAACAAACCAAACAAGAAAATAATCGAAACAAAAATCAAAATTTTTCAAAACAACAATCAAATCAAAACTCCAATTACAATAATTTCAACAATAGGAATAATTATAATAAGAATTATAATGCGAACAATTCAAACAACTTCAATAAAGATAGGCGTCCATTCAATAATAGACCGCAAAATCAAAATAATCAGAATAGACCATATAATTCAAATAGACCTAATCAAAATTATAAGCCAGGGCAAAGACCACCATTTAATAAGGACAATTTGAATAAGCGTCCATCTATAAATTATGCGCAACCAGTTATCACAGCAAGTCCTGCGCGTAATTATAGCAACAAAAAGAAGGATAATGATAGAGGCGAAGAAAAGAGAGCATATTCAAAACGCGATTTAATCAAACGCGGTATGCTTGATTTTGAGGATACGGAAGATAGGATGGTGAATAGAAAAATCCGTCCTAAAAAGAAAGAAGTGGTAGAAAAAGTGGTAGAAAAACCACACGGACCAGCGATCATAACCACAGACAATATAACTATAAAATTGTTGTCTGAAGCTAGCGGTAGGCCAGCTAGCGAAATCATCAAAAAGTTTATGCAACTAGGGATGATGATGACAATCAATTCCACAGTAGATTTTCAAACGGCTGAATTAGTGATGTCAGATATGGGCGTAGAGCTAATTCAAAAATTGGATAAAACCAGCGAAGAGAAATTGCGCGATGTACAGAAAAACATTCGTTCGTATGACGAATCGACGGCAGTCACTCGTCCGCCAATTGTCACTGTTATGGGGCATGTGGATCACGGAAAAACTAGTTTGCTAGATTATATCAGAAAGACGAAAGTTACTTTAGGCGAAGCGGGCGGAATTACTCAAGCAATCGGCGCATACAGAGTGAATGTAAACAATAGATATATTACATTTATTGATACTCCAGGTCACGAAGCATTTACAGCGATGCGTGCGCGCGGTGCGTCTGTGACGGATATTGCAATTTTGATTGTCGCTGCTGACGATGGAATTATGCCACAGACCATAGAGGCAATCAATCATATTAAATCAGCCAAGATTCCTATGATTGTTGCTATAAACAAGATGGATAAACCGCAAGCGGATCCAGACAGAGTGATGCAACAATTGGCAGAGCATAATGTATTGCCAGAAGCGTGGGGCGGAGATGCCATTATATGTAAGATTTCGGCGCATACGGGTGAAGGTATAGATAAATTGCTAGAAACAATTTTGCTTGTAGCCGATATGCAAGATTTAAAAGCAAATCCAAATGTGCCAGCGATTGGTACACTTTTGGAATCTCGTTTGGACAAAGGAAAAGGCGCTGTTGCATCATTGATTGTGCTTGATGGCTCGTTGCATATAGGAGATACTATTGTGTCTGGAACGAGCATCTGTAAAGTCAAGGCTATGATAGATGAAAATAATAAGGCGGTAAAAGTGGCAGAACCATCAATGCCGGTTACCGTATTAGGATTCAATGAAGTGCCAACTGCGGGAGAGTCATTCACGGCAGTTGATGAAAAATTATCAAAGCAGATTGTAGAAGAAAGGAAAGCGAAGATAAAAGAAGATTTAATCAAACATAGTGGTGGCAGTACATTAGAAGATTTATTGCAGAAGACTAGCGAAAAAGATGTCAAAATTTTGAATATAATTTTGAAAACAGATGTGCACGGTTCGCTAGAAGCTATAAAATCATCCATTATGAAATTGGTCAATGATGAAGTCAAGATCAATATTCTTCATAGTGGAGTGGGCGCAGTGAGCGAAAGTGATCTCATACTGGCAAACGCTTCAAACGCTATGGTGATTGCGTTTAATGTTGGTCAGGATAGCAAAGTGAAAACTTTAGCGGATAGAATGAAAATTAAAATCTATTCGTACAAAATAATATACGAATTGTTGGATGAATTAGAGCGCGTCATTAAGGGTATGAAAGAGCCAAAATATGAAGAAGTTTATTTGGGGCGCGCAGATGTTATCGCGGTGTTCAAACTATCAAATGCGGGAATAATCGCAGGATGTATGGTCAGAGATGGCAAAATCGTTCGTGGAGAGCACGCGCGTATCTATCGTGGCGATAATCTATTGATTGACACTGAAATAAAATCATTAAAAATTGTCAAAGATGATGTTAAGGAAGCAGGCAAAGATCGAGAGTGCGGTATCAAGACGGGTTATGACGATGTAGCAGTAGGAGATAGAATTGAGTGCTACACATTAAAAAGGATAGAAGAATGAAAAATATCAGGATAGAACGAATTAATAGCGAGATACAAAAAATTGTGTCTCAAATAATAGATACCGAATTGCGAGATCCACAAATAGACGCTATAATTAGTGTAAATCAAGTGGATACTACACCAGATTTAGCGTATTCAAAAGTTTATATATCATCTATCGGTAAAACTCCGAAAGAAGAAGTTGTCGCACGCCTTAAAGGTGCGGGTGGCTTTATTCGCGGTCAATTATCAAAAAGAATTAATTTGAGAATCACTCCGCGTTTGGAATTTATTCTTGACACTTCAGAAGAATATGCGAGCAAAATAGACAAGATTTTGAAAACTATAAAATATTCAACTTCACCAGAAGATTCGGAAGATAAAAATGATTAAAAAGGGCATTTTAGCAATCAATAAACCTAGAGATTGGACTAGTTTTGATGTGGTCAATAAAATTAAACATATTTTAAAGATTAAGCGAGTAGGGCATCTAGGCACGCTTGATCCATTGGCTACAGGCGTACTTTTGGTGACTATAGGAAAGGCAACTAAATTATTTGATTTTTGTCAAAACAAAGAAAAAACCTATTTGGCAAAATTCGAATTTGGCTATGAAACTGATAGTTTGGATAGCGCTGGCAAAGTTGTGGTTAAGACGGACAAAATTCCAACCGAAAATGAAATAAGGAATGTTATTGGTAGTTTTCTTGGCAAAATCGCGCAAGTTCCACCAAAATATAGCGCAAAAAGCATAAATGGTAAACGCGCATACGAACTTGCTAGGAACAACATTGATTTTGAATTGCCTTCAAAAATTGTATCAATATTTGAAATTAAAATTTTAGATTATACGAAAAACATTTTGACTTTATCCATAAAATGTGGAAGTGGGACATATATTCGTTCAATTTGTAGAGATTTGGCACACAAACTAAATTCTTATGCCACAATGATTGATCTGACTCGCACAAAAGTGGGAGAAATTGGGCTAGAAGATTGTGTCGATATCCAAAAATTAAACGAAGACAACATTTCAGATTTTGTGAAAAAAATTGATGATTTAATTTTTCTTCCATATATAAATATAGATCAAAATCAAGTTTTTAGATTGCTAAACGGGCAGACTATTAAGATTGATTTGCAAAACGGCTTATATAAACTAAATGATAGTGATGATACAATTGCAATTATATCTGTATCAGATGGTATGGCTAAAATGTCATTATTTTTAGATTAATTTATTTTTATTGCCGTTTAACTATTGTCAAAAAGATAAAATTATGATATACTATATTAAATTAGTTTAAGGAGAAAACGATTATGATTTTAGCAGGAGATATTAGAAAAGGAGTTATATTTGATGATGGTTCGTCTACTGACCCAAAGAAACCAAGTTTATTTTTGGTGGTAGAATTTCAGCATGTTAAACCGGGTAAAGGCGCTGCATTTGTGCGCACTACACTAAAAAATGTCATTACAGGCAAAGTCGTGGAACGCACATTCAATCCATCAGAAAAAATTAATGATATATCAATAGAGCGCAAAGAGATGATGTATCTATATAACGAAGGCGGATTGTATTATTTTATGGACAACGAAACTTATGACCAAATTCCGTTCAATTACGACACTGTGAAAGATGCTTTGAATTTTGTGGTTGAAAACACTAATTGCAATGTTCAATTTTATAATGGACAACCAATTAATGTTGAACCGCCAATGTTCGTGGAATTAACTATAACGAAGACTGAACCAGGAGTGAGAGGAGATACGGTTAAAACAGGTGGCAAACCTGCAACTCTTGAAACGGGATATGTCATTCAAGTGCCACTATTTGTAAACGAAGGAGATCGCGTGCGCGTTGATACTCGCACTGGCGAATATATGGAAAGATTATAATATTTTGTCATTTTTATTTAGGCTAAAATTAATGTAAAAATAAATATAAAGTCGAAAAATCAGTACTATTGTGGTATTGATTTTTTTTGCGTATTTTTTTAGTTTTCAACTAATAGTTTTAAGTATGTTGAAAGAGTATTTGGATAGAGATATTTATAATCTGATTATAAAAAGTTTCAGTTTTTCGGATATAACTGAAATTCGTATGCGTGCAAACGAAAACTTGATTATCGTAGTAAAGAACAAAAAGTATTATCTAAAAGATGACAATGGCGAATTTGTAAAAACTAATAGGACCATTATTGAAAATTTTGTGCGTAGAGCGAGTGAAAATTCTATATATGCCTTTAATGACAATATTGTAAACGGCTTTATCACGCTTGCAAAGGGAATACGAGTGGGCTTGTGTGGCAATATTGTTACGGATGGAAATAGAATTGTCACGGTGAAAGATTTTCAATCGCTAAATATTCGTATTCCGCACTTGATCAGAAATTGTAGTTTGCCAGCATTTGATTATTTGGTGACTGATGAAATAAAAAATACATTGATAATATCTCCGCCGGGCAGTGGGAAAACGACATTCATTCGAGATTTTATCTATCAATTGTATGCACATAACATATCAAAAAATATACTGATAGCAGATGAAAGAAATGAAATTTGTTCAGTGGTGAATGGCGAACCAAACATAGATTTGGGTGGTTTTTGCGATATTTACACAAATTGTACAAAAAAATTTGCTTTCAAAAATGGCATACGCAGTATGTGCCCAGATGTGATAGTTACGGATGAAATTGATTTGGAAAAAGATTTGGACTCAATCATCGAAGCGATTAATTGTGGAGTAAATGTAATTGCCACAATACACGCAAAGGATATCAATCAATTAAAGAAAAAACGAAATTTTGATAAAATTTTGGATGAAAAATTTTTTTCTAGATTTGTAGTTCTTTCAAATGATGAGGGTCCAGGAACACTTGCAAATATTTATGATGAAAAATTGAATTGTATATATTGTAGGTGCGTATGATCAAATGGATATTAATTGTTGTGCTAATAGTCGTGATTATGTTGATTGCATATTCTGTGAGTGAGCAAATCAAGGATAAATATGATTTTTTTAATAATTTAAAACAATTTTTGAATCAATTTAAAATAAATGTGGCTTTCAGACAAGAAAAAATTAATGAATTTTTGCAAAAAAATAATTCAAAAAAACAATTTAAAATATTTATAGAAGAGTACTCAAAATTTTTAAAGACAGGCGAACTTTGTTTACAAAGAATTAAGGTGCTAGAAGACGATGACAAACAAATTTTGCAAGATATAGTCAAAAATATTGGCAAATACGATGCCAAAAACGAAATCAATCAAATGGAATCATTTTTATTAATCATTGATGAAAAATTGTCGGTAGCAAATGAAAATAAAAATAAATTGTGTCCTATGATTATTAAATTATCACTTCTCTTTGCGATTGGACTTGCAATTTTATTAATTTAGGAGGAATTATGGAAATAATTTTCAAATTGGCAGGCATAGGCTTGATCACTTCTATTGTTAACCAAATATTGAAATATTGCGGGAAAGAAGAAATTGCTTCTATCACCACTCTCGCAGGTTTAATAATTTGTTTGCTTATGGTGATTGATTTGGTGCGCGATTTGTTTACGACTGTGCAGTCATTATTTGTTTTTTAGGTAAGATATGACAGAATTATTGAAGATATTGGCAGTAGCATTAATCACGGTTTTTGCCTCTATTTTAGTCAAGCAAACTCGCCCAGAAATTGCAATGATTATCTCTATTGCCGGTAGCATTTTAATAATTTTAATGATTGTCGACAGCTTGAGTTCTGTCCTATCTTCTTTCTATGGAATATTTCAAACGACGGGCGTAGATACAACATTATTAACTCCTTTGTTCAAAATCATTGCCATTGGCTATATAACAGAATTTGGAGCAAATATCTGTATGGATGCAGGGGCAAGCAGTGTGGCAGACAAGGTGCTATTTGCAGGTAAACTTGTGATTCTGCTCGTGGCACTTCCAATAGTAACAACTGTAATAGATATGGTGGTATCATTGTTATGAAATTAAAAAATACGCGATTAAACAAAATTACAATTATATGTATGATATTGCTAATATCATTATTTTCTATATTTACTCCTATGACAACATTTTGCGTTGACAATACAACGATTGAAATCAGTGAAGATCTAAATGATTCAATAATAGAAGAATTGAACGAAATTGATTTTTCTGCACTCAATGGGGTAATACAAGAATTTCAAGATAACAACACGAATATTTTTTCAATCGATAACATCAAAAGCAAAGTTTATTCAATCATTTCGGGCGAAAATGCAGTAACCTATTCATCCTTTTTTGCGAGCATTTTTTCAATCTTTGTAGAACTGATTGTGAAGTATTTGCCTATGCTTTCATTAATTGTTGCAATAGGTGTGATAAGTAATTTATTGAATGGAATAAAGAGCAAATTCAACGAAAAGTCAACTAGCGGATTGATTCATTTCGTGTGTTTTCTTGCGGAGGTGGTGCTAATGGTAGGAATGGTCAGTTCTATTAGTAAGATAAGTATTTCATCAGTCAATTCTATGGTGTCACAAATGAATGCTATTTTTCCAATTCTTTTAACTTTGATGATAGGAATTGGCGCAACTGCAAGTGCGGGCGTATTTCAACCAATCGTGGCAATAATTTCAACTTATGTCGCAGATTTTTTTACATATCTGATACTGCCATTATTTATGGTGAGTTTTGTGTTTGGCATTATTAATAATCTTTCTGATAATATCAAATTGGATAAATTCAATTCGTTTATTTCTAGTCTATTCAAATGGTGCGTCGGTTTGGTGTTTACATTATTTTTTGCAGTGTTCACTATTCAGGGCATATCTGCAGGGAGTTTCGATAGTCTCAGTATAAGGACAACAAAATATACTATCAGGAGTTATATCCCTATTATGGGCGGATATTTATCAGACGGAATGGATTTAATTTTGTCTAGTACTATCCTTATCAAAAATGCGGTTGGCTTGGTGGGAGTGCTTATGATAATTAGTTCAATCATATCACCATTATTAGAAATAGTGGTGTTCAGTTTGTTGCTAAAACTGGTGAGTGCCATTTTGCAACCAATGGGAAACAACAAAACTTCTAATTTCCTTATGTCTACATCCAAGTCTATAACTATGCTTTCATCTTGTATTATAGCTATAGGATTTATGTATTTAATATCGGTAGGGTTAGTGATGACTATCTCAAATGTGGTGATGTGATGGCAGGGTATATATTGAGTATATTAGGCATAGTGGTGGCGGGCGTATTCATAGATATAATAATTCCAAGCGGAACGATCAGTAAATATATAAAGAGCATATATGCAATATTTGTGTTGGCAGTGATCGTCACGCCAATAATCAAATTGTTCAACGACAATCGTGGTTTTGATCTTCAATATCAAGAGTATGAAATAAATCAAAATCTGATCAATTATATTCAAACTAATAAAATAGAAGCAATGGAAAACAATATCTTATTAGACTTGGAAGATGAAGGTTTATCAAATATCGACATTATTATTAATTATTCTATAGATAACAACGAATTGTCCATAAATTCTTGTACAATAAATTTAGAAAATTTAGTCATTAGTTCGGACAAACAGCATATAAATAAATATGAAATCATTAAACAAATTGTTCGAGAAAATACAAATTTGACTGATGAGGAGATGATATTCTATGAGTGATAATGAGAAAAAATCTGGGTTCAAATGGTTTGAAAAGTTGAAGAAAATCAAACATATTGAAATCTATATAGCAATCATATTCATCGTAGTATTGTTGCTCATATATATGTCAAACTTTGGCAGTTCAAAATCAGACAATAATGATTTAAGTTCGGACAACTTGAGTGTATCAGCCTATATAGACAAGCTAGAATCAAATCTTGAAGAGACGCTATCAAATATTGGAGGTGTGTCAGATGTGAAAGTTATGATTACATTGAATATGAGCGATGCATTGGTGACGGACTCAAACATTAATTTAAACAAATTTCCCGAGATAAAGGGCGTGATTGTCACAGCAAAAGGGGTTGGCGACACGGCGACAAAATTAAAAGTACTACACGCAATCGAAGCGGTGATCGATGTAACTAATGGAAATATTGAAATTTTATCAAGTGAATAGGAGGATTTATGAAAACATTATCAAAAAAGAAAAAAATTATTATTATATCAGTGATGGTGGCATTGTTGTTAATAACGGGATATGTAAATGTGGCATTAAACAGCACAGTATCGGATGGTATGAGCACAACTACAGGCACAAGTTCAGAGAGTTTTTATGTTTCATATAGAACCGAGCGTGAGGCAACACGAACTCAAGAAATTCAATTTTATGATTCAATAATTGCGAGCACATCGAGTAGCGAAGAAGCAAAGCAAGAGGCTGAAGAAAACAAACTTGCTTTAATTGCACAAATGGAAAAAGAACTAGTCACCGAGGGTATAATTAGGGGAAAGGGATTTGCAGATGCGATAGTGACTTCTAGCAGTTCGAATGTAAATGTATTTGTAAAGAGTGCAGAATTGTCGCGAGATGAAGTGGCTCAAATCACTTCAGTAGTACGCGAACAACTAGGCGTAGAAATAGATAAAATCATTATTATACCGTCAGAATAATTGCTAAAAATATTTCTATGTGATATAATATACACAAGAGGGTAATCTTATGGCACAAATTAAAAAAGTTAATGATGCAGATACATATATCAACAAAAATATGGTAGTTTCAATCGTCAGTCTAGCCACAAAAGAGATTTCAGGAGTCATAGATGTATATCAACCTACCAAACTTTCTATCAAGCGATTATTCAATCGAAATGTAGGCAAAGGTGTGCGTATCAAATATACAAAATTGGGCATTTTGATAGACATTTATGTTACCGTTGATACGGGATGCGAAGTAAACGATGTGGTATACAAAATTCAGCAGAATGTGAAAAATAGTATTACATCGCTCTTGCCAATAAAAATAAAAGCAATAAATGTTCATATTATGGACGCAGAAAAAAAAGATTCTCTCTAATAGAGAGAGTTTTTGCATTTGGGAGTTTTGACTTATGAAAAGAACAGAGATGAGAGAACTTGCATTCAAGACAATATATTCAAAATTTTTTAATCCTTCTAATGAAGAGATTTTTGCAAACGCAGATCAAACAGGCTTGGAGTTTACAAGCAAGATTTTGCATAATTTTGCGTCTCATTATCAGGAAATCAATGATTTTTTGTCTTCAAAATTGAAAGGATATACTATTGATAGAATCAACAAAATAGATTTAGCTATTCTAATTTTGGCAGTGATAGAATTGAAATATGTCAAAGAAAATCCAAAAGAAGTCATAATCAATGAAGCGGTCGAATTGGCAAAAAAATATTCTACAGACAAAAGTCCTAAATTTATAAATGGAATATTGGCAGATATTGTAAAATAAAATGCATCAATATAGTTGCTAAATTCAAAATGAATGTAATGAAATATGAAAGTATATACAGTTTCGCAAATTAATAAAATCATAAAAAATTTAATCGACAACGAAGTTATTTTGGAAGACATTTTGATAACTGGTGAATTGTCTTCTTTTTCAATTAGTAGGAATATAGCGTATTTTACTTTAAAAGATAACGATAATCTATTGAATTGCATTCAGTTTCAAGCGCATTCTGAATTTCAGATAGGGGATAGCGTGCAATGTCGTGGAAATGTAAAATATTATCCCAAAGGTGGTAAATTGACTTTTACTGCTTTGTCAATAGAAAAGTGCGGGCAGGGCGAATTGTATCAGCAATTTTTGAAGATGAAACAAAAATTGCAGGATGAAGGACTATTTGACGAAAGTCATAAAATCCCTATTCCTAAATTTATTAATTCAGTTGGAGTCGTCACTTCAAAAACTGGCGCGGTATTGCAAGATATTAAAAATATAGCATTTAGGAGAAATCCAAATCTAAAAATTTATGTTTATGATGCACAAGTTCAGGGCAATTTGGCAGTTAGGCAGGTGATAGAAGGAATAACATATTTTGACAATTATTCGGATGTAGATGCAATAATCGTCGCGCGCGGTGGGGGAAGCATAGAAGATTTGATGCCGTTTAATGATGAAGAATTGGCACGAATTGCCTACATTTGCAATAAACCGATAATCAGTGCAGTAGGTCACGAAACTGATTTTACAATTTTAGATTTTGTTTCAGATTTGCGAGCGCCAACTCCTAGTGCCGCAGCAGAGTTGGTGACATTTGACAATTCAGAGATGATTCGATATATAAAAGATTTGCAATCAAATTTATTTTCAATATTAAACAACAAAATAATTGAACTTGATACGAGTATACAATATAATATTTTGGATATTGAGCACAAACTTAATGAAAGCGTGAATGAAGAAATTTTGTATATTTCTGACAAATTGCAAAACATAGAACGAATATTGGATAAAAATGTAGACACCACAATATATAGGGTAAATATTTTATTAAATACACTAGATAAATTAAACCCTACACGATTATTGCGATCAGGTTATGCGCATATCACGAAAGACGGTCAGCTGATAAATTCATTAAATGTGAAAGTGGGTGACGAATTAAATATACAAACTAATGATATGAAACTTAAGGCTTCAGTTACGAAAAAGGAGAAATTATGATTGAACAAAATATTAAAAGATTGGAAGAAATTGCAAAGAAATTGGAAGATGGAACGAATCTTGACGAAAGTTTAAAATTGTATGAAGAAGGATGTAAATTGGCAAAAACTTGCTTAAAAGATTTGGAAAAAGCAAAAGGAAAGATTATAATGATTAAGAAAGAATTTGAGAAAAAAGGTGAGGATGATGAATAAACAATTTGTAAATGATTTGGCAGATATCAAAACAAATTTTGCACAGTGGTATACAGATGTTATTTTGAAAACGGATATGGTTGATTATGGTCCTGTGAAAGGCACTATGGTTATCAAACCTTATGGTTATGCAATATGGGAAAATATTCAACATTATTTGGATAAAGAATTCAAAAAGCGCGGAGTTCAAAATGCCTATTTCCCGCTTTTGATACCAGAAAGTTATCTGAAAAAAGAAGCTGAACATGTTGAAGGATTTGCTCCTGAAGTTGCAGTTGTGACATATGCGGGCGGAGAAGAATTGAGTGAAAAATTAATTATTCGCCCGACTAGTGAAACTATTATTTGTGCGATGTACGCCAAATGGATAAAATCATATCGCGATCTTCCAATGAAAATGAATCAATGGTGTAATGTGATGAGATGGGAAAAAACTACTCGTCCATTTTTGCGCACTAGTGAATTTTTGTGGCAAGAAGGTCACACTGTACAAGCGACTAATGAAGACGCTGAAAAAGATGTTCAAGAAATGTTAAAAGTGTATACTGATTGTTTAAGAAATCTTATGGCTATCCCTACGCTTACAGGCAAAAAGACTGAAAAAGAAAAATTTGCAGGAGCGGTGGCAACATACGGTATGGAAGCGCTGATGAAAGACGGAAAATGTCTTCAAGCTGGCACGACGCATAATTTAGGGCAAAATTTTGCAAAAGCAAGTAATATTCGATTTTTGAATAAAAATGGTGAGTTGGAATATGGGTATTCGACAAGTTGGGGAGTCAGCACAAGATTAATAGGGGCATTAGTTATGGTGCACGGAGATGAGCGCGGACTTCGCCTTCCACCAAACATAGCACCAATTCAAGCGGTGATTGTGCCTATTGCTAATCATAAATCTGGCGTCAATGAAAAGTGCGAAGAAATATTCAAAAAATTAACAAAGGCAGAGATAAGAGTTAAATTAGACAATTCGGACAACACTCCTGGTTGGAAATTCAACGAATATGAGATGAAAGGAGTGCCTGTCCGTCTAGAGATTGGTCCAAGAGATATTGAAAATAATGTTTTGACAGCAGTTAGGCGAGACACTCACGAAAAAACACAATTGAATTTGGATAATATTGAGAAAGAGTTAAAAGATTTGTTGCAGGATATTCAGTCAAATATGCTAACGCAAGCTGAAGAAAATTTGAAATCATCAATTATTGAAACAGATGATTTTGATACGCTTGTCGATTCGATAAATAACGGCAAAGTTGCGTTGGCATATCATTGTGGAGATATTGCCTGCGAAGAAGAAATTCAACAAAATACCGCAATAAAGACACGGGTCATTGAAAGTTATGATAAAAATCATACCTGCGTTTATTGCAAAAAACCTAGCAAATATAGAGTCTATTTTGGAAAACAATATTAGAATATTTAGATGATTTTAAGACATATCATATAAATTTTAACTTTTTTTATATTTTTGAAATAATTAGATAGTTTTTAGCATATATAATAATAAAATAGAGTAAAAAATTGAAAATCTATTGAATTATTGAATATTTTATGTTAAAATATGTTAGCTTATGAAGAATTTGATACGGAAATTTAGAGAAATTCCAGAATCTAAAAAAATTATTGTATACGGCAAGTTGGCTTTTTTGAAAAACTTGTTTTACTTTTTATTCAAAATTATAGTCGGAATAGTTTTCAAATCGTGGTTCCTTATCGCGATTGCTATATATAGCTTATTTATCGGCTATGTTAAAGATAATTGTTCACGCGGACTTTTGAAAAATAAAGATAACAAAAAAGATATTCACTCGTATATTCGAGGTGGTGTAGTACTATCAGTTTCAAGTGTATTTTATATTATATATATGGTGTTCCAGATTTACTATCCGTCCAACTTCCAATATAATTTGATCATTGCAATTGCAATCGCGGCATTCGCTACTTATAGTATTGCTATGTCAATCGTGGGCATAGTGCGGGTAAAAGGTAAATCTATGCTAATCAAAGAGTATAAATTCACAAATTTTGCTACCGCATTCAACAATATAGTGTTGACACAAATCGCACTATTATCTGTGGCTTCTGCTAGTGAAAATATAGCGATATATAATGGACTTATTGGCATTATCGTTGGTATATTGATTTTAGGAATAGGGTTATATTTGACGATAGATGGGCTAATCAAAAGACACAAATATTATGAGATAGTGAAGCGCCAGCCTGATATTTTAAAATATATAAAACCTGAAACGCGCGTGCAAAACAAAACGGACATATTATTTTAGTCCGTTTTTTGTATAAAATTTTTTTATTTTATAATATAGTTTTTATTTCTAAAATTTTTATTTGATTAGAATATCAATAACAAAAAATTTAAGATAAGAAACAGTTTTATCTAATTTGCTAAAGCATATTATAATTATATTAAATTAGTTTGGCGTAAAATCGGTAGTAAAGTTAGGAAAATAATTTTTGCATATATAATTTTGATTATTGATATTAATAATAAAATTCTATTCACTTTTTGTTAAATAATAAAAAACGCCCATTATATTATTCTGAATATAGTATGGCGTATGCGTATAATTCACAAGATATTGTATGTTTTGGTAGTCCTATGGGGAATCGAACCCCAGTCTTAGCCGTGAGAGGGCCACGTCCTAACCTCTAGACTATAGGACCATTACTTGTTTATTTTATCATAAATAATTGATATTTTCAAGTATATTTAGTTAATTTATTGAAAATTTTATGTTATAATTTTTTTAATGAAGTCGCGATGGTTTAATTATCGACCATTATGTATAGTTTTTGTTTTCCTATTGTTAGGATCTGTTTTTGTATTTTATTTATCAGATTATAGAATTTTATCAATCATAACTACAATAATTATTTTTGTGTTTTTACTTATTTTGACGATCATTAGAAAGAAGATAAAATATATTTTGATTCCATTGATTTCTTTTATTGTTGGTGCAATTTTATATTATAGTTCAGTTTCGTCATTTCAAAAAGAAATTGAAATTCCAAATTCAATTCAAGCTAGAATTTATAATGTCAATTCAATTGAAGATGGAAGAATTAAAGTATATGCTGACAGTTGCATATTCGACGGGGTGGAGATAAATGAAAATTTGATAATCTATGTTTATGATAGTTCAAATTTATTTGAAAATATTGAAATTGGTAGCCTAATCAGCTTTTCGCCTAGCAACTTTTATCAAACAGATTTATTTTATTATGGCACGCCTAATGCTAGTTATTATCTTAAAGGATTGAAGTATAGTGCAACTGCAAATGCTAGTGAAATAAACTACCTTGAAACAGACGAAACTTTTGCCGAAAAACTAAAACAATATGTGAAAGATAATTTGAGAGGAAGTTTGACGAATGAAAATGTTGAGATTGCGTATTCATCTTTGTTTGGTGAAATCGAACTTTTGTCGGATAGTCAATATAATGCATACAAATTGTCTGGCGTGGCGCACTTGCTAGCCGTGTCTGGAATGCATGTAGTAATTATAGTAGGAATTTTAAATAAAATATTAGATTTTTTGAGAATAAAAAATTGGCCACGAATCATAATAGTTTCAATTTTATTGTTATTTTATATGTATATATGCAACTTTGCAGTATCAATCATTAGAGCCACAATAATGTCTATAGTAATGCTATTAGCACCTAAATTTTTCAGAGAATATGACACTTTATCTTCAATTGCGTTGTCTGGAATCATTATATATTTAATTAATCCATTGACCGCATTTGACCCTGGATTTTTGATGAGTTTTGCCTGTGTGATCGGAATTGCCACATTAAATAAACCGATTGCAAGCGCATTGAGTCATTGCAAAATGCCAAAATGGTTGATTGATAGCATATCAATCAGTGCATCAACAATGATATCCTTAATATTTATTATGGCACACTTCTTCAATACTCTGAACGCTATATCATTAATAGCCAATTTGATTTTGATACCAATTTTCACTTTTGCTTTCATTGCAGTATTTATTGTTTCAATTATTGGATTGATTTTGCCATTTATCACAATTATATTATATCCAATCAATTATGTGTTTGACTTTATCAATATTGTGGCAACAATTTTAGGGAATTTGCCAATATCCAATTTTTCCACTGTTTCATTTAGTTATATAGCAATTTTGTTGTATGCAATGTTATTGCTCATATTGAGTAGAGTTTGCGTAGCGAATCGAACGACAAAAGTAATATTATCTTTGCCAACAGTTGCATTGTTGGTGGTATGTTTGGTATAATATATATATGAAATTTATAGAATTGAACAAAAGTTTGAAAACAAAAATTGAAAGCGTCTACAAAATTGTAGGAGACGATGTATTTTTGATACGCCAAACGATTATAAACTTGAAAAAGCATTTAATAAAAGCGTTTGAAGAATTTAATTTCGTCAAACTAGATGCAGAAAAGATGAAAACGGACGAGATTGAAGCAAATTTAATGACTCTTCCAATAAATAATGATTATAGATTAGTTGTGATAGTCAATCCAAACAATGAAATATGTAAATATATTAATAATTTTGATTTTTCTGATAGTTCGACTGTGGTGCTAGCCATTGGAGCGGATAAAATTACGGTAGGGCAGATAATCGACTGCTCAAAGTTGGATAGAAAAGATCTTAATAATTATATATTGAATTATCTTGCAAAATTGAATCTATCTATACACGAGCAGGCGTTAGATTATTTAGTGGAAGCGTGCTCATCTGATACTGCAAAAATCAATAATGAATTAAACAAAATAGTTTCATATTCATTAGGTGAAAATATAAATGTAATAGATTTAGATTTGGTCACTAATTTAATTTCATATACAAATGAATATGTAATTTATATGCTCACGAACGCGATAGACAATAAAGATTATACAAAATATCAGACAATCATCAATCAAATGAATAAATCGCAATCAGCTTCCGAGATATTTTCATATTTAGGAAAATACTTTAGAAGGATGCAATATATTTCAATAGACAAAAAAGATGATGAATTGACAAAGATATTGAACATCAAACCTTATGCAGTGAAAATGGCTAGACAATCAATATCAAAAAATGGAATAAAATACTATATTAATTTATATCAAAAATATGTAAATTTAGATTACAAAATAAAGTCGGGAGAGATTAGCGCAAAGAATGCACTACAAGAATTGATATTTTAATATTTGCAAATTTTATTAATAGTTGGTATAATAATAACTATGTTTGTAAATACTTTACTCGAACCAAAAGAAATAATTTATTCAAAGCGCAGGACAATATCTTTAATTATCAATTCAAATGGCGAACTCATAGTGCGCGCGCCTAAAAGTTGCCCAATGCAAAAAATCGAAAAATTTATTAATGAAAAATCAGATTGGATCATCAGAAAAAAAAGATATTTTTCCGAACATAATTTTTATAAACCGATTGAATTTAAGGGTGAAGAACATATTTATTTGCTAGGAGAAAAATATAATATAGTTTTGTCAGATTCTGCAAGAGTGAAGGTCAATGGATATAAATTAGAACTGCCCAGACTCAACGCAAAGACCAGGTTATTACATTTTTTGTCGAGGACGGCGAAAAAATACATTTCAAAACGCGTGGACTATATAGCGAATCTTTTCAAGTTTGAATATAAAAGTATAACTATCACATCGGCGCATACTCGGTGGGGGTCGTGCAGTTTTAGCAATAAGTTGAATTTTACATACAAACTTATAATGTGTCCAAAAGAAGTGATAGATTATATAATTGTTCACGAGTTGTGCCACACAGTCGAAAAGAATCATAGCAAAAATTTTTGGAACAAGGTTAAAACAATTTTGCCTAACTATAAGACATACGAAAAATGGTTAAAAGATAATCGTGGAATAATTAATGTAATATAAAAAATGCTAGTAAAATACTAGCAAATTTTTATGAAAACAAATATAGATTATTTATTGCTAGAATATGAACTTAATCTAGCTTTTTTTCTATTAGCAGTTGCTTTTTGCAAAATTCCCTTTGAAACAGCAGAATCAATCAATGAAAAAGTTTCATTAAGCAATTTTGACGCATTTTCACTTTCGTTATTATCAACAGCAGTTTTATATTTCTTTACATAAGTAGCAATCTTTGATTTATAAGATTTATTTTCTAATGTTTGTCTGTCAATAACTTCTATACGCTTTTTAGCTGATTTAATATTAGCCATACAAACCTCCATTTCATTTGATAGTATAACAAATATTAGATAAAATTGCAAGTGCTTTCACAATATTTTTACAAAATCATAAATTATTATATGTTGAAAAAGTTGAAACCAACTATTGCTATACTAGATAGCGGGATAGGTGGTATTAGTATTTTGCAAAGTTTAATTGATAAATACAAGTCGGGTAATTACATATATTTTGCGGATAATTTATATATGCCGTATGGTAACAAGCTCAAAAAATTTTTGAAAAAACGCGTAGAAGCAATTATTCAAAAATTAATTGAAAAATACAATGCGGATATGGTGATAGTTGCTTGCAACACTGCTTCAAGTTTGATTGATGAAAATAAATATAAGAATGTTTTAACTATGAGATTCAATCCTAATATACATTGCTTTGCCACTAAACTTACGAAAAAGATGTTGGATAGAGATAATGTCATAGCAGATGCCACGCTAGCTACTCAAATAGAGAAAAATATATTTGATAAAAACAAATTGGATAGACTTATTAAATCGCATATTAATAAATATAAATTAAATGAATTAGACCGCTTTGTGTTAGGCTGTACGCATTACGAATTGGTGATAGATATATTCAAAAAATATTGTCCTAATACTGAAATTATTAAAAACAGCAATTATATTTTGAAATACATAAATTATTTTCCAAATACGACAGATTTGACAATTTTATTTTTACAATCGAAAAATAGCGAAAGTTATCTGAACAAATTAAATAAATTAATAAGGAGATAGTTATGTGTGGTATATATGGATACATTGGGAAAAATGATGCGTATCAAGAAGTTTTGTGCGGGCTGACCTGCCTTCAATACAGAGGATATGATTCGTGTGGAATAGCATATTTTGATGATGGATTCAAAATTAATAAGGCAATAGGTACGCTTGATAATTTACCACAATGTAGTGAAGTAGTATCAAACATTGCTTTTGGTCATACGCGCTGGGCAACTAATGGGGAAGTGAATATCAACAATACTCATCCGCATATTTCTTTTGATAAAGAGTTTGTGCTAGTGCATAATGGTATAATAAAAAATGCGGATACAATAAAACGCGAATTAATAGATAAGGGAATACCATTTTATTCAGATACGGATACGGAAGTAATTGCAAATCTTTTGTCAACATTAACTGGCAGAATAGAAAAACGGATAGAAAGATTGTATAAATTGTTGGAAGGTAGTTTTTCATTGATTATAGGGCACAAGAGCGGTAAAATATATTTGATTAAAAGATTTAGCCCTTTAAACATATTGAAATCGGATGACGGAATATACATTTCTAGCGATGTTTCAAGTTTAAAAGACGGACTTTTGTACACATTGAAAGATAACGACATTATTATGATAGAAAAAAACGAAATTATAGCCCTTTCAAACACTAAAATCAATTTTAAAATCCACGAAAACAAAATCAAAGAGTTTACGATGGGTAAATTCAAACATTATATGTTAAAAGAGATATTTGATACGCCAAAAGGTATTGAAAATACATATTATTATCTTGAAAAGCAAAATATACGCAAGATATTTAAACATTTCAGTGAATTTACACTATTAGGTTGCGGTACTGCGTATCACTCTTGTTTGATAGGAGAAATATATTTATCTAAAATCGTTAGATACAAAGTGAATAGTTGTTTGGCTTCAAATTGTGAAATATCAAAAAAGATTAAAAGAAATCATTTGCATATTATAGTCAGTCAGAGTGGAGAAACAGCGGATTGCATAAAGGTGGCGGAACAAATAAAAAAACATAATGGGAAAATACTTTTGATCACAAATGAGCCTTCGAGCACAATGGCGCGTATGGCAGATTATAAAATTATTACAAAAGCGGGGAAAGAACTCGCAGTGGCTAGTACAAAGACATATTGCACTCAAGTTTTTGTATTTGCATACATTTCGCAACTTATTTTAAACAAGCGATTTAGATTGGATATTCAAAAGTTAAAAAATGATTTAGATAAGTATATTGCAAAAATTAAAGTTAATTCATTAGTAAATAAATTGAAAGATAAAGATAAATTGATTTTAATAGGCAAGGATATTGATTATGCACTATTGTTGGAAGCGAGTTTGAAAATAAGAGAGATAGACTATATCTATACAATACCAATGTATGCGGGAGAATTAAAGCACGGCACGCTATCTTTGATTGATAAAGATAGCATAGTACTATCGCTAAACACTTCGAATGACAAAACTAAATTAGATATTGTTAAAAACGAAATTAATTCAAGGGGTGGGGAAGTGGTAGCGGTTGACGAATTGATTGATATGTCGAAGTTTAACCAATACTTCAAGCCGATATTTGCTATAATTCCATTTCAACTAATTAGTTATTATATTGCCCTGAAAAAAGGGTTAAATCCAGATATGCCTAGAAATTTAGCAAAAAGCGTGACAGTTGAATAGTAAAGCATTTATGTATAGTTTAAAATTAATTTTATTTTAGATTGCAAAATTTAGTATATAATAAAAGTTTTAGTTTTAAGTCTTGAATGCAGATTTTACATACCATTTGCGTTTGTTTTGTGAAATTTCATTGTTCAATAAATTCATTAAATAGTCTTTGGGTTTAATTTTTATTTCTTCTGACTTTTTCCCGCTTTCATCAACTATATAATATGTTATTTCCTTAAATTTGAAAATATTATTATCAATGAAGGTTATTTTGCCCGATTGCTCGTATATTGTCTTTAATAAATTAGTTTCATTATCTATCTTTTTGTAGAGTTTATATTCTTTATTTTTTCGCGCACTAAATGAAATCGTAGCACCTGTCTTGTCTAGTTCAATTGTCAAATCGAAATCGTCGTTTGTATCAATTTCAATAGGTTTATTATCTATTTTAAAATAGTCATACGCTATGTACCTATCAAAATTTGAAGTAGGGGAGACTATTCTATGATTTTCTTTTGCTTCCAATAAATCATACGGCAAATATTCAACATTGCTAGGTTTGGCAAAGTCTGCTGGCTTATCTTTTGAATATAATTGTTTCAATATATTTTTATTAATTTCAGTAGGTTCTACCGAACTATACATATCGTCAGGTAAATAGTTATTTTTTAAGTCTGCTATCCAAGTCAACAGCGTATGTTCACTAGTATATGAAATGTTGTATAAGTCAGTATTTTTTTCACCATTAAAAGCAGTACCTGTCTTACTCGCTACAGGCAAATTTAGCGAATTTAGTCGTTTTGATGTGCCATTTGTCGCACTATCTTTTAAAATATTATTGATTATGAAACAATCGCCTTCATCAAATAATCTTTCCGAATATTCGCTATGCTCATAAATAATATTTCCATTTTTATCTAATATTTTATCAACAAATGATAGCCCGTGATATTCCCCCAAATTTGCAAGCGTAATATATGCTGATAGCAAATCTGAAAGTTTCACTCCATTTTTCATACTGCCCAATGCTAGATTTAGATTAAGGTCAGATTTATCTAATAAAATTCCGAAATTTTCCAAACACTCCTTAGACTTATTTAATCCTAGATATTCCAACGCTTTTACACTAGGCACATTTAACGAATGAGATAGAGCAAATCTTGTGGTAACATATCCGTGAAATGTTTTGTCTGCGTTCTTTGGAGAAAATCCGTTATAGTCAATTTCTTCATCTAATATGTAGCTTGCAGGTGTCAATATATTGTGTATTATACAAGGAAGATACACTGATAATGGTTTTAAGGTGGACGCAGGTTGACGCCTAATATTGTGTAAATTATAATTACTATTTGCATAATATGACAGCACTTTTCCGCAATTATCTACCACTATCGACAAACTGTCTAGATTAGTATTTGTTTTTTCTTCACTCGCATTTATTTGAGAGTTGTTTATTTTAATCACTTCTTTTTGTAGATCGTCATCTTTGAATGTGACTATTTGATATTCTTTGTTAATTAATTCTCTTTCGCTGATATTTAATAGTTTGCAAGCTTGAAATATTGCCTCTTCTTCATATGAATGATCAAGCTCATTATATGATGATAATTCGATAGGAGAAGATAAAATTTCATCATATTCATCTTTACTAATACTTCCTGCTTGATACATTGTTTTTGCCACAAAATTTTTTCGTTCAAGAGAGTTTTTATAATTCAATTTAGGGGAATATCTCAAAGGTGATTTTATTATTCCCGCTAAACAGCACGCTTCATTAATCGTCAGATCTTTTGCCGATTTATTAAAATAAACTTTGCTAGCATTTTCGATGCCATAAGCATTTGAGCCAAAATATATAGTGTTGAGATACATCTCTAATATTTCATCTTTACTAAATTCTTTTTCCATTTTAATAGACAAAACTATTTCTTGAATCTTCCTTGAATATGTCTTTTCATTGGTCAATAGTGCATTTTTTATCAGTTGTTGACTGATTGTAGACGCCCCCTGTGATTTACTTTGGTTCATTAAATTCACCAATCCCGCTTTTATTATTCGTTTTAAGTCATAGCCATTGTGTGAATAAAATCTTTTGTCTTCAATGTCGATAAAAGCATCTTTTACATATTCGGGCAAACTTTCAATTTCTACTATTGATCGATTGGTGTTGTATAAAGTGTTGTCTATTCCTGACGATGAATAAACTTTGACGCCATTATTCAAATTGGTTAATTTGTTTATATCTAAATCATATTTATTGTAAATTATTGAGGCAAAAATTACTAATATGAGGAATGATAGACATATTATAATCGCTATAATTAACAATGCTTTCATATTCTTCTTATGCTTTATTTTTTGCATCAACTTATTATTTGCAAAATACAAAAATTAATAAGTATTTTGTAAATTTTAGTTGAAAAATCCTTTATATTATATTATAATATTATTTATTATGAATAGTTATCAAGGAAAGACTTTTAATGTAGTAACTTATGGTTGTCAGATGAATGTACACGAATCAGAAAAAATTCGTGGTGTTTTATCGCGCCTAGGGATGAGTGAGATTGAAGATATTGAATCGGCAGATGTGGTAGTTTTCAACACTTGCTGTATTCGTGAAGGGGCAGAAGATAGAGCATATAATAATGTGATGGCGCTTCGTCCAATAAAAGAAAAAAATCCGAACAAAATTATTATTCTTTGCGGATGTATGCCTCAACAAAAAAATGGCAAATACAATTTGAAAGAGAAATTGCCTTTTGTAGATATTATTATTGGCACGCATAATGTAAATCAGTTGGATCAATATCTATTGAAATATGCTATGTCTAAAAAACATATTTATGATATAATTGAAAAACCTATTGGTAGTATGGATAATGACAATTGTATACGCGACGATAAAATCAATGCTTATGTGAACATAATATATGGTTGCAACAAATTTTGCACATATTGTATCGTTCCTTATGTTCGCGGCAGAGAGATGAGCAGGACTCCGCAAGACATTTATAGGGAAGTCAAGGACATTGTACAAAATCAGGGCTACAAATATGTCACTTTGCTTGGACAAAATGTCAATTCTTATGGAAAAGATTTGAAAGATAAAATGTCATTTAGCGAATTGCTGACATATCTTTGCCAAATTGAAGGAGATTTTAAGATTAAATTTATGACTTCTCATCCTATGGATTTAGGAGATGACTTAATTAAGGTTATGAAGCAGGAGGACAAGATTGCAAAAGCATTACATCTTCCCGTTCAATCTGGCAGTTCAAAGATATTAGCGAAAATGAATAGACACTATGATATCAAGCACTATATGTCAATTATCAAAAAATTAAGACGAGCTATGCCAAACATTGCTTTATCTACTGATATAATTGTAGGCTTTCCTGGAGAGATAGAAAAAGACTTCAATTTAACTTTGAAATTATTAAAGAAAGTAAAATACGATCAAGTTTTTGCCTTTATGTATTCAAAAAGGTCGGGCACTCCAGCTGCATCATTTGAAGATCAAATAGACGAAAAGGAAAAGAATGTTAGATTGAATAAATTATTGAGATTGCAAAAATTGATTCAAAAGGATCAAATAAAAAAATATTTCAACAAAACTTATGATTGTTTGATACGACATATTAATGGTGTAGCTGTTGGGATCACAGACGGCGGAAAAGAAATTTATATTCCTAATTACAAATATGTAAATCAAAATTATTTCGCAAAAGTAAAAATAGAAGGTATCCGCAATCATAAGTTGTCAGGAGAAATCAAATGAGTGAACGAAAGATAAACAAACAAGATAAACTATCACCTATGATGGTTCAATATTTAGCGACGAAAGAGCAATACAAAGATTGCATATTGTTTTATCGTTTGGGTGATTTTTATGAAATGTTTTATGACGATGCGGTGCTTGCTAGCAAAGAATTGGATTTGACCTTGACAGGCAAAGATTGTGGCACTAGCGAGCGTGCTCCAATGTGCGGAATACCATATCATGCGTACGAATCTTATGCTCAAAAATTGATAGAAAAAGGGTACAAAGTTGCCATTTGTGAACAGATGGAAGAACCTGGTAAAAAATTGGTGAGAAGGGATGTCGTTAGAATTATCACGCCGGGCACTGTGATTGATTCATCGATGCTAAACGAGAGTATAAATTCCTATATAATGTGTATATACAAAGATAAAAACACAATATCTTATGTTTATAGTGATATTAGTACGGGAGAATTGAATGTTGGCGAATATACAGGTAAAAATTTCAAAAATTACATTAATGATCAAATAATTCGCGTTATGCCGTCAGAAATTATATGCAATAGTGAGATGAAAGATATTTCAAACGATTTGCCGTGTGTGCAATCAAATGACAAATTCAAGTTCAATTTATATTATGACTGGGCTTTCAACTATTCAAATTGTCAAACGGCAGTTTTGAAACAATATAATATTGAATCTATTAAAGGATATGATTTTGATTCTAAATATTGCATAATAGCTGTAGGTGCACTGCTACAATATTTTTTGGAAACTCAAAAGCGAGAGCTTAAACATTTGAAAATGCCTAAACTAATTCGTGATGAGCAATTTATGTATATTGATACCAACACTAGAAGAAATCTTGAAATAGAAACTACTATGAGAGAAAATTCTAGATATGGTAGTTTGCTTTGGGTGATTGATAGCACTTGTACTAGTGGTGGTTCACGAATGTTACGAAATTGGTTAAGGCAACCACTTCAAGATAAAGATAAAATAAACAGGCGTTTAAACGCGGTGGAAGCATTATTTTCAGATGCTTTGATGCGCGCAGATTTGAAGAATACATTATCAAAAGTTCAAGACATTGAAAGGCTTGTGGGGAAAATCTCTTATGGCAATTTCACCCCTAAAGATTGTATTGCACTAGCTACATCTCTATCTCAAACCCCTGATTTAAAAAAGATTTTGATGCGATCAAATGATCAAAATATTAAAATTTTAGCATCCAAATTGGTTGATACATCTGAAATTTCAAATTTGATATTCAATACAATATCAGATACTCCGCCAGCCATTATGAAAGATGGTGGATATATAAAATCGGGCTTTAATGAATCGCTTGACAGATTGCGAAACTTAAAAAGTAATGCAGAAGACTATATTCTCAAATTGCAAGCACGAGAAAGAGAAGCTACAGGAATCAAAAATTTAAAAATTGGTTACAACAAAGTTTTTGGTTATTACATTGAAGTTAGCAAAATGTATAATGATTTAGTTCCATTTAACTATATTAGGAAGCAAACCATTTCAAACAATGAAAGATATATCACAGAAGAATTGAAAAAATTTGAAGAAGAAGTATTGACCAGTCACGAAGAAGCTTTGAAATTGGAAGAAAAAATATTTTCAAATCTTAAAGCACAATTATTGCAGAACACAGATGTGATGCAAGATATTGCTATAGCAATTTCTACGATTGATTGTTTATATTCGTTGAGTGTAGTAGCGGTGGAAAATGATTATACCAAGCCTAATATCACAGACGGAAAACAGATTAATATAGTGGAAGGTAGGCATCCAGTGGTAGAAAAGATGATCAAAGGATCAGATTTTATACCAAATGATTGTAGATTGAATGATACCGATCAACGCACAATCATTTTGACAGGTCCTAATATGGCAGGTAAATCTACATATATGCGTCAAGTGGCATTAATTACATATCTATCGCACATTGGCAGTTTTGTGCCAGCAAAGAGCGCGGATATTTGTATTGTTGATAGAATTTTCACTCGTATTGGTGCTAGCGACGATTTGGCAGTTGGACAATCAACCTTTATGGTAGAGATGATTGAAGTTGCAAACATTTTAAATTTTTGTACAAATAATAGTTTGATTATATTAGACGAAGTGGGTAGGGGAACATCTACATTTGATGGATTATCTATTGCTTGGGCAGTGGTGGAATATTTATCAAAAAAATTGAAAGCTAAAACATTATTTGCCACCCATTATCACGAATTGATGCAACTCGAAGGGTTATATGACGGAGTTAAAAACTTTTGTATTTCAATCAAAGAAATAGGCGGGAAATTGGTATTTTTGCGCAAAATTATGCGTGGCAGTGCTACCAAAAGCTACGGAATTGAAGTGGCAAGTTTGGCAGGATTGCCTGACGAAATAATTAATAGGGCAAAAGAGTTGATGAAAGAATTTGAAAGCGAAAAAATGGATAACAATGCTCAAGTCGAGAGTGAGATTATAGATACTTTGCGTGAAATCGATATCAATAAATTATCTCCAATGGTTGCCTTTGACACACTTGCTCATCTAATTGATTTGGTTAAATAATTCTAGGAGGATTGAATGGCTATTAACATACTTGATACTTTGGTGATTAATAGAATTTCTGCGGGAGAAGTGGTAGAGAGTCCGTTTTCTATTGTAAAAGAGCTGATTGACAATGCTATTGATGCTGGTGCTAGCAAAATCAACATTGAGATAAAACAAGGCGGAATTGATTCCATTATTGTGAAAGACAATGGAAAAGGAATAGAATTTGAAGATATTAAAAAAGCCTTTTTGCCACACGCTACGAGCAAAATAAAAGATGTTGATGACCTTGACTCCATTTCAACATTAGGATTTAGGGGAGAGGCACTTGCAAGCATATCAAATGTGAGCAAAACAAATATGGTGACTAAAACAGAGTCTTCAGATTGCGCATATTCAATAGAAGTTAATGGTGGGGTGTTTAGCGAGATTAATCCAACTAGTAGCGATGTCGGCACAAAAATTGAAGTAAACGATTTGTTCTTCAATACGCCAGCAAGAAGAAAATTTTTGAAGAAACCGAAGCAAGAAGAAAATCTTATCACCAATATAATTTCAAGATACATTCTAGCGCATCCTAATATATCTTTTAAATATATAGCAGACAACAAAATCATATATCAAACGGTTGGGAAAACTTTATTAGACGCAATATATTGTGTATATGGCGAAGAAACTACACAAAACATTATGCCAGTGGATAAAACTATAGGAAATCTTAAACTGACAGGATTTGTTTCAAAAGTTGGATATAGCAAACCAAATACTACCTATCAAACGCTTATGGTTAATTCAAGATATGTCGTGGATGAAATTGTATCAAAAGCTACATATATGGCGTATGAAGAATATTTGATGACCAGACAATTTCCTTTTTATGTTTTGAATTTAACTATGCCTGCAGTCGATGTAGATGTAAATGTCCATCCAAGCAAAATAAATGTAAAATTTGCTTATCCGTCTAAAATTTATGATTTAGTTTATACCGCTATTCGTTCGTCAATTTATCAGTTTTTAAATCCAAACAAAAACACACCTATCAATGCGGAAGATATTGAAAAGCCAACAGAAAATTTGATTAAAACAGATCTGAATTCGTTAAAAGAAATCACTGTAGAAGTTAATAGAAAGAGCTCAAACAATTCGGGATTTCTCGAACTTAAACAGACGACATATAATCCGCTTACAATATTTGATATTAAAAATGACGATGTTGCAAGAAATAACTTGCCGCAAGAAACTAATACAAAATCAGGTCAAGAAAATCAAAATATTCCAATTCGGCCTGAACAAAATCTAAACAATGTTAATTCAAATCAACCTATAACAAAAAATACGAAATATAAAAATGAATCAATTCAAACGAATTTAGAAAAACAAACGACTGACGATTATAAAAATGTAGATGATTTTCTAGATTACAAAATAGTAGGTGAATTGTTTAATGAGTTCCTTATTTTAGAAAGACAAGACAAAATGTTGCTAGTAGATTTTCACGCTGGGCATGAGCGCTTGAATTATGACAAATTTACTAAAATGGTGAATAGCAGAAATCTAGTGATACAAGATTTGTTGATTCCATACACTCAAGAATTAAGTCAAATTGAAATTGATTTTATTATGCAATTAAAACCCGAATTGGAGGCTTTGGGCTTTGATATTGATACATTTTCAGATAGAAAAATCATTATCAATTCAGTTCCTATGCAATTAAAAGATATAAATTTGAAAAATTTTGTAGACGATTTGGTACGCGATATGAAAAATTTGAAACCAAATATGAACAATGAAATTCGTCATTATTTAATGCAAAAAGCGTGCAAAAGTAGTGTAAAATCTGGTATGAAATTGTCCGAAATGGAAATAAAAGAATTGTTGCGCGATTTAGACATAAATAATCCTGTTTTATTGTGCCCACACGGAAGACCTGTCGTAACGGTTATCACGCGTGCCCAAATTGAAAAATGGTTTAAGAGAATTGTGTAGTATGAAAAAAATAATTATAATTACAGGCTTAACTGCGAGCGGGAAAAGTGAATTAGCTATCGCCACTGCAAAAAAATATAATGGTGCAATTATATCCGCAGATAGTGTGCAAATATATAAAGGATTAGATATTGGTAGTGCAAAAGAGAGCATTGATATTAGAAAACAAATTCCGCATTATCTAATTGATATAAAAAATTTTGACGAAGATTATAATGTAGGACAGTTTATCACTGACTGCGAGCAGGCGATTAAAGATATTATAGCCAAGGGCAAACTACCGATAATTGTTGGTGGCACAGGGCTGTATGTAAAAGCTCTGATAAATGGTTATAACTTGGGAGAAAAAAAATCTGATCCAAAATTTAGAGATAAATATGAAAATTTAGCAAAAGAATTTGGGAATGATTATGTATGGAACGAATTATACAAATTGAATCCAGAAAAAGCAAAATCGGTCCATCCAAACAATTTAAAGCGCGTAATTAGATATTTAGAATTGGATATGTTTAGTAAAATTCAATCAGATAAAACACATATTACGAAAAGCATACTGAACAATTTTGATGTTTTGAAGTTGGCGATTATTGACGAAAGAGATATTATATATGATAAAATTAATAAAAGAGTGGATAAAATGATTGAATTGGGACTCGAAGAAGAAGTCAAAAATTTAATCAAAAGTGGGGCAACGCGCAATATGCATTCGACAAATTCAATAGGGTATAAAGAATGGTTTGACTATTTTGATGGCAAACAAAGTTATGACGACACTATCAAATTGATTAAACAACATAGCAGAAATTATTGTAAAAGACAGCTCACATTTTTAAAGACTATTGACAATTTAGTTTTTTGTAAAAAAACTGAAGCAGAAGAAAAAATTAAGGAGTTTATGAATGATTAACATAGATCAAAATATTTTATCAGTTATTAATGAATGCGAAAATGAATGCAAAAAACAATTTGAAGAGATTGAGAGAATAGAATTTTTAAATCAACTAAAAGTTCTTAATGCTTTTAATAAAAATCATATCCAATCATATCATTTCATCGGTAGCAGTGGCTATGGTCATAATGATATAGGCAAGGAAAAAATTTCAGCAATTTTTGCCGATGTTTTTCATACGGAATCAGCTTTTGTTAGCCCATTGATTAGTTGTGGCACAGAGGCGATTAGTCAAACATTGTTTGGATTGTTGCGTCCAAATGATAGTATGTTGTGCATTTCAGGCACTCCGTATGATACGCTAAAACAAGTGATATACGGAGTAGAAGGGAAGAATGTAGGCTCTTTGAAAGATTATAATATAAACTATTATGAAGTTGATTTAATCAATGGAGAATTTGATTCTGCAAAAATAAAGAATGCGATAAAGTCTATCAATCCTAAAATCGTATACATTCAAAGATCTAGAGGATATTCGCTACGAAATGCGCTCAATATTGATCAAATTAAAAATATAATTTCGGACATTAAAACATATTCAAATGTGGACATTGTAGTAGATAATTGCTATGGCGAATTTACAGAAGAATTGGAACCTACAGATGTTGGGGCGGATATTGTGGTTGGCTCGCTCTTGAAAAATATGGGTGGGGGAATAGCTCCAACAGGCGGTTATATTGCTGGGAAAAAAGATTTGATTGAGTTGATATCATACAAGTTGACAAGTCCCGCTTTAGGAATTGACACAGGATCGTATGAACCAGGATATAAATTGTTCTTCGAAGGCGTATTTATGTCGCCTCATATCGTTGCTGAAGCTAAAAAATTGGTAGTTTTAGCAAGTAAAGTATTGTCAAAATATGGTTTTAAAACTACTCCAAAATTTGATGATAAATTGTCAGATATCGTTTGTTGTATTCATTTTAATGACAAAGATAAATTAATTAAATTTACTCGTGCAATACAAGCGTCAAGTGCCATAGATAGTGATTCAGTTTTAGAGGCAGGGGAGATGGACGGATATGAAGATTTAATCATTATGGCAAGTGGCAGTTTCAATCAGGGCAGTAGTATAGAGTTGAGTTGTGATGGTCCTATGCGTGAGCCATATGCTGGTTATTTGCAAGGGTGCTTAAGTTATCAGCACGGCAAAATTGGATTGATGAATGCAATGAAAGCAATTTTGAAATAACTAAATTTAAAAAGATTATTTCATTTATATTTCTTGTCTGAATTTTATATTTGTGTTATAATATATAATATGGAAAAAGTAAAGGATTTAATTTTGTATCAAATTGTTAAGTCTAGAAAATTTTCAATAGGTGATAAAATTATTTTTGATAAAAATACCATTACCGGGCAGTATAAAAAGGTCTTTCAAACAAAATATCAAATCGACAATTTAAGACTCGCAGATATCTTTTATTATTTTAAGAAAAATCGTGGAATAATTAAAAATCACGCAGAGAGTTTAGCATACATATGTGATAATTATGATTTGCTTGTAAGGGAATTAGCATTAGAAAATGTCAGAAAAAATTTTTATCCTGATTTACCATCAAGATTGCATTGTATGTATTTATCCTTATATAAGCAAACGGCTGTTGATAATTATGAAAAAAGTAGAGAGAATCATTTGCAAGTGATAGCGGTTAAATTAAACGGAAAAATTTTTAAAAGTGGTGATTTCGTACTAGGCAGAGACGGCGGTAGTTTTGAAGATTATATTGCCAAAGCACATAATTATTGGACTCAAACTGATGTAACTGATGAGAATGTTACTGAAATTTTATTTGAAGGCGAAGCTGAAGTTGTTGAAATAATCAAAGAAAGATAAATTTATTTTTTCTTATGTAAATATTTTGTGTTTGTTTGTTTTCATAAGTTTACTCTAGATAGTACTATACGATTTTTTACATAACATTTTATAAAAAGCATTAATATGATAATTCATATTAGTTTTTTTTATTAATAAAACATCAAGTGATGAGAACATAAATAGGGCAGGAAAAGGAAAAACTAGCAAAATATTTATAAATATATAATAGAGTTAACTAAAAATTGAATTGTGGATTGATGTGGAGTAATGTAAAAATTTATATCCATATCTTTTCGCAAAACTCTTCTTTTGCGAAAAGATATGTGAAAACTTGGTAAAATTCTTGTGGAAATCATATAATTTATCCACCGATACGATTTTATAATCGTTTGTTTGACATATTATGACAAACTATATGTTTAGTTGTCCACATATAGTTGCGTTTGTTTCTAATATACACAATTGCTTCATTTTAATAATTAATTATAAAAATATATACTTCATTATGCCAACAAGATATCATTAAGATATCATTTTAAAATTGATTAATTTAATTCTAATTCAAAAACTACTGACATTTTTTTGATTGTAGATGACCAATTACCCATCTTTTAAAAATTGAATTCGTCTCAGCGCATTCTAGCAAATCATTAATTAATTCTTCTTACCTATTTGCTTTTATAAAAAATTAGTGTTTATTAATAACGATTAATTTTATTTTATTAAAACAATTTATAGAATAATTTGTTTATTGATTATATTTTGCATTTGATATGATTATATCAAATATAATGTCTAATATGGTTATTATATGTCATTTTTGTTTGAAATTGTCAAAATTTATATCTTTGCGTAAAAAACTATTTTTGGTTTGAAAACTTAATTTTTCATAAAAAATAATTCCCAATTTTGAGAATTATTAAAAATTATAATTGATTTTTTATAATAAATTTTAATTTACAATTCTAGCGTATCATCTTCAGTATTTTTCGATTCTTTAGCCCTATATTCTTTCCTTTCTTTTTTGGAAAATTCTGAAAATGGTTCAACAATTTTTTTAGTTTTAGCATTTGGATTATTATAGTTTAATATTACTTCTTCCAAAGAATTTTTATTATCAAAAGAAAATCCATATTTTGTCAATTTTTTGTGCTCTTTGATAATTGTTTTTATTCTTTCTATTCCCCCACTCTTTTTGAATTCTTTGTACGCATTATGTGAAATTCCATATTTATTCAATGTTTGAGATAATCTATTTTCACCCATAATAGACAATGCAAATTGAGCAATCAATACTGGAAGACAAAACAAAAGTGCGACAAATGGATGACTAAAAATTGTTAAAATAGAAAATCCGCCGACAATAATTGCCAATGGAATATATTTTACCAAAGAAATGAATTTTTCGCGAGAAATAATATCTTTGTACATATTATAATCATTTTCATCTATCTCTTTGACATTTGTTTTATTGTATAGTGCATCATATATATTTTTATCCATATAACAATCCTTTGTTTATGAGTTTAAGTTTATCACGGAAAGTTTATATTGTCAATACGCATAAAAAAATTAGGTCATAATGTCTATGACCTAATCAAAAACAAAATGCTAAATTTTCATTAAATAATGCAATTTTTTTATTATAATCATCATATTATTATTTTTTTGGTTTAATGACCTTTGTACCACCCATATATTGCCACAATACTTTAGGAATCGTGACTGAACCATCTTTTTGAAGGTGATTTTCAACGAATGCAATTAACATTCTAGGTGGTGCTACAACGGTATTGTTTAGAGTATGAGCAAATTTATTGCCTTTATCTGTTTTATATCTAATGCCCAATCTTCTAGCCTGTGCATCTGTTAGATTGCTACAAGAACAAACTTCAAAATACCTTTTTTGTCTAGGACTCCAGGCTTCGACATCAAGACTTCGATATTTCAAATCTGCCAAGTCGCCCGAACAACACACGAGTGTCCTTACCGGGATTTCCATAGACACAAACAATTCTACTGAATAATTCCACATTTTATTGTACCAATCTTCGCTTTCTTCAGGTTTGCAAATTACAATCATTTCTTGTTTTTCAAACTGATGAATACGATAAATTCCGCGTTCTTCCAAGCCGTGAGCGCCCTTTTCCTTTCTAAAACAAGGACTATACGATGTTAAAGTTATAGGCAATTTTTCTTCAGGTATGATAGTATTCATAAAACGACCAATCATTGAATGTTCACTAGTACCAATTAGATATAAATCTTCACCTTCAATCTTGTACATCATATTGTCCATTTCTTCAAAACTCATCACACCTTTTACTACATCGCTACGAATCATATAAGGTGGAATTACATAAGTAAAACCTTTATTTATCATAAAATCGCGCGCGTAAGCAAGAATTGCGCTGTGAAGTCTGGCAATATCTCCTGTGAGATAATAGAAACCTTGTCCAGAAGTTCTTCTCGCACTATCTATGTCCAACCCGTTTAAATTTTCAAGGATATCAGTGTGATAAGGAATTTCAAAATCAGGCACTTTTGGTTCCAAAAATGTTTTACCTTGCACATTAAATCTATCATCTTCTCCTATAGGAACATCATCTGCAATAATATTTGGTATGCTCATCATAGCTTGTTTAATTTTGCTGTCAAGGTCAGCGACTTCTTTTTCAATAACATCAATACGCTCATTATTTTCAACAACTTGCGCTTTAATTTTATTAGCTTCATCAATTTGCTTTGATTTCATTAATGCGCCAATTTGTTGCGACAAAACATTGCGTTTAGCACGCAATTCGTCGCCTTCTTGTTTTAAGACGCGGACTTCAGAATCCATTTTAAGCACATCATCAACTAAATGAAGTTTGTGATTTTGGAATTTCTTTTTTATGTTTTGCTTTACTAAATCTGGGTTTGTTCTAATCAAATTAATATCAATCATAATTTCTCCTTTTAAATAAAAAATATCACCCACAAAAAATACAATTTAGAGGTGATATTTACCACTGTGCCACTCTATTTGAGCGCTAAACGCCCCACTCATTATTTGCAAATTGTGCTATGCAATCAGCCTCGCATTACCGAGTGTCTCGGGGGTAGACGCATAAAATTTCAGTGATTTGCTTTCACCAACCGCAAACTCTCTCGCACCTAGATAATATGCTAGTCCCTATCATCGACATATTAAACTAATTCAATTTTAGAAAAATCATAATGATTTGTCAACTTATTTTCATTAAAAATTATAAAATTATTCAAAAATCATTAGTTTTTTACGCAAAGATATGATATAATAAAATTATAAAGAGGAATTATGTCAAATAATTATTATCTTGATAGAAACAGAAAAAATATGCGTAAATTGAATGAGTTATTGACCGAACTACCGCCATTTTGTAGTACATTTTTCATCGCAATTCAAGACACCACTACCCCACTTACGCGATTGAATTATGCAAGTGATTTGAAAACATTTTTTAACTATTTAGTGACATACGAAACGATATGTTTTAATAAAAAGATAATAGATATTACAACTAATGTTATTGACAAAATTGATTCGTATCTAATTGAACGATATATGGCGTATTTGTCTTATTATGACAAAGATAATGGCGAAGTTATCACAAATGGTGAGCGTGGGAAATTGCGCAAATTGTCTAGCCTTAGAGCATTTTTCAAATATTTATTCAACAAAGATATGATCAAAGCCAATGTTGTTTCAAAAGTTTCTTCTCCTAAATTACACGAAAAACCAATCATTCGTTTAGAGCCACAAGAGACAGCTGAATTGCTCTACTCTTGTGATACATTGTCTGGATTTTCGAACCATCAGCAAAAATACAATGAAAAATTCAGAATTCGAGATAACGCGATTTTATCTCTGTTTTTGACAACAGGTATTCGTGTTAGTGAATGTGTGGGATTAAATGTAGATGATATAAATTTTAATCTCAACTCTTTCCGTGTTACGCGAAAAGGTGGAAATCAAGTTATTTTATATTTTGGTGAAGAAACAGCGGATATTTTGAAAGAATATTTGCACTATCGTGAAAGTTTAAATATACCAAAAGAAGAACGCGCACTTTTCATTTCTAGTCAGGGCAAGCGTTTAGGCGTGCGTGCAATTGAATATTTAGTAAAAAAGTATGCTAAAGTTGCAACGCCGTTGAAAAACATTACCCCACATAAATTGCGTTCAACATACGGCACAAATCTGTATAATCAAACAAAAGACATATATATTGTGGCAGAAGTATTAGGTCATAAAGATGTGAATACCACCAAAAAACACTATGCAGCAATCAGTGAAGATATCAGGAAATCTGTTGCAGGCAAAGTAAAATTGAAACAAGATTAAATACACTTTATATTGTGTATTTATTTTATATAATTACACTATATTTAGATATCTAAAAAATAGTATTATATTATTAATCAGTTAACAATAAGATATATGAAGTTAAATTTATTCAATGGTAAAATAATTAAAAATAATAGTTAAATAGTATTTTAATTTATAATTATAAAAAAATAAAAATTATAAAAATATCGAACAAATGTTTGACAAATGTTTAAAAATTTTGTTATACTATGTTAGGAGTTGAATAAATGGACAAAACATTAGAAACTTACAACTTTATTGTTTCATATTTAGAAGATAAAAAATACCCCCCTACCATTAGAGAAATTTGTGATAGACTAAATTTAGATTCTACATCAAGCGTGGTTTATCATTTGAAAAAATTAGAAAAAATGGGTAAAATAACCCGCTCTGTGAACAAAAATCGCGCCATAGAATTAGTTGATAAGTCTGCAAATAACAATATATCATTGCCTGTAGTTGGACTCATCGCCGCTGGTCAACCAATTTTAGCTGAAGAAACTTTGATGGACAAAGTCATTGTGTCTGAAAATTTATTTTCTGGCACAAATATGTTTGTATTGAAAGTTAAAGGCGATAGTATGATAAATATAGGCATATATAATGATGATTTGGTCGTGATATCAAAACAGTCAGTCGCAAACAATGGCGAAATTGTCGCTTGTTTAATAGATAATGAAGCAACGGTTAAAAGGTATTATAAAGAAAATGGTTATTTTCGTTTACAGCCCGAAAACTCGTTTATGCGCCCTATCATTACTGATCACATTGATATTCTAGGGAAAGTGGTAGGATTAATTAGAAATAAATTTTAAAAGATTTATGCTAGATTTGGCATAAATTTTTTATTTCTATTGACTAAATTGGCTTTTTACTATATAATTAATATATTATTAAGGGGTATTATGAGAACCGCAGATTTAATTCCATTAATTTTATTAGAATTAAATGAGTGTGACAAATATGGTTTTGAGTTGACTAAATCTATTGAAACAAAATCTAAAGGAAAAATCATAATTAAACAGCCCACTCTTTACACAATTTTGAAAAAGTTAGAGAAATCTAAATTTATTTCTTCGTATTGGCAAGATAGCGATATTGGAGGCAAGCGCCATTATTATAGGATCACAGAAAATGGCAAAATGCAAGTCGCTACACTTCCCGATTATGAGAAATTGATTGAGAATATAGTTTTTGACGCCTCTGGAGATCAATTGTCATTCAAAGACGATTTTGAGGGTGACCAAAATTTTTCAACTGCAGAATCGGATGTTGATCAGCAGGCAAATAAAACTGATGTTTCTAATGCAAATAATTATTCTTCTGTTTCAATTATGGATAGTATTATTGATGAACCATCTTCTTCAAATGATAAAATTAAGATAGAAGATACTGCCTCGCCTACCCTAAAAGAATCGATTATACCATCAAGTGAAGTCTTTGATGGAAATCATATTGACAATGCTACAGAAATGGAAATTAATCAATTGAATACGCAAGTTTTAAAAAATGATAAAATTAATGTAGAAGAAAAATTTGCAGAAAATAAAGATGTTTTAGAGTTTACCAAAAAGGAATCTACGATAATATCTGATGAATATAAAAAACAATTTACTGCAAACGCATCAAATGAAAGTACTAGAAATTCTACAAACATCACCAATCAAAATGAATCGTCAACTGCCACTCCTGTGTCACTAGATTTTGACAATGACAATACATATATAAGCAATGAGCCATACAAAAAAATTAAATATGTTGATTTTGTAGACTTTAAAACGAATGCAAATTATATTTATGCAAAAAATACTGCTAGGAATATGAAAAACAGAGTATTTGCTTCTACCCTATATCTATTGGTGATGATCATCATTTCATCCGTTGTAGTTTCGTTTCAATCTAACACAAGACCGATTTATTATGTATCATTTTTAATCGCATTATTTATACTAATATTTTATCCTTCGATTTATGCTTGTTTTTATGATAGATTTAGGATGCATCTTCAAAACAATAAGTACGATCCCGATTTGAAAAAACAATTATATATATCTCTTGCAATTGAATTTTTGATTATTGTTGTGTGCGTAATCGTCAATGTGAATATTGGGAACAATACATTAGATAGTATGTTTAACATAAACAATTTTGCTAATCTCTATGCTCCAATATTATTATCTACTGTAATGTTTGCTGATATTATATTTGCATATTTGTTTATCAAAAAATCTAAAAAATAGGAGTTTTAATGATACCTGTATTGAGTGTGAATAATTTGACCAAAATTTATGGGATAAAAAAGGTTGTAAACAATGTATCCTTCTCTCTTTTCCCTGGTCAAATTTTTGGATTCGTTGGACCAAATGGTGCTGGTAAATCTACTACAATACGAATGATCACCGGACTCACTCCGATCACTAAAGGTAACATAAGAATATGCGGTTATAGTATCGAACGAAGTTTTGAACGCGCTATTTCAAATGTTGGCGCTGTGGTAGAAATTCCTCAACTATACCCTTACTTGTCAGGATTAAAAAATCTTAAATTGTTTGCGAGTTTTTATGGGAAATCTGCCACAAAAAGGATTCCAGAGATTGTAAAACTTGTCGGTATGGAAAACAGAATAAAAGACAAATTATCCACTTATTCATTGGGTATGAAACAAAGATTGGGAATTGCTCAAGCACTTTTAAACAAGCCTAAATTGCTGATTTTGGATGAACCCACTAACGGACTTGATCCTAATGGTATCGTTGAGATGCGAAACATTCTTAAAGCTTTGGCAGAAAAAGAAAAAATTGCGATTATTATATCGAGTCACAATCTTGCAGAATTAGAGCATACATGCGATGTCATTGGTTTGATAAACAATGGCAGAATTATTGAATATAAAACAATGAAAGAAATCAGTAGCATAGTTGAATCAAGACAGCGAATACAATTCATTTGCAACTACCCTAATTATGCTGCGCTAATTTTGAAGCAAAAATATAATATAACTTCAAAAGTCGTTGGAAATTCTGTGATATTACCATTAAAAGAAGCGAATATCGCAGTAGTGGTATCTTATTTGACATATAAAAAAGTTAAGATATATGGCTTGAAAAAAATTCAAAAATCGCTGGAAGAATTATATTTTGAATTGCTGAATAGTGAGCGTCCGTCCACAAGTATAGTTTAGGAGAGTTATGTTTAAAGTTGTTTCTGCAGAGATGAAAAAAATGGTGTCCAAGCCAGGCATATATGTACTGGCTATTTTGCTTGCACTAATTTTAGTACTCGGCGTTTTTATATATAAACCGACTGTATATCAAGACACTTCGCAAAATATACAAGGCGAAACTGTGTTGGATATCTACAATCAATTTGATGGTGGTTCAAATGCGGGGATAAAATATTCAGTGGATGACAATATCGTAAAAGCATCTATACCTGTAACATTATACAGAATTAATGGCAGTTCATACAAAGATTATATAAATGAATTATATAGTAAATTTGAAACAAACTTTTCTGCTTTTAGAAATTGCGCATACGATTCATCTAGTTCAAACACTATCAATACAAATAGAACCAATTTATTGCAAAGTTTAACCGATCTGAACTATGCAATAAACACAGGCATAAACAATGCACAAAATGGTGCCTACACCATCCTAACCACCAATTCGAATTTTGACACTTTTGAAGAATATTACGACTATGTTTATGACAATTTTGATGTTTCAGTGAACGAATCGAATAGGACAATCATTGCAGAGATGTGCAAAGAATACGAAGATAATTTCAAAGAAAAATTTGTTGGATCAATAAATAATTTCAAATACCCTACCATTAGTGACGATTTTATCAAAGACTATTCGTCAAATGCTGAAGGTACGAAGTATTTTATTATAAATTCCAGAATGCAGGATATACTTGCAGATATATATGAGTTGAGAGATTCGGCTCAATCTGATTCGGATACAAATCAAAGCATCAGTTCAAAAGATGAGATGACAAGGCTTATCAATCTATATGTCAACACGGCAAGCACCTTTATCAATCTGGTAAATTATGAATTGTTGTCAAATGCCTTTTCGGTAGTCAACACAAACGATCAGCTAGATCTTATGTATCTAAATAATCAATCAGAATACAATTCTAATTCATTATTAATAAGATATACATACCTATTTGAAAATGAAAAAACAGAAAATGATTTTGCTCACCCACTTACCATAGGAGTCACATCAAATCACGAAATTAATGCTTATGACTATGCATATTTTATATTAAAGTTATTTTCGTTTATTATAATAGTTTATGCAGTGATGACCGCTTGCCATTCAATTGCAGGAGAGATAAAAGAAGGTTCAATGAGATATCTCGCAATTCGTCCTGTGGGCAGAACAAAACTATTTTTCGGAAAACTACTAGCCGTTTTAATGATGTCAATTATTATGATTGTATTCTCTGCAATTGTTGCTTTGTGTGTGGGCGGGACAGTTTACGGATTTGATTCATTGACTATTCTCACAATATTCAATGGTTCTACAGCTATCACTATGCATCCTATTGTAATGTTGTTGATTTATCTAGTAAGCCTGTTCTTTGAATTGGCTGTATATGCATCAATCGCGATGTTATTATCTTGTCTATTCAAATCAGATCTTTTCGCTGTGACAATTATGTTGGTGCTTTATCTATTGAATACATTACTGCCTGTATTTGCGGGTGGTATAAATAGTTGGCTGGCATACTACCCTTTCTCACACATATCTATATATTCACTCTTTGGAAGTTCAAATTATGCATTGTCAGACAATTTCTTAAATATTTTATTGGGAGCAAAAGTTTATGCCGGCACGAATATTGGACTAACGGTATGTGTTATATTGCTGTTTATAATAATTGCTAATGTTATTGGTTCAATAATATTCAAGAAAAAAGAGTTATAACATATTAAAAAAATATTTATTAGTATTAATCAAAATTAATTAAGAGTTGACAAGAAAAATAGGTATGATATATTTGATACATCTCACCTCATACCTATTTTTTCATTTTTGATATTTCACCAGTAGCCATTTCGTCACATCTATTGTTATAAATATTGTCTGCGTGACCTTTCACTTTTATCCAATTGATTTTATGCATATTGTTTAATTCAATTAGTTGTTGCCACAACTCTAAATTTTGTATTTGTTTTTTATTGCTATTTCTAAATCCGTTTAATTGCCATTTTGTAATCCAATTTTCTTGAAACGCATTTATCAAATATGCACTATCGCTATACAAGTCAACTTCACACGGCTCTTTCAATAAATCTAGGGCTTTGATAGCGGCAGTTAACTCCATTTGATTGTTCGTAGTGTTTTCTTGATATCCGCTAATCTCTTTTTTTACATCTTTATAAAATAAAATAGCACCCCAGCCTCCATCGCCAGGATTACCACTGCACGCACCATCTGTATAAATAGTTACTTTTTTCATCATTTTAATTATAAAAAAACAATCCTTATTTGTCAAATAAATAAGGATATAATAAATTCTAATATGGATTCCAATCGCTTTAAAATGTAAAATTAAATTTATAACATATTTTAAATCACACTTTTGAAAGCAATTTGTAGTATGGCAGGGGAGACGCGATTCGAACACGCAACCGACGGTTTTGGAGACCGCTACTCTACCATTGAGCCACTCCCCTATACAAATTTAGTATACTACACAGTAAAATTATTGTCAAGAAAAGATAACATTTTAATTAAATTTTTGTATCAAAAATGATTTTAATTAATATTTTAATAGAAATTAATTGTTTAATATAATATTAATAATGTTAAAAATTTTATATTGAATATTAGATAAAAATATTTATAAAAAAATACTGCTTGATTGCAAGCAATATTTTTTCAATATTATTATTTAGCAGTGTCTGTGAATCGAGATTCACGAATAACATTTACTTTTATATGTCCAGGATATTCAAGTTTTGCTTCAATAGTTTTTGCAATATCGTGTGCTAAAACTTGAGCCTCGTCATCGCTGATTTGTTCAGGTTTTACCATAACACGAATTTCTCGACCAGCTTGGATTGCATAAGTTTTTTCAACACCAGAAAATGAATTTGCAATAGCTTCAAGATCTTGTAAACGCTTAATATAATTTTCGATTGATTCTCTTCTTGCCCCTGGTCTAGCACTTGAGATAGCATCAGCAGCTTGTACCAAAACAGCTTCAAGAGTCTTTGGTTCGACATCGTTGTGATGCGCTTCTATACAATGGATAACCGCTTCACTTTCTTTATACTTTCTAGCAAGTTCCACTCCAATACTTACATGTGTGCCTTCTACTTCGTGATCAACCGCTTTGCCTATGTCGTGAAGTAATCCGGCTCTCCTTGCCACTTTTTCATTTGCCCCCACTTCGGCAGCTAACATTCCAGCGATATAGGATACTTCAAGTGAATGATTCAAAACATTTTGACCATAACTTGTACGATATTTTAAACGACCTAAAACTTTTACAATTTCAGGATGAATATTGTGGATATCTGCATCAAAACAAGCATTCTCTCCCGCTTCTTTGATCGTTTCTTCAACATCTTTTTGGGCTTTTTGAACTAATTCTTCAATTCTAGCAGGATGGATTCTGCCGTCTAAAATTAATTTTTCCAATGCTATTCTGGCGACTTCGCGTCTTACAGGATCAAATCCAGATAATGTAATGGCTTCAGGGGTGTCATCAACTATAAAATCAATTCCCGTTGCTGACTCTAAAGCGCGTATATTCCTGCCTTCCCTACCTATAATTCTACCTTTCATTTCTTCGTTTGGCAAAGTGACAGTGCTTGTCGTAACTTCGCTAGTATGATCAGCTGCACATTTTTGAATTGCTAATGTTATAATATTTCTAGCTTTTTTGTCAGCTTCATCACGCGCTTTGTCTTCAATTTCTTTTGCAAGTTTCACAGCGTCTATTTTTGCTTCTTCAGTATATCTGTCAATGATCACTTGTTTTGCTTCATCTTTAGTCATCTGACTTACTTTCTCAAGCTCTTTGATAATATTTTCTTGCATTTCATCAAGTGCATTTTCCTTGCTTGCCAAAGCTTCAATTTGATTATGCACGCGCTCTTTTGACTGCTCCAATTCTTCTGTTTTTTTATCTAGAGCATTTTCTCGTTTTGATAGCAATTCTTCACGCGCATATAATCGTTCTTCGTTTCGCTTGGCTTCTTCTCTACGCTCTTTATTTTCTTGTTCAAAAGTTGATTTCAAGATACCAATTTCTTTATTTGCCTGTTCTACTTGCTCTTTTTTAATTTTTTCTGCTTGAGCATAAGCATCTTCTAGTATTTTATCTGCATTTTTTTTAGCCGATTTAGATTTTTTATTCATAACTACGGCATAAATACCGAAGCCAACACCAATTCCGATACCTATACCGACCAAAAATAAAACTATGGATAAAATGGTTGCTAAACTATTACTTATGCTACATAGCAAACTAAAATTTACTATGTTCATTTTAACCTACCTTTCATATCGCATTAGCGACAATATAATTGTACTACATTTTATATAGAAAAGTCAAGTTAAAAGCAAAATTAAAAAAGTTAATTTATTTTACAATTTTTATCATAATTACTTTACAACCAAACTAATTTGTTTCTAAAAATTTATGTTTCAAATTGTTGTGTATATATTGCAAAAAATACACTATATTTTGTATATGTTAAAAATTATTAATCTAAATCTATCACTTCCATATTTTGAATAATTATATTAATTAAATTTTCAATATCCACCTTTTTCTCTTCTTTTTCTGCTTCTTCAATTTTTGGTTTGATTGCTGGATTTCGTGGCAAAAATACGGTACAGCAATCTTCGTATGGCAAAATACTAGTATCGTAAGTGTCAATTTCTTTTGCAATTTTAATTATCTCATCTTTATTAAAACTTATCAAAGGGCGCAAAACTGGATATTTTGCGACAGCATTTGTGCTCGTCAAACTTTCTATTGTTTGGCTAGCAACTTGCCCCAAACTTTCACCTGTTATAATAGTTTTATAGTTATATTTTTCACATATTATGTTTGCAATTCTAATCATTGATCGCCTCAATAAATTAATTGCATATTCCGTCTTGCAATTGATGTGAAATTCTTCTTGCAATTTCGTCATACTACAAATATACATAAACCGCGCACCGATGTACGGCTTTATTTTCTTTGCTAATGTAATTACTTTTTCTTTTGCTTGTGGGCTGGTATAAGGAAAACTATCAAAATGTAAAATGTCCTGTCTTAATCCCCTTTTTGCAATAGAAAAACCAGCTACCGGGCTATCTATTCCCCCACTTAATAATAACAAACCATTCCGTTTTTCATCCAGAGGCAAACCTGAATATGCGTAGATTATATCATAGAAAACAAAAGTATATCCATTTTCTCGAATATCAATGTGAATGGTGACTTTAGGATTATGTATATCAACTTTTGCTTGGCTGTTATTTTTTAAAACAATTTCACCTAAATTTGCTTCAAATTCATTTGATTTTATAGGGAATGATTTATCCGCACGATTGACATCGCATTTGAAAGTAGTATCAATTTTGAGAGTGGAAATATAATCGCAAATCTGTTTTATATCATTTTGCATTTCGACAGCTTTTGATATTGAATGTATGCCAAACACGCATTTTAATTTTGATATGATTTCATCTTCATTTTCATAATCTCGCACAATAAATCGATTTTGAATGGATTCAATCTTACAGATACTATCTTTCAGTGCTGTTTTAATATTATTGAGCAACAATTTGATAAAATATTTTTTATTGCCACCTTTTAGATGAATTTCATTAAATCGTATTAATATTACATTATTCAATTCGTTCATTTGTTTAACCTCTTGTTTAATTCAATTACCGTGTCATTAAGCGCTTTTGCCATTTCAACGCAATTATCAATAGTGATATCCGAACCAAAACTGATTCTAATAGCTCCAGACAAATATTCTTTTTCGACAATATTTGATAAGACTCTGTTTTGCCCCGCTTTGCTATTGCACGCAGAACCTGTCCCGATCAAATATCCTTTTGACTCCATAATGTGCTCTATCGTTTCTCCGCGTAAATTTTTGAAGCAAATTGATATTATATTATCAACACAGTCGTCTTTTGAAACTAGATAATAGTCAATGTTGAGATTATCTAAAATTGCTTTTTTATGGAGATTAAAATCAATTTTTTTCAGGTTCTCCATAGCTGTTTTGAATGCTGAAATGGCGGGAGTGTTTTCTGTACCAGAGCGTAAATTCATTTCTTGTCCGCCACCTAAAATAAATGGCTTAAACTTATTTGAATTTGAAATGAATAGTCCGCCTATTCCTTTTGGTCCGTTGATTTTATGCGCGGATATTGTATAGAAGTCTACCCCTAGCTTTGATAGATCTATATCAATTTTTCCTACTGCCTGCACCCCATCAGAATGCACTAATATATTTGGATTGATCATTTTTGCGCGTTTTGAAATATCCTCTATGTCATTGATGGCTCCCGTTTCATTACTGATATGAATGATCGAAATGAATGCAGTGTCTTGATCGATTAAATCAAATAACTTATCAACATCTATTCCGCCATTTTTTTGCAATGGAACAAATACAATATTGTAACCATTTTCTTTATACTTTTTTGCAGTTTCAAATATTGAGCTGTGTTCCCCGCCACCTATTATATATTTTTTATCCTTTCTAGTAATAACAGAATTTAAAACGGAATTATTGCTTTCACTAGCTGAGCCTGTAAAGATGAAAGTTGATTTTGCTTTGGCATTAAACTTTTTCAAAAAATATTCTCTACTATCTTCCAATTCTTTTTTTACCCTTACAGAGGGATAGTATAAAGAACTAGGATTAAAAAATTCTTCACTTGACTTAATATAACTTTCAAGTGACTCTTTGCTTATTTTTGTCGTTGAAGCATTATCAAAATACAACATAAATGTATTATAACACAATTTTGATAATTGTACAATATATTAAAAGATTTAAGGAACAAGATTTAATGTTTTTCCTAAAATTGATCCATTCAGATATACTTCAGGAACTTTCCCCACAATAATACTTTCGGCTAACAATACTTGATTTGATGTATGTATATCATACGATTTAATAGGAAGTACTATGTTCACATGCACATTAACATATAAATATAATGTGTGTTTAGTCATATTGATGCCCACCGATTCAAATAAACTTTCAAAATTACTACTTACCGCACCTATTGGAGTCAATTTCAAATTAATGCTAGGACCTCTGCCTATTAAAAAAGGTATACCTGAAAATGTACCCAATTTTATATCCAAGCCATTTTTCCCTAATGTTTGCATTTCAATTTGTGCTTGCTCAACAATTTCACGAGATATACTATTTATTTCAAATTGGTTAGCGGTAAATGATGTGATTTCACCGCTGGCAGTATAACTAATATCTATCAACGAATCATATTTTAATGATTGATTAATAACATTACTCACCGCTCTATTTACCGCTTCTTCGGTTATTGCACGCGTTTGAGCATAAGTATAACTTTTCACAACAGGACTAATGACAAAAAAATAATAAATTAGAAACAATATTAAAAAGATAACGAATGTTAGTTTTAGTATCAACATTTTTTTGCTATACGATCTTTTCATATTATAATTTATTATTGTATTATTTAATTATATTGATTTCGACTAAATAATCTATAAATAGCAACAAATAGCAACTTCTGTGTTATGATTTATTTAATTCTATATCAACTTGTGATTATTATATTTTCGTTTATATATTATTGTATTGATTGTTATTGTATTGATTGTTTGCTTATACTTTGAAAAAAATTGAGATATAAATATTTTAATTTTCTAACTAAAAGTATCAATTATCGTTTTGTATTTATATATTGAATATAACTTTTTTATCTAAATGGTATTAATAAAATTAATCAACTATTACAAGCCGAATATTTTAATTCAATTTAATTGTCAGTGCCCACCGCGTTTTGATTTGCTACTAAATATGAGCGCAAATATAAACGATGCAAAAATTGCCATAGCAATTCCGCCCGCAGAAGCTGTCAATCCCCCTGTAAATATACCGATTATACCTTCTTCTTTCGCTGCCATAATTGCACCGCGCGCAAGATTAGCTCCGAAACCTATTATTGGAACAGTCGCACCCGCTTTTGCAAATTCTTTGAATGGAGCATATATATTGAAAACTTCTAATATCATACCGATGATTAAAAACAAAACTAAAATTCTGGCAGTTGTTATTTTTGTTCTAATTACCAAAATTTGTGCTAAAAAGCAGATAAATCCGCCTACCAAAAAAGATATTACATAGTCCCATATTGATATCATATTTTATTCCTTTTAAATTTGTAGTTATGAATTAAATTAATTAATTTCAGTCAATTGTTAAAAAAAATCACATTTTATCGCTATTTTTCAATCTTGGAAGATTTAGTAGTTTTGTGTTTGTTTGATTTTATTTTATTTGATTTGTTTAGTTTTGATTTTACTTTTTTAGAATTATTGTTTGAATTGGCATTTGATTTGTTTGAATCGACATACACTAATTCTACTGCGTGAGCTATGCTAGGGATGGTATCTCCTTGTTGCGAAGTGGTAGTGCTCATCAGTGCACCTGTAGACACTAATAAGACGCGTTTAAAGTCACCTTTTTTCATCTTGTATAAAACATACGAATTCAAAACGCTAGCACTACATCCTGCGCCACTTCCACCCATAAACACGCGTTCAGTTTTGTCGTATATCATACATCCGCAATCTGAATAATTTTGACCTAATATTATATTTTCGTGTTCCATTAGATCAATCAATACTTCGCTACCTAATTTCCCGAGATCGCCAGTCAAAATGATATCATAATCTGAAACTTTTAAATCCATATTTTCAAGATGAGCTTTTATCGTGGACGATGCAGCGGGCGCCATAGCGCAACCCATATTATTCACATCTGAAATACCATAATCTATAACTTTTCCAAAAGTGACAGCATTGATGCGAATTTTACTCGGTATATTTGATATGATACTAGCACCGCCACCAGTAATGGTCCATTGTGCAGTTGGCGGGCGTTGATTGCCAAGTTCTAGTGGAAACCTATATTGACGCTCTGCACTGCTAAAATGTGTGCAAGTTGAGGCAACTATATTTTTTGCTATCTTATTGTCTACAAATATACCACCAATTGCTAAAGATTCTGCCATAGTAGCGCAAGCGGAATACAATCCTATGAAAGGCAAATTAAGTTCGCGTGCAGCAAATGACGAACTAACGATCTGATTAAGCAAATCTCCACCAATGAAAAAATCAATATCGGTCATTTTTAATCCCGCTTTATCAACTGCATTGATAATTAAATCTAATAGCAGTTTGCGCTCCGCTTTTTCAAATGTTTTTTCTTTCAAAGTATCATCCTGAATGATATAATCAAAATAATCTTTTAATGGACCTTTTCCTTCTAATGGTCCCACCATACTAAATCCTTCAAGGATATAAACATTGTTTTTAAATTTATAAGTTTGCATAAATTCTCCACTATAATCAAATAAAATAACCGATGAAACCGCAAATTATTGATCCCACCACGCCACACACGATAACAGGTCCAGCGATGGTGAACATTTTCACACAAATGCCATATATTATTCCTTCTTTTTTAAACTCTATGGCAGGACTAGATATTGAATTTGAAAATCCTGTGATTGGTATCACAGAGCCTGCACCACCCCAAGCGCCAATCACATCATAAACTCCGATTCCTGTCAAAAGGCAAGTGATAAATATAATGGTCATTAACATACAAGTGCTAACTTCGCTTTCACTAAGGCTTGGGAAGAAATAAGTGTATAGATCAAAGAATCCTTGACCTATGGCACAAATCGTCCCACCCAATATGAAGGCTTTAATCAATGATGGCCACGCGCGAGTTTTAGGCACTTTTGATTCAACATAGATGTTGTAATTTACATTTCTTTTTTCTTTATCCATAATTTTCTCCTAACAAATTATTAACGAAAAAATTAAAATATAAACATTAATAAATATATAAAAATTGAAAAAATTTTTAAAAAATTCAAATAATTACCTTAAATTTATACATACTAACGATAGTAAAGGAGAAATTATGAAAAAAATTGTACCTATATTATCAATATTAAGTGCTGGAATAATGTTGACAGGATGTGCCAACACACCTGCCAAACTTGATTCAAATGATCTAATGAAAACAGTAAATAATTTTCAAACATCAGTAGATAATTATACAAAAAATGATATTGGATCACTCACAAAGATTGCGTTAGACAAATACGAATTGACAGTATCTACTCCTATCAATGCAACATTAGTAAATTCAAACAATACCAATAAGTCGTCAACAGAACAAACAACTGACAAAAGTATAAACGGAATTAATTTAGATAAAACGAAAAATACACTTGAAAATAATTCAAACAATATAGTAAATAATAATGATGGTCAGCGCAAAAATAATGACGAAATTATAGCGAATGATTCAATTAACAAAATGGCAATTGAAAACAATCAAAGCAATTCAAATGTCAATAAGGACGAAAAGAAAAATGATATAACCATCACTCCTATTCAAAATAATGAAAGCGTGCCAACAAAAACCTTGCAGAATATGAGTGAAGATAGACAAATAACAAAACAAAGGATAACCGATAGTTTAAATGCAAAAACAACTGATAATGATAATAGCATTAATCAAATGAATGTACAAGCAGAAAATGATGCTGATACTGTGGATGATGCAGATACTGACATTTCAAATTCAACCGATTCAAATTTAGCTGAAAACAATGATAATGAAGAAGAAATTTCAAATGAAAATACAGCGGAAAATAATGATTCTTTTTCCACTCTTTATTCCCTTTCTAGCGATATAGAAGATTCGTGTGACGAATTTTGCGAATTAAAAGAAGAAATTGTTGACGCCATAATTGAAACACAAAATTTGATATCAAAAGTGCAATCAAAAGAGATAGAATTGACCGCGGAGCAAAAAATCTTTTTGTCCGAACAGTCTGAACAATTGAAAAATTTGGGACGCAGACTATCAGCTATCACACGCGAATTAACTTTAAGTTTGTCCGATTTATCTAATTTTGCTCAAAATAATGACAACAATATGGATAGTTTATCATTAAAATATTTAATAGTTTTAGACAACCTTGTCAACGGAAATGAATTGTTAGAAAATGGACTTCAATCACTAAATATGATAAATAGTTTGTTTAACATTAATCGCAACATTGAGCCAAACAACAAAGGTAGAATTTTATATGGATTTAGGCGAAACAATGAGCAACCTATTATAAAAGATTATTTGATAAATGAAGATGGAAAATTGGTTGAAAACAATAGTTCAAACTCAAATTCTAATGACGAAAACAATCTAAATAGCAACGAAGAAAGCAATTCCACTACTTTATCAAATCAAAACAATTCAGATACACAAACAAGTGAAACTCGCCAAACTACAAATATAGCAAACACAAACGAAACTTCGAACAATCAGACAACAAAAAGTTTAAAATCTAACAATATTGATAGCTACAACAATAGGCGTTTCAATTCTAATATAGACTCGTATGCAAATAATAATAGAAAAAATATAGACACATTTTTCAACACGGCACTACTAGACAATGAATTTATGTATGGCGCAGGCGGTTATCCGTATGCAAACAATATGTACAACAACCCTTATGGGATGTATAATTATAATCAAAACAATATTTTAAATCAAGATCAGCAAAATATAAATAATAAAGACAATACTACTAATAGTGTGACTAATGAAAATAATACACCTGATAATGTGCAAGATGAAAATCAGCAAAATAATAATAAATCTAATAAATTGAAAAAAAATATTGACACATATAAAAATTCTGATGGGTCAAATATGAAATCAAAATTCAAAAAATTCAAGCAATCTGTGTCAAATTTCTTCAATAAATTTTCAATACCGAAACATAAAGGTCAATATGAAAATCCTATATATAAATACAACAATATAGACTCGAATGTTGATGAAACTAAATAGTTTTGATATTGTCTTTCATCTCTTTTAAAACTTTATTTTCAATTCGACTAACTTGGACTTGGCTCACGCCAAGTTCTTTTGCTATCTCACTCTGTGTTTTATCTAAATAATACCGCATTATTATCACTTGCTTTTCTCTACTAGATAAATTTTTAATCATATCGCGAAGTGTAAGTTTATCTAGAAAAGCATCAACATTAAAATTATCACAAAGTTTATCTAAAATCGTGGTTGAATCATCATCTTCATTGTATTTTTCGTTTAATGAAAGCGGGGACGAGTTCGCTTCCATAGTAAATACTATTTCATTTATATCCATATTAAATTCTTGTTTAAGCTGTTCCAAACTTGGATTTTCGCCAGTTTTTTTATGATAATCATATATATAATTTTTGATTAACATTGCAGTATGCTTAATGCTCCTTGACACTTTTACACTTCCGTCATCTCGAAGAAATCTCTTTATCTCACCCGCTATCATTGGCACGGCATAAGTGGTAAATTTTACATTGAAATTCGGATCGTAATTGTTGATTGCCTTTACAAATCCTAGTGCGCCTAATTGATATAGGTCATCATATTCTATTCCTTTATTTAGGTACCTTTTCACAACACTTTTGATCAATGGAGAATTGAGAGTTATCAATTTTTCTTTTGCTAAATCATTTCCGTTTTTTGCTTGATTCAACAAGTCAAAAGTTTGTTCATTAGTTAGCATTTTAAATCCCCACTACATTTTTTTCAATCTCTTTTTCCATATTTACAGTTAGTCCAACCTTGTTGTTTTTCACTTCTAATTTGTCCATAAAACTTTCCATCACGGTGAAGCCCATTCCGCTTCTCTCTTGGTTCGGTTTGCTAGTATAAAAAGGAGTGAGTGCGCGTTCAATATCTTGAATCCCTATTCCGTTATCACTGATACTAATTAAGACTTTGTTATTAATCGTCACAATTTTCATATTTACATAACCTGTTTTTTCTGGGTACGCGTGCACGATAACATTTGTAATTGCCTCATTGACTGCCGTTTTTATGTCTTCCAATTCGCTAATACTTGGGTTTAGTGGCAAAATGAAACTAGCCACAACATTTCTTGCAAATGATTCATTTTCTGCTATTGCTTTAAATTTTATTTCCATACAATTTTTCATTTTCATTCCTTCCTTTTATATTATTTTGGGCATTATGTCATACAAGCCCGACATTTTAAAAATTCTTTCTGCATTTCTGCTGGGATTAGTGATAAATATAGGTTTGTTGCATTCTCTCATCTTTTTGTATCTTCCTATCAATACGCCCACCCCTGTGCTATCCATAAAGGTCAATTCGGATAAATCCATTACGATTTGGACAAATCCTTTTTGCGTATCAAGTAAAGTATCTAGATTTTTTCGTACAGTACTTGCGGTATATTCATCAAGTTCGCCTGAAAGTAAAATATAAAGTGTTTTATTAACTATTCTAGATTTTATTTGCATAATACTCTCCTTATTAGCATTTTATCAAAACTAGAATTGAAAAAAATAATAACTATTGTTGAATTGAAATAGTATTTTGTTGAAGATTGTTGAGTTTGAATCTGTTTTTTACGAAAAAAAACTAGCAGATAAATGTGCTAGTCCTGTCAAATTAAAAATGAGTTTGCTTGAATTAAATTGATTTTATTTTGAAATATTGCTATTTATGATTTTTGAAAAGATATAAACAAATTTTCTGCCTTTATCAGTAAGTTTTAATCATCAAAAACCTTTAAAAATAAATTTATAATCAATTTTTTATCCTGAATATATTAATATTTTATTTAGAAAAATACATATACAATAGAATGCCACCAACGATCAGCAGACAAACAAATAAGATTGTTAAGAATACTCTCACTTTGTCTTTAGGCAATTTTCCAAGTTTTCCTGTTTGCCCGTTCATAATCACTTTGTATCTTTTGTTTTTCGCTTCAGATGTTATCAAATATATTGGCAGTAAGCAATAATTATATCTGCGGTCAATATAATCGGTATTTAAAGTGAGTCGTTCAATTTTCGTACAACCGTGTTTATTCAAAAGTTGCTTTTTAATGTCCTCTTTAATAATCGTCTCCGCAGTGGCTACGCACGAATTAAACATTTTGTCTTTATACTCTAGCATATATCCGTACATAAAATCTTCCTTGAATTCGACTGCAGAGCCATATTCAAATGGCATAACAGAATAAAGTTCTTCTTGCTCAATATTCGAATTTGCTTCCACAGTGATATTTTTATACGCTTTATCAAATATTCCGCTCACATCTTTATAATAAGTTTTAGTCCTAACCTTGCCATCTCGTGTCCTATAACTAGCAGTATAACTAAACACACCGCTATATGTGGATGCGGTAGAAATATCAAACACAAAAGCGTTGGCATATATTCCAGAGACATTGTTTTCATCAATTTTTTTAAATACCTTTTTGTTTGCATAAAATTTTTTATTTAGCGTGTTTTTAAATTTTTTCAAAGCGTCAGCTTTCCCGAAAGTAAAAGGCAAAATTGAATCTATATACAATAGATTTTTTGACTTTGATTTTACGATTGTAGTGTTTCCGCAATATGGACAAACTGTTTGCATTTGAAATTTTGTGAGCATAACATTTGCACCGCACGATTTGCATTTGAAACTACGCAAAGAGTTAGCCAATTCATCGGTTGACTGATCCATAGTATGTTCATCAAATGTTTTTTTGTTGAAACTATAATTATATTGCACTGGAAAAACCGAGCCACAGCTCGAACAAACATTCCCCTTATCTTTTGGACTAAAATGCAACTGTCCACCACAATTTTCACAATTCTTTAACATAAATCAATAATAACAGATAAAAAAATTAATATCAATTATTTTTTGATGTTTTTTAATTAAAATACCAATTTTTGTAATTTATAAATTTTTAATTATTAAATTATTTTAAAATACCAATTTTTTTTAATATTTTAATAAAATTTTAATAAAAAATTAAATTTTTTATTTTTTTTATAAGTTTTTTATATTTTTTAATTTTTTAATAATGTCTTTATAAATAAAAATAAAAAAAATTAGGATATTGTGAATATTAAAATCAATATTTTTAATCTTCATTCTAATCTCTAATTCTTTTAAAATAATCAAAATGATTAAAATTCGCAATTGTTTGGAGTGCGTGGGAATAATATGACATCGCGTATATTTGTGATTCCTGTCACATACATCAATATGCGTTCGAATCCAAGTCCAAATCCGCTATGTTGAACTGATCCAAATTTTCGCAAATTCATATACCACCAATAATCTTCTTCTTTAAGATTCTTTTCTTTCATTATAGCTTTCAATTTGTTGTAATCAGTTTCTCTTTCGCTTCCGCCCGTCACTTCGCCAATGCCTGGGAACAAAAGATCACAACCGCGAACCGTTTTGTTGTCATCATTGATTTTCATATAAAATGCCTTGATATCTTTTGGATAATCGGTGACAAAAACTGGGCGTTTGAAAATCACTTCAGATAGATATCTTTCGTGTTCAGTCTGAATATCTGCTCCCCATTCAACATGATATGCAAAATTTTTGTTATTCTTCTTTAAAATTTCAATTGCTTCAGTATAGGTAATATGGGCGAACTCATTTTCGATGACATTATTTAATCTATTGAATAAATCTTTGTCTACAAAATTATTGAAGAAAGCCATTTCGTCCGGACATTTTTTCATAATGCCTGATATGATATATTTCATCATTTCTTCTTCCAATTCCATCAAGCCATTCAAATCCATAAATGATATTTCAGGTTCGAGATGCCAAAATTCGTTTAAGTGCCTATTCGTATTGCTGTTTTCTGCTCTAAAAGTCGGACCAAAAGTATAAATTTTTCCAAACGCAGCCGCGCAAGCTTCACCTTCCAATTGCCCTGTAGGAGTCAAGTAAGTCTTTTTGCCAAACAATTCGTCTTTTGGTTCAAACTTCTTCGTTTCGTCGTAAATATCTTGCGTTGTCACTCTAAACAATTCGCTTCCGCCCTCGCAATCTGATGAAGTGATGATTGGAGTGTGGACATATACAAAACCTTTTTTGTTGAAAAATTCGTGCAACAGAAAGGACAATTCACTTCTCACTCTAAATACTGCGTTGAATAAATTTGTTCTAGGGCGTAGATATGCAATTTCACGCAAAAATTCCAAAGAATGTTTCTTCTTTTGAAGCGGATATTCACTATCCGTGGCGCTAATTATAGTTATTTCAATCGCTTTCATTTCAAATGGTTGTTTATTTTCGGGTGTCAATACAATTTTTCCCTTACAGATAATAGCTGAACCTGTGTTTAATTTTTCAACTATGTCATAGTTTGGCAAATCTTCTTTTGTGAAAACAACTTGCAATCCTTTGAAAGAAGTGCCGTCATTAACATCCAAAAAACCAAAATTTCCATTTCCTCTACAACTTTTCACCCAGCCCGCAATAATTATTTCTTTATCTTTAAATTCGGATATATCTTTATGCAAAGTTAAAATATCTGTTTTTTTCATATTAATTTCTCCTAAATTGGTAAAATTTTTAAGTTTTATGAATTAAATCATAATTTTTTATTGTTATTATAACTATTGTATAAAATTAATAATAAATTTTTTAAAAATAATGATGTCTATTTTAATCAAAATCTTTTTTAATTATGGAGTCAATCTATCTGGACCGCGGAATAAGAACATAGTATCTTTAATTGTAGGGATATTTAGCAACAACATTATCAATCTATCTACCCCTATTGCGAATCCGCCGTGCGGTGGTATGCCATATTTGAAAAATTCCAAATAAAATTTTACATCATCGCCTAGTCCTTTTTCTTCTGCATTTTTCTTGATTTCTTCATATCTATGTTCGCGTTGAGCGCCTGATGTAATCTCAATTCCTTTCCATATCAAATCATAGCCCTGCAAAATTCCATTTCTTCGCATATGATAGAAGGCGCGTTTGTCTGGTGGATAATCTGTGACGACTAAAAATTCGTGATTGAATTTATCTTTTGCTAACCTTTCGCACAATCTTTCAGCTTCAGTAGTCAAATCTGTCTTTTCCTCTTCTGGCACAGTGAAATCGTATCGTTTTTCTAATTCATCATATATATCTTTCAGCTTCATTTGAGGGAACGGCAAACTAGGAACAACAACTTCTACTCCGAAAATCTCCTTTATCTTTTCGCCATATCTTTCTTTCACCTTTTTCAAACCATAAGCAATCATTTCTGCTTCCAAATTCACCACATCGTGAAAAGAATTTATATAAGAAAATTCAACATCAAAACTTGTGAATTCAGTGGCGTGCTTTTTAGTATGAGATTTTTCAGCTCTAAAGCAAGGCGCAATTTCAAACACTCTTTCAAATCCACTAGCCATTGCCATCTGTTTATAAAATTGTGGACTTTGTGCTAAATATGCCTTTCGATTGAAATATTTTACTTCAAACACTTCTGATCCGCTTTCGCTAGCCGATGCAATAAATTTAGGAGTATGAATCTCTATGAAATCATTATTCAGCAAGTATTCTCTCATTGCGGATAATAAGGTTGTTTCAACTTGAAACATTAATTGATTTTTTTCTTGTCTTAAATCTATCCAACGATAGTCTAGGCGCTGATCTATCGAGCTATCTTCGCTGATAGGCAATGCTTCTGCTTTTGAAGTGATCTCTACCGAGTCAGGAATGACTTCCATTCCGCCGAGTTTTACATATTCATTTTTCACTGCCACACCTGTCACTTTTACAGTGCTTTCAAGCGTCGCACGAGAAAAAATTTCTGCAATCTCGGGTTTTTCTGATTTTATCACTGTGATTTGAATTTTTCCAGTCAGATCGCGAATTACTACAAACTGCATATTCTTCTTATCTCTAAGATTTTCAATAAATCCTTGAAATTCAACTTTGCCAGGAACAATATCTTTTATTTTCATTTTCAATTCTCCAAATTACGATTAATATTATATCATAATTAAAAAATTATGTAAAGAAAACTAAAATAAAAACAATATGAATATACCATCATTTTAGAAATAAATTGATTAAAATAAAAAGTCTGCAAACAAAATTAGGCGCTATTAATTTTTAAGATTTATGTGATTGAGTGTTGGCAATATAATGTGAAAATATTATATTGCATTAAATAATAAAGCGAATATAAACATAATTTAGATAAATTGTTTAATAATGTATTATCTACTGCTTAATCTCACTATCTAGCAAAATCTTTTTAATATTTTTAAAATCGGTTTGATTGGAAAAAGAAAAAAAGGTCGTTAAAGATGACAGAATAAGGTACGACCTTTTTTTTGTGCTAAATTTGTTTAGCACATTATTATTTTATACAATAAAAAAGAAATTGAAAAATATTTTTTACATTTTTGATGAAAATTTTTGTTTAAATTCAATAATTAGTTATAATTTTGTCGAAATTTATATCTTAATTGACATTTTTATTCTGAACAACACTCAATAATTGTATTCAAAATATCTTCAATATCAGTTTTACAATCTAATTCGACCCATTTTTTGATAATTGAAACTACTCCGCCTATGTAAAATTCAAATATATAAGTTCGCCTATACCCATTAATATTGAATTTTTCTAATATAGGTTCAAAAATATTTTTGTACATCTTTTGAAAAGTTTGTTCCACATTGAATAAATCTGGCTTTTTATGTATTAATTTGAAGGCTCTTCTGTTTTCTTTGATAAATTTTAAATATGGTCGCAAATACTCGGGCGTGATCAAATTCAAATCTTCCTTATTGCCATTTTTAATTTTTTCGGATATAGTTTCTTTTTCAAATGATTGAATAAATCTGTCATTGATCATTTCTAGCGCTTCCGCTAATAATTCATAAACATTTTCATAGTGCAAGTAAAATGTAGAACGATTGACACCCGCTTTTTTGCAAATTTCCTTCACCGTGATAAATTCAATATCTTTTTTTTCAAGCAAAATAAGAAGAGCTTCATCCATTAGTCTTGCAGTATTAAAATATTTACTTTCAGATTTGTTCATTAGTTATCCTTTTATTCTTGATTAGTAATTTCATTGGCTAAATTGATTATATCTTGTGCATATTTGTTTTTGGAATTGGCTAGAATTTTTTTATAAATTGGATAATTTACACTCATTCCAACGATACCCAATACTCCAATTATGCTACCGACAACTTGCCAAACAATACCTGAAGCAATCACTTCCATAGCTAAACACATACCCACTCCTAATATAAGTGTTGCTATCACTCCGAATATATAGGCAAACACATTCGCAGGAGTTTTGGCTTTTTTGTCCAATTTCTTTAAAGCTATTACTTTAGAAGTTTGCTTTGGTGCGTATTCGTTAGCGATTTGTTCTGCATAGATTTTATCTATATCCATATTTTCCTCCTTGTACAACCTATTATACACCACAACAATTAAAAACCGAACAACATAAAAAACGAAAAATGTTGATTTCAAACAATTTTATCATATATTTTACTTTTTATCAATTAACAATATCTTCTTAAATTAGGAATAGCAAGGCACAATGCAGGGCTTTCTGCAAAAGCACTATCCGAACTAGCTGGGCTTAATAAAGGTTATATCAATAGACTTGAAAATGGAAAGGACTTTTTACCTAGTCTTGAAGCACTTTTAAATATTATTGACGCTTGTGGAATAAGTGAAGAACAATTTTTTTATCACGATATAAACACCTATAAACAAGATATGGAACTTATAAATTCTATGAAAAATATATCAAATGAAAAGAAACTAGCCATTGCAACATTGGTTAGAAAAGAAGATTGATTAAAAATGTTTGTAGAGTCTATTTTTCAAAACTTTTGTCTTTCGTTTGGCATTTTCATTGTTTATATAATAAAATATAGTTTGGTGAAAAGATGTGGATTGTTTGAGCAACATTTTTCATTAAAATAGAATTGTAAATGTAACACAATTTCCCACCATTTCCAACATTTTTTATGGTTTTAATAGTTTTATTAAACTTTGTGCCTAATAATCTGTCTAAAAGAAAAATACCACTAAATATGTGGTATTTTCATTATTTATACTACAAAATGCAGTATGGTGGGAAGAGGTGGATTCGAACCACCGAAGACGAAGTCGACGGATTTACAGTCCGTTGCATTTGGCCGCTCTGC
>CALWKA010000004.1 GCA_944381155.1 uncultured Clostridia bacterium
ACGCGGCGTTGCTGGGTCAGAGTTGCCTCCATTGCCCAATATTCCTAACTGCTGCCTCCCGTAGGAGTCTGGACCGTATCTCAGTTCCAGTGTGGCCGATCATCCTCTCAGATCGGCTAAGCATCATCGTCTTGGTAGGCCATTACCCCACCAACTAACTAATGCTACGCAAGCTCATCTCTATTCGATAAATCTTTCACCCCTAGTACTTATGTACTTGTGGTCCTATGCGGTATTAGCAGTCGTTTCCAACTGTTGTCCCCCAGATAGAGGTAGATTACTCACGCGTTACTCACCCGTCCGCCACTAAGGGTAAGCATTGCACTAAACACCTCATATAGAAATGTTTAGTGCAACACTTAACCTCCGTTCGACTTGCATGTCTTAAGCACGCCGCCAGCGTTTGTCCTGAGCCAGGATCAAACTCTACAAAAAAATTCGTTTATATTGATTTAAAACAAGTTTCAAATTTCAATAGATGCTAGATAGCATCAACGAATAGATTTATAAAATAACCTTCGCTCATTCGCTTGGCTAATTTCGTTGTCTAAAAAACTTGGAATTGATAAGAACTTTGTTCATTGAACATTGCCATAAGCAATTGCTTGCTTATTGTCTTACCATTGTACCTATTAAGATATAAATTGTCCTAACGAACCATTGGTTCGGCACCCTGCTTATGCTGAATGCAATATAAAGATAACACATATCAAAAACTTTGTCAACAGTTTTTTCAAAAAAAATTTAAAAAATTTTAAACTTTTTTTATTTTTTTATTAATTTTACGAAAATTTCCAATAATTTGTGCGTTTTAGGCATAAAATGGGCATAAAATACGCCAATTTTGATCAAATTTTAGACAAATCAAGTTTATTTTTTGCTCTTTTGACTTCTAAATTTTCTAAAATTTTTCTTGATTTTTCATAAATTTTTAAAATTGATTGATAAAACTCGACCAATTTTTACTTATCCCATTACCCATTTTTGTGCACATTCAATCAAAATTGACCTTAAAAATTGGAAATTTGAAAAGAAAAAATGCCTAGTTGACTTTCATAACAAATACAATATCATTTTAAGGTTAAAGCAGAACGACTTATTTTAAAATATACTCGTCAAATTCTACTATTTGAAGCATCTTAAAATATGATATAAGTTTTTTGTTTTTTATTATTACTAATGAAAGCCAATAGGCATTTTCTAAAATTGTATAGTGCTACGCGCTGGGAATTTCATCTAATAGCACTCCACTGTCTTCTAATATTTCCATTAAATTGCTAAAATCTGACAAAATTAAATCTTTGACTTGTTTATAATCTGGACTATCCGTGCTACCAACATTGATATATTTATCTTTTATACCTGTGCCATCGTCTATCGTTCCGCCCATAGATGAATAATATCTAGCGGACGGCTCAATCAAACCTGCGTTTATAAGTTCGTCCATACTGCTCTCTTCAAAAGCGGTTGACAATGCTTGAGCTAAATTTGTAAGCGTCACGCCATCATCAATCAATGATAACGCGCCTACAGACAATTCTTCGCTTGTGAATATGTCAGATATCTTCAAATTGGTTACGCTTTCGGATAGTTCTCCAATCTTGAAATCTGCAAGTGTATTCATCAATTTGCTGACTTCATTTCCGTTTTTATCTTCGTAAATACCATCGCTGTCTTGATCTTCATAAGTCAATAGTTGCGCCACCGTCAATCCTTCAATTGCCTGACCTAATCCGCTAATTTGTGTCGAATCGGATATATTGTCAAAGAATGCTGGCAAGGCGATGTTGTATTCATCTCTCAACTCACCTATCGTGATTTTGGAATCAATATGAACTGAAATTGAACTGATAGCCTCGTTCAATGGAATATATCGCAACGCAACTTTTACTTGATTCGATGATAGCGGAAAATCATAATCTTTGATGATTACACGCGATCTTGCTAAATCTATTGAATAATCAAATTCCACTGCTTCATTGAAGTCCGCGTCTTTATACAGTTTCATATCTACCATATTAAAATAGTAAGTGTTAGTTTCATTAAGAATACTATCAATTTCAGTCATATCAATCACATTCTTTAATTCTTCTGCACTGATATTTGATAGTTTATTTTGAAGTGCGTCCACAAGTTTTGGTAAAGGAACATCTTTCAAATCAGTTATATTTATGCCCACTATCTCGTCTTTGATCTCTATATCAAAATCTGATTGCAAATCATTCAGAGTATAACTATCAATATTTTGTGACAAATTGATTGCGTGCGTGACAAATTTATTCAATGTCAGATTGTTCAAATCATCATTGCCTAAATCTAACTCGGTGTGAAATTTGTCATTTATCCAGTTTGGTGACGCTTTATAATAAAATAATGCCACGATTCCCGCTATCGCCGCTATGCCAAATAGCAAGCCTATCAGCGCACCAAAGAAAAACGAACCAATTGATCCATTTCTGGACTTTCTTTCAATTTTCCCTATTTGTCTACTCATATTTACCCCGTTTATAGTATTATGGCATAAATTACATTAAAAATAAAACGATTTCTTATGAATTTTTAAAAATATTGATGAATTTTGTTGTTTTAAGTATCAATTGACACTCAAAAATTGTTGTGATTGATTATATGATTATTTTGCTGTGAAGTCTATTTTTTTAATATAAAAGGCGGAAGTGCGTTTTCAACGCCAACCGCCCGTCTGGGCGGTTCAAACGCTCGTTCGAGCGTTTACTTCCGCCACCCCTTCCCTGTCAATTTAAACAAAAAAATAAATTATTGCCAAGCAAACAATGAACAATATTAATTCAGCAAAAGTGAATTATTAAGAGGCTTATAAAACTCCTCTAATATCTTCGGAAAATATTTTCTTAAAGGCACATCCTGTTTTTCATATTCTTTCAATGCCTGTAAAACTGCGCGTGTGTGGATAAATCCTATATCCTCCTCTTGCTTTATTAGAGTCTCTTCATATTCCTCACCATAGAGATTATTTGAATATAAAATTGTCGTACAACGAATAATTTGTTCATTGACATAAGTTGATATGGATCCATAGGCTAAATTTCGCATTTTTTCTTTCACTTCATCGGGGAGTGGAGGCATACGCCTAGCATCGAAATACTTGTCAGTGAGCGGATTGATCAATGGATGAGAAAATTCGTGTTGAATAAGGTCTAAATTTTTTTGTGACAGAAAGTATGGCTCCAGTTTGTTTTCAGAAAATTTTGCACCCAAATTGCAAATACTCTGATCGCCATTTTCCACTGCATAATTGCAGTGTGTTTGAAGAGGCATAAGGTTTATAATATAATCACGTTCCAATTTTTCTTTGTAGAAATTATCCATATAATCAAGCAAATTTTCATCTACTTTGCTCTTCGTGTCTTCAATCCATTTTTGATACACCCGTGTATGTTTTTTATAAAATTCATCATACTTGGAGTCGATTGTAAAATTTCTAATTTCTTTTATGAATTCAAGGACTTTAGGACTCCTACCTAAACGAGTTTCAAAAGGATATTTCAACAACTCATTGATACTAAAATCAGAGTTTAATTGCCACATTAACGCAATAGGTGCATCATAATTAAAACTCAATTCGTGGATAATTTCAGTTAATAGTTTCACAGCCCTATGATTTTTGTACTGTGAAAAATAATTCTTCACATCCACAGCATAATCAAACTCGGTTGGCACCCTTAATTTCGGAATGCGGTCAAAATAATCTGTCAATGTGAGCATTATCTCCATAATCTCGGTACGTTTGTCTAAAGTATATTTGATTTTCATATTGTTATTATATCTCCTAATAATTTTAATGTCTTAAACGTTAAATTTGTAGAATTTGAAACTAAATTCAATTAAACTAATATTTTCATAAAATTACAATCGTGCAACCGGAATTTAACAAATACAAATCTCTATCCGCAAGTAAATCTGGGCAATAATTTATAGCGATTTTTCTAACCACATTGTTTGGTGTCCATCTATCGCAACAAGTGTAATCCTCAATTTTTCCTCTACGCTTCAATTCTTCACATTTTTTTAGGAAATTTACTTTGATCGCTCCGCCAACTCCGTGACTGCCATATCCGTGAATGACTTTCATTACCTTGTATCCGCCTCTTTTATAACTCTCTACTTCTAACAAAAATTGAGCGATTGCCTCACTAACTGTCTGCCTATCAGATTTGATATCAATAGTAATTAGTTCCATATTGTAATTATTATATATGAAATTCACAAATATTGCAAATCAATTAGGACTTAATTGAATACAAAATGTAAGATTTTAAATTAATATAATCTTCTTAATTTAAAAGCTATTCCCTTCCTGAATAATTGAGTGAATCGTTAGCGGGCAAGTTTTGATTGGCATAAATTTTACAACTCAGTTCTATTTGGGCAAAATTTTATCTCCAAACTAATAATGTGGTATATTATTACTTCAAAATCTCAGCTTGCAATCTTTCCATAATATGTGGAAAATGTCTTTCGCAAAACCCATAAATACCTGTTTCTTTTTTGTCCAAAATGCCTAATTCGATAATCATATTAGAGATATATTCGTCAATCATTTTATTATATTCTTCTGTGTCGCAAAAATAATGTAGTTTGATTTTCGATTGGCTATTTAGTTCTTGTATGTAATTATATACATTATTAACCTTTTTGCAATTCAAGATTTTGACAGGACTCTCGCTTACAAGTTCACCACTGAATGTAGTCTTGCCTGCTACAAATGTTGAGGGATCTACTTCGTAAATATAGCATACGGCATTATCAAATATTCTTTTGAGGGCACCTTTGTAAGCCTCGTAGAAGAATGGTATATTATCTTTTATGCCATAAATCCCATCGAAACCGCCCGCCATTTCCTTTCCGCCAAAAAATAAAGAAAATTCCAAACTTGGTGTAGCATATACATAAGATTTTCCGTGCGTTGAAATACGAGGTTCTATGATTTTCAGATTTGGAATAGTTGATGTGTGATATAACTTCATCTTTTTCATATAATTTGATTATAACACAAAATTACAAATTTATATCAATATTTTAAATAAAATTCAAATAAAAAATAGATAACTTGAAGTTCATATCATCAATTTCTCTTGTTGTACTTCTAAGATAAAATACCAAAACTCAATATTGTGTTATTCTCTATTGATAATGAAATGATATATCTCATTTCATCGGCAATGTTCCTAATTTAGATGTAAGTATCATCAAATAATTTGAAAAAATATTATTTTTTTATTTTCTAAAATAATAAAAAGGAACTTCATCATTTAGCAAAGTCCCTTTACTTTTTTCCTCAAAACTTATTAACTTTATGCTGTTTGCTTTTTCTCTTTGAGTTTCGGTTTGGCTTTGATGATTTTTGCTTTTGCGTTCTTGTTAATAAAATCAGCAGTTATGACAATTCGTTCAATATTGTCTTCAAAATGATAACTATACATAACATCAAGCATACGCTCTTCAAGAATAGTCCTCAATCCTCTAGCACCGGTCTTCAGTTCTATAGCTTTCTTGGCTACAGCAGTAATTGCCTCAGGCTCGAAAGACAAATCAATTCCGTCCATTTTGAACATTTGAATATATTGTTTCGTGATGGCATTCTTTGGTTCTACCAAAATTCGCTCCAACGCTTTTTCATCTAGACTGTCAAGACAAGCAACGATAGGAAGCCTACCAACAAATTCTGGAATCATACCATATTTTATCAAATCTTGTGGTTGAATATTTTCGAATTTGTTTAAAGATTCTTCCATCTCTTTTTTCTTGACACTAGCTCCAAAGCCTAAAGAAGATGCACCATTTCGTTCACTGATTATTTTATCAAGTCCAACAAACGCACCGCCACAAATAAACAAAATATTGGTCGTATCAATTTTAATATTTTCTTGTTGCGGATGTTTTCTTCCGCCCTGTGGTGGAACGGAAGCAATCGTTCCTTCCAAAATTTTCAATAAAGCCTGTTGCACTCCTTCCCCGCTCACATCGCGTGTGATGGATACATTTTGAGTCTTTCTTGCAATTTTATCTATCTCATCAATATAGATTATGCCACGCTGTGCCTTTTCAATGTCGTAATCAGCATTTTGAATAAGTTTCAACAAAATATTTTCAACATCGTCACCAACATAACCCGCTTCTGTCAGCGCCGTGGCATCGCTTGAAGCAAACGGCACTTTCAGCGTCTTGGCAAGCGTTTTTGCAAGCAAAGTTTTCCCGCTTCCTGTAGGACCAACCAACAACACATTAGATTTTTCCAATTCCACTTCATCTTGCGAATTGTCGCGTTTGATAGTGTTGTAATTTATGCGCTTATAATGATTATATACAGACACGGCAAGGATCTTCTTCACTTCGTCCTGCCCAATAATGAATTCGTCTAACTTTTGCTTGATTTCTTGCGGTTTAATCAGATCTATAAATTCATTTTTTTCGCTCTGTCGTGTGCGGTGATTAAAATCCATAAGATCTTTGCAAATGTTCAAACAATCTTTGCAAATGAAACAATCACCTTCCGGATTGCTAATGATATCCGTCAATTCGCGTGCAGGACGCCCACAGAATGAGCAAATAGTTTCTATCTCTTTCATACTCTCCTTTATTTGCAAAATACAGACGAAAACATCAGTCTGTATCTTTATTTTTAATTTTTTCGTTTATCGTATATCTTGTCCACCAAGCCATATTTCAATGCTTGTTTAGCGTCCAAGAAATTGTCTCTATCCGTATCTTTTGTAATCGTTTCAAGGCTTTTGCCCGTGTTGTCTGCTAAAATTTTGTTCAAACTCTCTCGTGTCTTTTGAATGTGACGGGCGTGAATCTCAATGTCTGATGCTTGACCTTGCGCTCCGCCAAGTGGTTGATGAATCATCACTTCGCTATGAGGAAGACAAATTCGTTTACCCTTCGTACCGCTAGACAAAATCACCGCTGCCATACTTGCTGCCATACCAATGCAAATGGTAGATATATCGCATTTTATATATTGCATAGTGTCATAGATTGCAAGCCCAGCTGTCACACTGCCACCCGGACTATTGATGTACATAAAGATGTCTTTGTCCGGATTTTTGCCTTCCAAATAAAGCAATTGAGCGACAACTGTATTAGCAGTTTGGTCATCAATCTCGCCAGATAGGAAAACGATTCTGTCTTCCAAAAGTCGCGAATAGATATCATAACTGCGCTCAACATTGCCAACCTGATCAATAACCATAGGTATCATAATCTTCTCTCCTTATATTTATTTGAATTGTTTGTAAATTTATTACAGAAAATCAATTTTTATCAAAAATTCTTAATATTAGATAATTTCATTGTTGTTTCTCAAAAATTCTACCAATTTCTTCATAAGAATTTCATTTGCAATATGATTTATCATATCATTATTAACTTGCTTCTTGAATTCTTCCACCGTCTTTCCGGTATTTTTTGCCATTTCTTCGATTTTTTCGTCGATATCTTTTTCTATCAAGTCTAGATGCTCATCTCGAATAAGTTTTTCCAATACCAAACGCCCTTTCACTTGTCTACGCGAATTTGCTTTCACTTCTTCTTTGAATTGATCCATTGTCTTGCCAATATATTTCACATAGTCTTCAAGTTTCAAGCCTTGATATTGCATTTGAGCGTTCAGCCCATTCATTTGGCGATCAAACTCTTCATCCACCATCGCTTCAGGCACATTCAATTCGGTGTCGTCAATGACTTTGTCTAGAATATCGTTGTCCAACTCCAATTCATTTCGCTCGTCCGCTTCTTTTTCAAGGCGGGTGCGAATGCTCTCTTTGTATTTGTCTACCGAGTCAAATTCCGTAGAATTGGAAACAAATTCTTCATTAAGTATTGGCATTACGCGCTCGCGTATATTTTTAATTTCAACTTTAAATGTGGCAGGTTTGCCTGCTAAATCTTTTGCGTGATAATCTTTTGGGAAAGTGACGACCACATCTTTTTTGTCCCCAATATTGAGCCCAACCAATTGATCTTCAAAATTGTCGATAAAAGATTTGCTACCAATCTTTAATTGATAATTGTCCGCCTTGCCACCTTCAAACTGCTTGCCGTCAATATATCCATCAAAGTCTAGCGTAACAAAATCGCCTTCTTTCACTGGCTTTTTCGTTTCGACCAATCGAGAGGCGCGCAACAACTCCTTATTGATTTCTTCTTCAACATCTTTATCTGTTATCTCCGTCTTTTTCTTTTCGAACTTCAATCCCTTGTATGGAGCGAGTGTGAAATCTGGCACACATACAATAGTCATCAATAGTTCGACTCCAGATTTGTCCAATTTTTTAATATCAAGTTTTGGCGCGTCAACCGGCTTGATATCTTCATTTTCACGCAAAACTTGCGTATACGCTTTGTAATACACTTCATCTAGCGCTTCGTTTACAAATGCGCCTTCACCATAACTTTTTTCAATAATATTCCTAGGTGCGTGACCTTTCCTGAACCCTGGAATATTGAATTTCCCCTTATTTTTTTCATACGCGGAATTAAGGCTATCCTGCCAATCTTTTTCATCAAGGCTCACTTTTGCCTCATAAATTCCATTTTCTTTCTTCTCTACTTTCAGTACCATACTAATCTCCTTATAAATATAGACTTGTGTATTTTATCATACAATTAAAATTAAATCAATCAAATTAGCACAAAAATTCCTACGATTATGAAAAGTATCGCGCATATGTAGGACACAATATTTATACGCTTTTTTTGCTTGTATAATGTGGAAAATTCAGCATTTATCTCTATAGATTGTTCATCATTCAATTCATTTTCTTTATCCAAAATTTTGTCGATTTCCATTTGTCTTTTGACGATTTTGTCCGTTCTATCTATGGCAAAAAAGACTATGCCAACTGACAAAAAGAAAAAACCAAAAGACTGGCAATACTTATTTTGATTGCCCACAATCAAGAGTATAAATCCTACAAACAAACTCACCAAACAAATGGTGAGTTTTAAGTTAAACTTAAATTTCATAATCAATTAAAATGTCAAGAACAAGAATACAATTATCAAAATAACTGCTATAACATAAGCAATCATAAAGGCAATACTTCTTCTAGACTTGGCAAAATAAAATGCAAATACTGCCGTGATAGCATACGCAATAAATTGTGCAATTGTGCTCATAGCGGATACAACGGTCGAACTAACCCCTACCGCACCCAAAATGTATTGCACGATCAAAGCAATGGCAACGAGCATAATAGCAAGATACGCTAAAAAGTTTACAAAACCCTTACCTTTCATACATCCTCCAATAGTCGTATTATAACATAACTATTCAGTTTTTACAAATAAATTACAAAATTTGTCAAAAATATCAAAAAAATTTGTCAAAATTACACTTTTCTATATGATTTTTTCTATATTTGTATGAAGTTGAATCAATTTTAAATAAATCGTTTGAATCAATCGGATATTTTTTTGATGACATCTAAAAAATAATCGGGCAAACCAATTTCAAATTGGAGCTTTTCTTTGCTGGTCGGGTGAACGAAATTGATTTTATAGGCAAATAACAGTTGACCATTTGTGGCAATATTTTTGTCTTCACCCCCATACAATTTGTCACCCACGATAGGATGATTGATTGATTTTAGATGGGCGCGTATTTGATGCGTCCTACCTGTCGTCAACTTGCAATTCAATAATGTATAATGATCATACACTGCATCTATACTAAAAATTGTTTTGCTATACTTGCCTTTTTCAGATTTGGTGAGCATCATTTGCTCTCTATTCTTCGGATTTCGAATCAAATATCCCTCTATAACAAAATCTTCTTTTATCCTTCCTTTTATCAATGCTTTGTATTCCCTATTTAGCGTTTTATCCTTTAGTTGCTCGCTCAAAATCTTGTGCGAATTGTCGTTTTTCGCAACTATCATCAATCCCCCTGTGTCTTTGTCTAATCTATGCACAATACCTGGGCGCAACACGCCATTGATTGTAGATAAATTTTTGATATGATACATCAATGCGTTGACAAGAGTGTGCGATTTTGTGCTGGCGCACGGATGGACCACTAGCCCTGCTTGTTTGTTTATTACTAGCAAATCGTCATCTTCATACACTATATCAAGCGGTATATTTTCAGGTGAAGCGTCAATGGTGCTGATTGGTTTTTCATCTATCTCTATCTGATCGGATAGTTTCAATTTATAACCCGATTTTTTCTTTTCATTGTTCACCAAAATTCTTCCTTCATCATTCAATGTTTTCAAATAACTGCGTGAAAAATTCGTGTGTTGCACCAAAAAAATGTCCAATCTAATATCTACACCATCTTCGTTTACTTTAAGAATTGTTTTCATTTTCCTGCCTCAAATTTTTCTTCCCCATAAAAAATAGTATGAATATTGCCATCATCACCGCTCCTACACACAAAAAACTATCCGCAAAATTAAATACAGGGAACGCTTGCCAAAAATCTAGGAATATAAAATCTCTGACATATCCTAAAAATAATCTATCCACCAAATTGCCTATTGCTCCGCCCACAATGAATCCAAATGAAATGGAATAGAAAATTGAATTTGTCTTCACAAAATAATTGAATATAAATAGTGCGATTATCATAATTATGCTGACGATTATAAGGGCGATTGTATTGTCGCTAAATAGTCCAAAGGCAGCACCTGTATTGCCGTTGTTTGTGGCAATGGAGATCACATTTGGTATCAAATTGAAATATTCGACCTCAAATAAAAAATGTTTGGTAACAAGATCTATTACCAAAACACCAATTATTGAACAAATGATAGTTATCCATTTTTTCATTAAAAATATTTTCCCTTATTAAAATAAAGTATGTTTTAATTAGATAGTTTAATTATTTTCTATAAAATATTTTTATTTTTTGTTTATTTATATATTTTTATTGTTTATTTTTTTATTATAATCTTTTACTATTAATTAATAATGAGTACTAATTTCTATTATTTAGTTTAAATAGAGTTAATCTACTAAATTAATATTAAATTTTATGTATCTTATTTTTTGTCTGAATTTTCAGGGCGCAAAATCTTATGCCCTTCTGGCGTTAGCAAAAACAAATCTCCGTGCCAACGAAGTATGCTACCATTCAGCCCATATATTGCGCCAGACAAAAAATCTAGGATACGCATCCTATCCTCGTCCGCAATTCCTTCTAAATTCACTGCGATAGATTGTCCCTGCTTCAAATAATCAATGACTTGCTGAATCTCTTTGTGTGTCGTAGGTTCTACCATAATTATATTAGATTCTGGCTGAAGCCCAAACGCATTGAAGTTCGCTCCCGTAGAAAAAGATGGCTGACTCGTCTCCCCTTCTATGCGTTCGTGAAGGTTAAAATTGGAATATTTGTCATCTTGGACGATCGTTTTAGCCTTCTTGTCTTTTTTGTTCTTGTCATCAAAGCCCAATCCACGCATTACCCAATCAAAAAACCCCATATCTCTCCTATGAACCAAAAATTTGTTTCTTCAACATTTCATATTCTGCATCTGTGGCGATATTGAATTCTTTCACTACGCGTTCATAAATTGAAATCACTTGTTTGTTGCTCGTCTTGCCTTTTGCTTTTTCCAGCATTTTTTCCGCCACCTTGATAGCGCCTTTTCTGTCCATACGATTGTCTATGCCAACAATTGTTTCAATCACATCCATACATTTATTTTCAAATTCTTCTGTTGTCAGTCCTGCCATATTCACCTCTACTTTATATATTTTAATAAAGAGTTGCAATTTTGTCAACAATTTCAATAATTTTATAATTATTATTTGATATAAAAAATTGCCAATTTAAACCATTTATTTACACAGCAAAATAATAATTTCATAAAAAAAAGCTGATTAAATTATATCATAATAATACTATGTATTATATAGTAGCGCACTAGTCTATCAGTAATGTATTTTAATTTTTAATATATATTATTAAAATACTTCTATATATATTATACAAACTAATTTTAATATATATTATGATAAAACATTTTATATTTATTGTGTAAAACATTTCTATATATTATTAAAACACTTTTATTGATTCACTGATTATATATAGTTTATATCATATATAATAATATTTATAATTTTAATGCACAATTTATTTATTCTATCAGTATTTCAAGCCAAAAAAGAATTCGCATAATGCGAATTCTTTTTAAACACTGCGATTTACTATAATGCTAAATTGCAGTTCGTGTTGAGTTCCAAACGCGTTTCCCGTGGTTAGAGTGAGCACAATTTCAAGATGATTTTCACTAGGATAATCTGCAAAATACTGCTCCACTTCCGCTCGATTCAATACAATCTCTCCTGTATAGACATTGTTGTTCGATTTAATTTCGCTAATATAATTAGTGTTATTCTCGACTATAGAAGATATTATTTCTTTATTGTCATCAGTCAATGCGACCAACACACCATCAGAATCATATACATTCAAATAGTCCCCTAATATGTTGACAGGAATTTCTCCGTCCGCTGTTAGCGTAGTTTCAACATAAGGATATTCAGGAAGCTGGAAGTCCACTCTGAAAGTTAAGTCAACACCTTTATATTTAACATTATAATTCAAAGTCAATGCTGTTTTGGTTGGATTGTCACGCTTGTATTTTCTTAATGTCTCTTTTGTTACAGTAATTGCCAAAGAATTTTCATCACTATAACTTTTTCCTTCTGCTTCCACTTCTTGTATACTACCCAAAACATCCGAACCCGAACCTGTATATGGAATCTTTGTAAATGCTCCACCAACATTTTGATATGTGGCAAATTTTCCAATTAAATCCAATACAGCAGGGTCTGAATTGTGGGTGTAGTTTACTTGGAAGAAGTATGATTGAATATTCGTGCCATAGTCTACTGTAACTATTGGACTTGATGTTATTGCATAGTATTTATCAGTAGTCAAATTGTATAATAGATCAGATGAACCACCTGTAAAGGTTAATTGTTGTAAATTGTATTTTTTGCCATTTACATCGATTGCACCAACTGAATCACCAAGTTCATCAACACTATTAGCATTGTTTGCCCAATTAGAATTTGGAGTTCCCGCTCCTACCACAATATAGTCTAGGTATGAAGTACTATCGCATTGAGTAGGCAGGAATATATCTCGCACTCTGAATTGTCCTTTTGGAACTATAGCTTCAGTAGTGGTCAATTTGAATCCAAGATTTGTATCCGCGTCATATTTTTCAATATGGACAATTGGATTTCCACTAGCCATTACATCGAGATCTGCAATCAATTCATTGTTAAACAATTTACTATTAGGATAGTCCGAACCCAAACCTGAATTGATTTTCGGATCTGATAGATCAATTCCAAACCCGCCATCGCCAATATAAATCAATTGATAATATATTTCAGAATAATCAGTGCTAGTAAATCCTGTCATATCAGACAATCTCACGCTTTCCACTGAATTTATAAATGTATAGAAATTGTCTATATTTGAATATTCACTGCTGAACACCGAACCATTAATAATGCTTCCAGTTACATCAAACTCTGCGTTATAAGTGGTAGTTGATCTATTCGCTGTAAATGATGTGCCACCAGGAAGCGTGATTGTATACACATAGTTGTTTGAAGTGATGGTCATTCCATTTTTATAATTAGTCGTACTATTTCCGTCTCTTTCATATGGACCATTCCCATTCAGATATGCCACGATTTCCTTATCTTCATTTAGACGCAAAATGACTTCATCATCACCACTAGTGGATTCATATCTTTCTTCATAATAGAATAAATCTAACAGATATTCACCAGACAGATCATTGTCAACATCCACAATGGTGAAATCGCTATTCACATTCACGCTAGCGCTATTGTACACTTTGTATGTGACATAATAATTATCTGTGGTTTGACCTAAATAGGTGAAAGACAATCTGTATATGACATTATAATAATCATAATTTGGTCCGCTAGACTGCGCCACGCTTGGCAAGGTTAAGCTAGCAATATTTGCAGTAAGGATAGCATTGATAACATCATTAGCAAGCGTTACACTATATGCGCTACCAGCATTAAACAATTGATCCGCATCAATAGTTTCTGTGAATGGCACCACTACATAATCTACCGTTATCTCGCCCATAGCAAAGTTGTTGGCAATTGATGGTGTTTCAAGCAATGTTCCATTAGTGTCTGACATAATTATACCGGTACCATCCCCTGAAGAAGAATAAATAATATCCACACTTTCTCCAGACGCGAACGCTTCACCGCTAGTGTGAGTCAAGATTCCATTTTCGCCTGTAGCCGATCTATATTGTAAAGTTACGAAGCCCAACACATTGATATTCCAATAAATCGTATATACGCCATTTTCACGCAAATTGATATTAAGGCGAAGGATGATCAAGCCTGAAAGATCTTTTTTGAAAGTGAGATTTAATCCGTCAATCGTGAAATAACCTGTACCCCAACTAGACGATTCTGTGATAGACACATTGTTTGTATCCGTAATTTTCCTATTTGAGCCATCCGCACTATACAATTCAAGCATCAAATCAGTATTGTAGTTTTCTGCGTTGTATGGAATGATCGTGTTTCTAGTTTCAAATCTAGACAAATCTTCACTGTATGGGAAGTCTCCAGAATTAAGTTTTTCTGAAGTCAAGAAGATATAATTTGTATAGAAATCGTCATATCCGCTAGAAATTGGACTGCCATTCACCCTAAATTCAAAGTTTGGACGCAGGGTGAAGTTGTATTGAATGTACCCTATGAAATATCCTCCTACTGCCACATTGAATATTAGATTGACATTGATGTTTACCCCAACCGCTTTGGTCATAATAAGGTTGGAACTAGCGTTTTCACCATAGTCGAAAATGTTGTTGTTTGTATTCTGAATATAATGCCTATTTCCAGAAATCATATAGCTACTTGCGCCTTCGCTATTTCCTGTCACAAGTGTAGCATTGCTCAACGAGATAGATGCGTTCTTTGCATTTGATGTGATAGCTATCTTTTGAGAAAGGTCTATATAATTTCCTGCATATATAGAATCATAATTCGTATCAAATTCGCTTTCAAGTGAATAGTTGAAAAATTTGATTTCTAGATTCCTTGAACTAAATCCGCCACCCTCGTATCTTGTAATCAAATTTCCACTATCTCCAAATAGCGTGAGCGTGATTGTCATTTCGTCAAATAAACTTCCGTTATTGCGCTGTAGCCCAACATATAATTGTCTACCCGCACCTAGTCTAATGGTCAAAGTCATATTTGCACCATTAATACCCGATATAATATAAACTATATCATCCGGATAATTGCTAGATTCCACTCTATCTGATTTGTAAATATCATAGTCTCTCACTGTAGAGTCATCAATTGTAATATTTATACTTGTTATATAAAATGCGCTATTATTTCCGTCAGAGAGAGTGGCAATATGATTGCCTAGCATCACAGTCTGTCCATTGTCTGTGGTGGTTTCCCCATATACTAATGGCGTACCTTCTACTTTGTCTTCAATGAGAAGTGAAACATATTCGTTTTCGTTAATGTCATCTTCACCATTTGTGTCTAGCTGATAATCTAATCTATCCCTATATTCAGTGCTACTCATTATCTGGTATGCATATACGACATTTGCTACACCTGCGCTGTTCGCTAAATATAAATTAGACAAAGTGTTTGTGCTTACTGTTGAGAAATTCAATGAATTCCCAGTTGCCGGCATACTCGCTCCCTCGCTTGCTGTGAAAGTGATGTAATTTGGATTGTCCGGTGTGGTAAAGCCCATATCTGCTGCTGAATAACTTAAAGTAGAATTATTCTCCAAATCAATGAGTGCTATACGCTTTTGATTGATTATATTATCTTTATTAACTTTCGCATCTCCAACATCGTATGCTGCTGGATCTGAAATATCATTAAATAGTTGCGTACGGATATCAGAAATGCTATATCCACTCACCACATTTTCGTGAGTAGCTCCCACTGTGTAATACGAAGCAACGAGTCCTGCGTACGATCTTTGAACATTTACATAATAATTGATAGTGACTGGTGCTCCACCCCTTTGGTAATAATCACCGCCCGAGAGTACATTTATATTCAAAGTCAAAACTTTGTCTTGTGCTGTATGAGTAAAGTTAATTGTTCCTTGGGTACTAATATTTAATTTTCCGCTATCTAGCAAATTCGTGACATAACTATTGTCCGAGAATGTAATCTCAAGTGAACTAGCCACATTCGTATAAATGTTCAAACCACCAAAATAATATCTGGTCACTTCTGCATTACTGCTAGAATTGATTGTTATCTGGCTACCTATGGAACTATGATATTGATTATCTACTATCAAATCAGAAAGTTGTGGATTGTCTTCACTATATCCGCTACCTGATTGCGGTTGAGAGTAATACAGCCCGCTCAAAACATTTGCCGTGATCGTCTTTGAATATCTTGAATTATTTTCGTCAAACACATCGTTGAATATTATCTCAAATTGCCCAACATAATCTGAAGTAGTTTGCTCAAACTCTAAATAATGATTTCCGTTCTCATAAACATATCTCATATCACAACCATTGGTAAATGTAATAATATCTTTCGTAGTAAGTTGCGTATTGCTTAAGTCTATTTCTGCTTTGTCTGTACCATCCTGCGCAATAATAATTTTTTTCTTGTAATTTCCTACGATTGTGGACAAATCTAGACGATTATTGAAGTAACTATCTCCACCGCTTGCTCCGCTAGATACAAAATTTCCGACTGTGACAGTTTGCGGATTTGTGTTGATTCCTATCTGCTCGTAAGTGTAATGCACTTTCAATACGAATTGATTTTCCCCATAAGAAAATATGTATCTTACCACAAATTCCAAATCTTCATAATTTACATAACTTTCTAAATTAATTGTCGTGTTATTAATAATGCTTACTATAGTCTTGCCATTAAGACTGATTGAATTTGATTCGTAAACAAATTTACCCTCACCTGCTTCAATCTCCGCCGTCCAAGAGCCACCAATGTCTCTTTGATCATCAGTAACATTCGATCTTGGTGTAACTCCTACAAATGGAATATCGAATTTAGACATATCCGTGGTCAAAGTCTTGGTATACTCGCCCGTTTCAATTCCATTGATCTTTTCAGATATACCACTATCAGTATTCACACTCTCTTTGTATGCTGGCAAAACATATGCTTCAATTGTGCCGATGTAGAATTTGACTGTACCCGAATTGAAGATCATTCCTATCTTCAAATGTGTGTAATTTGATATGGCTGGTATAAATTTATCGTCAATTTTTGAATATCTGCCATATCCAAAATTCGCTTTATCTGTTTCGTTATCCGCGGTTTCAGATAGGACTGATATCATACCAAAATAATCTCCGTCCAACATCTCTGCATCAAGCAAATAGAAGTCCACGCTTGAATAATTAATGCTTGCATCAAAATGATCATTGAAGAAATCTTGGTCTATCGTCACGCCCAAAAGTGTATTCGCATTCAAGAACTGATTTTCATCATTTGTATCAAAATTTTCGCCCGAATTCAAAGTATACACATTGGTATAATCAACATTGTTGTACGCTGTATTAGTTTGATTGTATAGATACACAAAATAATACGCCACCGCACCCGAATTTGAAGTCAGTTTGAATATGAAATATCCATAGGTGTTGCTACCAAAACTTGAATGTTGATTGAATATAACTGATTTATCATCATTGTTTATGACAATTTGATTGTTGTTGTAATAATTGCTAGTGTTAGCATTGTTTTGACGCGCCACAAGTTCAATGGTGAAGTCCGCGTCAGTTGCAACGCTTCTATCAGCAGAATTAAATATACTTACTCGCCCAACAGACTGAATTTCATCATATCTAAAGTTTATCGTTTGACCGATATTTACTGGCTCAAAATAATAGTCTATTAAGCCAATTTTCTGAATAGTGATTTGATATATATTCTCATTTTGACGCGTACCTAATAGATTTTCAGCATCTTGCGCGGGGTCGTCTCCCACAAACACGAATGATGTCGTAGTGCCCGTTAGGGTGTCGTCCTTAAACGGCGTTGTGATAGTGAGATATTGCCTATTCTTTATCTGTAAATCGCGCTTAAATTCATAACTTTTCCCGTCATTGTAAGTGATAGTATATGTGATAGTAATAGTGGCACTATTCCCATCAATTTCATTAATCACTGCGTACGCTCCGTTGTTCTCGCCATTCATATATCCGCTACCCAAAAATGCTGTATCTGCAAATATAGAATCGTCGCTCACCCCTGTCACTAAAATGGAAGTTATAATAGTATTGTCTTCCAAATCATTTAGTAAATCTTTCACATTGTACAGTTTATTCAACAGATCAAACGCATTTGAAGAATTCCCGGAATATGCCTCTACATTATTTTCTTCATCTGGGGCTAATGGCAAAAGTCTAACACTGAACTGCGTATCCGAAGCGGTTGAATAAATTAGTTTCTTTCCACTTCCTTCATCTTCAAATGTGAAAATCAGCACTACATTATCATAAATTTGCTCCAAATTGGTGATTAATTTGAATGTGTTTTCATTTGTATTAAATTCTACCCCTTCAATATCCGTTTGTAACGAAATAAGTTTAAATTGCGTATTATCTGCGATATTTATAAATGAATTATATCTGATATTAGACATTATATTATAAATATTATCCACATAGTTCGGAATGCCTGTATCTTCTGTACCTCTAGAAATTTCGTAGGCATTTTTCAATGTAACCTGTGTTTCGAGCAAGTCTATGCTTCTATCCGCATTATTTACTTGATAACTATAACTAATTCTAATATTTTCAGTCAAGCTTTCGCCTATGTTCTCTATCCAACCAATGCTGAATTTATTTTCATCCAAACTGATGATAGTGCCAGATTGTAGAGTTAAGTCAAGATTGGTATAATCAGTATAGTCTACAAGATAGGTGTCTGTCTGGGGATATATCCCCACACCGGATAAACCATAAACTACACCCGTTTTGAAACTCTTTAAGCTAACAAATTCGCTATAATCATAAGTTTCTCCGCCTTCAAATTCGCTGGCAACAATTTGCGCTATCACATTAGGCAAAACGGTTATTGTGTATGACGCGAGTTCAGAGTCATTATATAGGAAACTAAATCTATATGTTCCTACTTCACTAAATGTATAATTTATATTTGTAGGAGATTGGCTATTATTTATATCTACCTGGCAAGTTATGGAGCCTTCATCGGTTGAATTTTTTATCCCAAACACAGGATTATTCTTTGAAGTTTCTGTATCGCTATATTCTTCGTATAGCAACACGGTAGTACCCGCGTAGAATTTTTCCCAGTCTGAATTGAAATTAATTTCAATACTTGAAGTGAATGTCAATTCAAAACTAATAGTTTCATTCGTCTTCACATTGATATCAAAACTTATTACTAGCACAGCATACAGATAATTTACGCGTGTAAACTTCCAAGAGTTGTCCACATTCTCAATTTTTAGCACTATATATTCGTCTGTGATAGAGCCGTCACCCGTGATGTTATAATCTGGTTCCATTATATAGATATTGCCTTCATTTTCGACAACTTCTAATTCGCTATTTCCCCCAAACTGAACTACATCAACATTTTCTAATGAAACAAATTGTGAATTCGTAATCAAATCAATGTTTGTACCGCTATCATTATATGTGTATGTTATATAGTCACTTAAATTCACACTCAGTTCTTCCGTTTCACCCGTGCCTAATCTAGTTATGTCTGTTAGGGTGAAAGCACTTTCTTCATTGTATTGTTTAGACACCACTGATATAGCAAAATATCTAATGATATCATCGCAACTAACAGTCGCTACCGCTTTGCCTATTTTCTTGATTATCAAATTGTTATTTTCTTCATCAAAGTCCACTATGCTAGGAGAATTTGACGAATATGATATATTTTTTTCAATGCCTGTTATGGCTGGCAAAACTTGGAAACCTTCTTCAATCGCCCCGCTTGAAGATGAGTTGAAAAGTTTGTCGCTTAACTCGGTTGCCAAGATTTCTTTTCTAATATTTTCGTCAACTATAAAATATGTATAAACATACCCACCATCTTGTGTTGAATATGAAATTTCTACTTCAATATAGAATGATGAACTCTTTGCATCATCTGGAGTTTGTGCTAATGAAATTGTTCTCACTTGATCCGTATCGTCAATTTTATATTTGAATTGTATATTTGTTGCCATCGTGCTCTCAATGTAAATTTTGCTATCTGTAATGATTTGCAAATCATTATATTCTAGCACAATTTTTAAATATGAATCTCTATTTGATAATGCACTATTGCTATTATATCTCAAAATTAAACTATCCGCACTAAAATCTAGACCTTGGACATCTAATGCGTTTGAATTCTCTGAAACTAATGTGTCTGATGAATTGTACATATTGATATGCACATTTTCAATGTCAAATCCGCCAGCATTAAATATATTCTTCAGCATATTTGGCACATTTGAACTTATTATTAGTAAGTGCTCGGCAGTATTTTCCACCACATATACATCTCCGTCACTGATACTTATAAACTGATCTCCTTCTGGATCGTTATCCCCATTCTCAGATCCTGGATTGTAATTGAACGATATTTCATCTGTGATCAAAGCGTAATCCACATTGATTGTCACGCGCCTAGCGTCAGTTATGTAGCTATTGACCACATCTGCTATCTCTTCCACATCTTCATATCTATTGGCAAGACAAACATCCCCGTTATTTTTTGAAACCGATTCAAAAGTACAAATATAATCTTCATTGCCAATTGTCACCACCAATTCATTATTGACCACTGCTACATTGCTAATGTTCGCACTGCCATCTGTTAATGTTGCATTCAACCCTTCATCGTCTATTGTAACATTCAGATATCTTCTATTGACTTCTCCTTCAACTTCTGTCATTTGAATAGAATATCTCAAAACAATATTGTTTGATTCGTTTTCCAAAACTGATTGAATGTATTCATCTGTTGTTTGATTATATTCATTTCGCAACTGCAACATGTATATAGGAGTACCCGAATTTTTTGCACCTTGTCTAACTCGAACTTTATTCACATATTGTGTCCCCTGCATATATCCTACTAGCACATATTCGTTGCCCATCGCATCTACGAAAATCATTCCGTCAATGACATCAATATCATACACTCCGCCCTCTTCTGCATCAACTCTAGGAGTGACGAATACGCACGCATCATAACTTCCATTAGTAATATTTACAACATCACTAAAATCTAGCGCTTCATATACAGTTTGATAAACTTGATTTTCATCTCGTTCGTATTCCACCTTTAAATTGTGAGTTTGATCTTCATCCACAAATTCAAAAGCGAGTTCTACCGGGTTGACTGTCACACCCGTGGAAGCAAAGTATGCTCCGCCATTATTGTTCACCACGAGTATTCCCAAAACTAAACTCTGAGTATCTGTCAAATTCGGAATGTTTTTAGCAATGATATTCCAAGACTTTGTCTCTCCACTTCCAATTGCACTTGCTGAATAATTAAAATCATTAGCTTTTGTGTATGATGCTGTCTGTGTGTCATAAATATAAAATTCTAGATAACTACCGCTCTTAACTGCTTGTATGCTATATGATTCGTCTGCCGAACCGACCAGGAAAGCCACACCTGTAGTACAATAGAATGTTAAGGGTTCGCCCTCAATTTCGCATGTGATAGCATTAATCATAGTCTTATTGTCGTATTTAATATTACTGAAATTACATTCAAATTCAAAAAATCTAGTTATTCCATTTGTTAAAGTTATGCTATTATCACTAATATTAAAGTTATATGTGCCATCAAACTTTTGTTCATCAGTATCGAATCCGTCTATAGTCGCTGAATCTTGATTGAATCTGATCGTGCGAGAGCCGTCATCTGAAGTGAATACAATATCTTCCTGTATCCAATTATCAGATTCGTTCAAACCAAAATCTACTTCATTAAAACGAATTGTCGTAGATTGCCCGTCTTTTATCATATACAATTCAAGGTCGTTGTCATTTGCACCTTGCACGCCAGATTCGCCAGAGAGCGTGATATAGTTGTTGTCCGAATATAGATTGAGTCCCACACCCGCTGAATTCATTCCAACATTTGATATCTCTGAATTGACAACATCTAAAATTAGTGTGGTGTTCACCATTTTCGACACGCGTTCAAAATATGAATCTGTCTGGGCAGATTCGCTATTCAAATAATCTATGCGCGCTTGATATGTAGGGAAAACTGCGATCTTAAATTCATAACTGTCCGCAATTTCAGACGAAAAAGTATATATCTGCCTATCATTATCATAGTTGATAAACGGCAAACTTGAATATGTATCCTGATTGACAGGAATATAGTCAGATTCATTTGGATCATAATAATATAGTTCCACAATCTTGCCCTCTTCCCTGCTGATAGGGTCAAGCGAATGGAGCGGTTTTGAATCAAATACGAAATCTAGTGATACATCAATGCCGATCGTAAATTCCTGCTCGCCATCGTATGCGTCAGAATCATCGTAGTCTAGATATACATTTGAAATTTCTCTATCAATCCAAATTGTCAAGTTGTTGTCAGACTGAATCTGATCGCGTGCGTCACGCGCCTGCAAAATTACTTGCCCATAGTTTTCTTGAGAAAAATCAGATTCGCTCACTGGCTTGATTGTATAATAAACATATTCATTACATTCAATGCTATAACGATTGTTTTGAGATTGCAGTGGCTCACCTTTTTCATTGCACAAAGTGATCAAATCTGCGCCAATGTTATCCACAAAATAAATATAACAATCTTTTTGATTGACTTCATATTCTTGATTATCTGAAAAACCATTCAAGACGAATGAATAAATCTTTTCCGAATCTTGCTCGCGATAAACGATAGTTTGTTCATTGTCTACGAATGTCAATCTGTCTGGACGGACTTCTGGCGTTTTAAATTTACCCATCAGCGCCATAACGCCAAAAACAGCACCCACGAAAACTAGGACGCTGGCGACGACTATTCCGATTACACTAAAAATTTTTTTTGTCATTTTCCCCTACCTAAATACTTTTTCTTTGGATAACTGATGTAAAGTTGTGAAAATTTCACTCACTTCAATCTTATTATCTACAAATTCCTACAAAATAATTATATATTTTTAAATCAATGCTGTCAAATGAAACAAAATAAATTATTATTTATTTCTAAACATAAATTTTTGCATAAACATTCAAAATAATATAATGCAAACAAATACTAAACTAATTTGAATCTTTTATAATATCAAATCATTAACGCGCCAAAAATATAAACTAACAAAATTATAAATCAAAAAAATTTTAAATTAAAAACCCGAGCCACCTAAAAATTTTTACACTTAAAAACATTTTTACTTCATTATTATCGCAAACAAAATAAGTTTATGTTTTGTTCATTCAAATTTATCCATCCATAATAAATGATGCCTTCACACAGATTGATAAAAAAAGGAAGACTATTTTTTAGTTTCCCATTTTAAAATAAAAAATTAAAAAAATATGTTTATTAAAAAAGACAATGAAAACATTATAAAAATATTATCCTTCATTCAAAAAAATTAAAAAATTTATAAAAATTAATAAAAAACTCGAAAAAACTTTAATTTTTTAGTGATTTTTATCAATTTTTTCCAAAATATTGAAAATTTTTATGAAATTGTCCACGCCAATTTGTTCAGGTCGCACCATTTGAGAATACCCTAATTCATCCAAAATTGAATAAATTATTTCTTTTGAATATTCAGTTTTCAAATTGTTAACAAATGTTTTTCTTCGCATCGAAAATGCAAGGTGAACAAATTTTTTGAAGCCTTCAAAATTTTTAATATTATATCTATTATGCGGACGGAGTTTGCATAGCGCACTATCCACTTTTGGTTGCGGAGTGAAGCACTCTTTTTTCACTATGCGCGGAATTGATACATCAAAAATCGACTGCAATATCACGCTAGTAATTCCATAATCTTTGCTGTCACATTTGCTAGCGAATCTAACCGCCACTTCTTTTTGGACAAGCAACAAAATGCTATCGAATTTTTCAATATGATCCAATAGTTTAAACACTATCGGAGTCGTGATATAGTATGGAATATTCGCCACTATCTTTGCCTTGCCTTCAAATAGATTGTCAATATCACACTCCATAAAGTCTGAAAAATGAAATTCAATATTTTTGCGTTCACCTGCCAAATCGTTTAATGTTGGAATTAGCGACTTGTCTACTTCAAATGAGATAACCTTTTTTGCCACTATAGACAATTGCCTTGTTAAGCTCCCCGCGCCCGCACCAATCTCTATGACTAAATCATCTTTTGTCACTTCACCGTCTGAAACAATTGCTTTCAACAAATTGGTATCAAAAAGAAAATTTTGACCTAAACTTTTTTTGAAATTGAAGTTAGAATCGTCAATTTTTTGTATTTTTTTCACTTTTTTCTCTGTTTTTTCGATATTTTTCAACTTTTTTCTCCTATTTTTTGTTTTTTTATTGACTTTAACTACATTTTATGCTATCATAATAATATACAAAAGAAGTTCAAATGACAAGGCTGGCGTTTGCCAGTTTTTTTTATTCAAATGCTTTTTATCATAACTTTATAAAAATATATATTGATTAATCTTGATATTGTAATATTTAGTTTTTTAATAAAAAATATAATAAAAAATATGAATATATATTGATCTTGTATACGACCATTATTGAAATTTAGTTGTAAAAAAAATTGATTTTTACTATGTTTTATTCTATCATAATCGTTGCTCATTGTCAAATATTGATATCATCTTATACTTTCAAATAGTTGACAAAAAATTTGAAATATGCTAGCATCACTATGAGAAACGCTATATAAGTTTGAGGAGTAGCTAACAAACGCCTTTCAGAGAGAATTGCATTTGCTGGAAGCAATTTAGGAAAGTTATTAGCGAAGGTAGCAAACGAGTTCAGACGAAGAAGAATAGTAGATCGTCTGCGTAGTTGAAAAGATACGTCAGTTTGAAATGAGAAGTGCATACAAATTAAAATCATATTAAATATTTTGCTTTAAAATAAGTTTACATTATACGGCTTTTAATCATAATTAAATATCTATATGCACTTGAAGTAAGGTGGTACCACGATAAATTCGTCCTTGCATTTTGCAAGATTTTTTTATTTTTAAGGAGATTTTATGTTAGACAAAACTTACGAACCTCAAAACAAAGAAAATAAAATTTACAAAAAATGGGAAGAAAATCATTGTTTCAAACCTTTTTCAGATTTTTCAAAAGATTCAAGCAAAGAAAATTTTTCAATCATTATGCCCCCACCAAACATCACAGGTCAACTCCACATTGGGCACGCGCTCAACAACACCACGCAAGATTTTTTGATTAGATTTAAGCGTATGAAAGGATTCAACACCCTTTGGATCCCAGGCACTGATCACGCTTCAATCGCTACCGAAGTAAAAATAATTGAAGCCTTGAAAAAAGAAGGACTTTCAAAAGAAAAATTGGGTAGAGATGAATTTTTGAAACGCGCTTGGGAATGGAATGATAAATTTGGTGGACGCATAAAATTGCAGTTGAAGACATTGGGTTGCAGTTGCGACTGGGACAGATGTGCATTTACTATGGATGAAAAAAGGCAAAAATCTGTTTTGTATGTTTTCAAAAAATTGTACGACGAAGGACTGATTTATCGCGGAGAAAAATTGATCAACTGGTGCCCTACTTGCAAAACCGCTCTATCCGATGCAGAAGTTGAACATATTGATGAAAATTCTAGCTTGTGGTATATCAGATATCCGTATGCTGACAATAGCGGTTATTTGGTCGTTGCCACCACCCGTCCTGAAACGATTTTTGGCGATGTTTGCGTCGCTGTCAATCCGAATGACGATAGGTACAAAGACAAGATTGGAAAAGAAGTCATCCTTCCTATTATTAACAAAAAAATTCGCGTCATTTCAGACGACTATGTGGAAAAAGATTTTGGTACAGGCGTTGTGAAAATCACTCCTGCGCACGATTTTAACGATTATGAAGTGGGCAAGCGCCACGGCTTTGATCCGATTAAAATTATGAATTTGGATGGCACAATGAATGAAAATTGTGGAAAATATGCCAATTTAGATAGATATGCTTGTAGAAAGCAATTGGTTGAAGATTTAAAAGCTGTTGGCTTAATCGAAAAAATTGAACCGTACAATCTCCCAAAAGCCACTTGTTATAGATGCCATAATGCGGTTGAACCTATGATGAGCAAACAATGGTTTATGAATATGCAAGATATGGCAAAATCTGGCTTGGAAGCAATTGACAATGACGAACTTGAAATCGTGCCAAACAGAGTGCAAAAAATATATAGAAATTGGCTTGAAAATATCAAAGATTGGTGCATCTCGCGTCAATTGTGGTGGGGACACAGAATCCCCGCATACTATTGCAAAGATTGTGGCAACACTATGGTAGAAATAAATACTCCGCTAGTTTGCAACAAATGTGGTGGCAAAAATATTGAGCAAGATCCGGATGTGTTGGATACCTGGTTCAGTTCTGCCCTGTGGCCATTCTCCACAATGGGATATCCAGATGAAACTGACGATTTGAAAACTTTCTTCCCTACTTCAATTTTGGTGACTGCTCAAGATATTATATTCTTCTGGGTTGCTCGTATGGTGATGTTGTCAAAAAAGATTATGGGCAAGACGCCATTTAGCAAAGTGTTAATCAATGGAATTGTCCGTGATGACGAAGGCAAGAAAATGAGCAAGTCTTCAAACAATGGCGTGGATCCTATAGAGATTATTGAAAAATACGGTGCAGATTCTTTGCGACTATCGCTAATGTTTGGTAATGGCACGGGCAACGATTTCAGATTCAGTGAAGAAAAAATATTGGAGGACAGAAAATTCATCAACAAAGTATTCAATTCTGGCAAATTCTTGGAATTAGTTTTGAGTCAAACGACAGAGTCAAAATTAGACACTTCTAAATTGAACATTTTTGACAAATGGATATATTCAAAATTGTATGAAACAATCGATGAGATAAATAAACTTGTCGACAATTTGGATGTATGTCAAGCGGTGAATAAAATGTACTCGTTCGTATGGGACGAATTCTGCAATTATTATCTCGAATTTTCAAAACCTTATGTGTATAGCGAAGATCTAAAAATTCGTAGCAGTGCGTGTGCAATTTTGAAAGATGTTTATTTGAATATTTTAAAATTGTTGCACCCTATCATCCCTTTCATTACCGAAGATATATATTCGAATTTTACAAATGAATTGTTGATCAATCAAAGCTATGCTTCTTCTATTGGATATTTCAAAAAAGAAAGCGAAGATGTAGAAAAAATTATTTCACTAATTCAAAAAATAAGAGAAACAAGATTAAGTTTCAATGTCACTCCTTCAAAAAGAATTACGCTAGTTGTAGACAAAAATAATATTTCAGAAAATAGTTTGAATATTATAAACGAGGCAAAATTAGTTTTATCAAAAATGACCAATATCGAAAAGATTGATATTTCAGAAAATATTGATAATGACGACATAAAATTTGTAAGCGAATTGGGAGAATTTTATTTCTACAAAAATGAAATTGTTGACACAGAAAAAGAACGCGAAAAAATTAATAAAGATATTGAAAAAATCAATTCCGAATTGAAGATTTTGGAAACTAGAATTCTCAATCCAAATTTTGTATCGCGTGCTCCTAAAGCTCTAGTAGAAAAAGAAAAGTCAAGATATGATTATTTATTGAATAGCAAAAATTCATTATTGGAAAAATTAAAAAATTTAAAATAATTTTAAAATTTATCAAAAAAATGTGCAAAATTTGCACATTTTTTTCATTTTTTTTGATATTTTTTATGTTTTTTATAATTTTTAATTTTTTTGTTTTTATTCCATTTTTCAATTTTTATTATAGTTTTAGTTTTTTATTTTTTGTATATTTTTATTTTAATTTGTTCTTGCATCTTTTTTATATTTTACTATTTTAATATTTTTATTTTTTTCAATTTTTTATAATTTATTTTTTTAATTTTTTATAATCTTTATATTTATAATTTATTTTTTATTTTCTATAATTTTTTTTAATTTAATTTTTTTATTTCAAAATTAATAAAACAATTAAAAAATTTGTAAATTTTATTTTTAATTTTTATTAGATAAGATCAAAATATTTTTTATTTTTCTTCTGCAATCTTATCTTTGTCCTGGACCACCACACATTCGGTTGTCAACAATGTAGACGCCACACTGCCCGCACTTTCTAGTGCTGTTCTTGTCACTTTCAATGGATCAATAATTCCATTTTCAAACATATCACAATATACATCTTTCAGTGCGTCATAACCATAATTGATGTTGTCATTATTTAAAATTTCGCTCACCACCACGCCATCATCAACCCCTGCATTTTTTGCGATCTGTCTGATTGGTGCTTCCAAACTTTTTGAAACAATCATCGCACCCAATTTTTCATCCGAATCCAAACTTTCAATAAATTTATCTAGCTCTTTTTTTGCGCGCAAAAGTGCCACTCCACCACCTATGACAATTCCTTCATCAATAGCCGCCATAGTAGCGTTAAGTGCATCTTCCATTCGAAGTTTTTTCTCTCTCATTTCAAGCTCTGTGAGTGCACCCGCTTTGATTAACGCCACTCCACCATTTAATTGTGCTAGGCGTCCATTGATTACCGTGATATCAAATTCTTTCTTCGCTTCTTTAAGGCTTTCTTTTAGTTCGTTTACGCGTGTAGAAATCTTTTCCTTATCTCCTTTTGCTCCTATTATTGTGGTGAAATCTTTGTCCGCTTTTACCTTGCTACAATGCCCTAAATCTTCCAGCGAAACTTCTTGCAAATTATTATATATATCCCCTGATATGTATTTAGCTCCCACGATCAGCGCTAGATCATCTAACACCTTTTTTCTCCTATCTCCGAAGTACGGAGTTTTTATCGCAAGACAATTGAATGTCTTTCTCATATTATTGATCACAATGGTTGTGAGTGCATCTCCTTCCACATCTTCGGCAATGATGAACAAACTTCCGCCAACCTTTGCCACTTTTTCAATCACGGGCAATATCTCTTGGATATTTGATATCTTTCTATCTGTAATCAATATGTATGGATTGTCCAATTCGGCAACAAGTTTATTTTGATCTTGACACATATATGGACTGATATATCCCCTATTAATGCGCGTTCCTTCCACCACATTCAAACTGGTAACTAACCCGTTGCCTTCTTCTATCGTGATCACTCCATCAAGCCCCACTTCTTCAAAAGCTTTTGCTATCAATTCGCCCATGCTTTCACTGCCCGATGATATGGTTGCAACTTGTTTGATTGCTTCGTTGTCTTTCACTTCTCGCGAATGTTTCCTAATTTCATCAACAGCGAATTGCACCGCTTTTTTTATCCCATTTCTTAAAAGGATTGGATTAGCTCCACTTGTAAAACTTTTCAACCCTTCTTTGAATATGCTTTCTACCAACACAGCAGAAGTGGTAGTGCCGTCACCTGCTATATCGTTCGTCCTGACGCACGCCCCCTTAACTATCTTTGCCCCCATATCTTCAATTTCGTCTGGCAACACGATCTCCTTGGCAATTGTCACGCCGTCATTTGTTATCAATGGTTCTACATATATATGATCAACTACAACATTTCTGCCTTTCGGACCCAAAGTGATTTTCACTGCTCCCGCCAAAGTTTCTACACCTTTCAAAAGTTTTTGGCGCGCTTCGTCTCCAAATTTCACAATTTTTTCTATCATAATTCCACTCCTATTATATCAATTTCGCGCATTACAATATGCGTTTTGCCATCAATTTTCAATTCCACTCCCGCATATTTGTTGAATATTACTCTATCGCCTTGCTTCACTTGCATTTCCTTTTTGTTGCCGTCAAAATCTATTCCATCACCTACCGCAACGACCTTACCTTTCTCTGGTCTTTCTTGCGATGTGGACGGCAACACTATGCCAGATTTTGTAACATTTTCTTCACTTTCTGGCAAAATTATCACCCTATCATATAATGGTTTTATATTCATTTTCCCTCCTCGTTCAATTATACGCGCCGATGTCAATATTTTTTCACATAACTGACATTTTTCATAAAATTTATTTTTTCATAATAAAATAAGTATGCAATCGTACGAATTTGATTATTACCAATATAGGAAAAAGATAAACACACCAAAAAAAACAAATTTCTTTTTGCTATCCTTTTTTATTCTGATATTGCTGGGCGTAGCAATGTTTTTTTATCCTAATGCAAGTGCAAAAAACGAATATTATTTCGTAGAGATAAATTCATTTTTGTCGTACAGCGAAGCGAACGATTTAGCAAATACTATCAGTGCGCTCAATGGTGCAGGCTATGTTTATTATGACGGAACATACCGCGTCTTTGCATCCTTTTATCCCCGCAAAAAAGACGCAGAGAGCGTATGCGAAAATTTGAAATCTGACTACCCAACAGTGACTATATACACGCTTGAATGCAACAAATTTTATAAATTAAACGATCTATCAAACGATCAAAATAAGTGCGTAGAAAATTTACTATCTGCCAATCATAATTTGATAAATGCAGTGTATAAATGTATTATAAATTTTGATACTAATGAAATAAATGTTAATGAACTATTACTGAATTTGAAAAATTTGAAATCAGATTATCAAAAATTTAGTGACGATTTTTTTGAACAATTCAACACGAATTCAAAATATAATAAAGCGAAAAAATATGTTGCAAAAATCGAAAGTGCAACCAACTTTTTTGACGAATTAAAAAAAGAAGAAAACGATCATATCGTATCTCAAAAATTGAAGTACACGCTAATTGACATTGTAATCAATCACTCCATACTATTAAATTCTTTTTAAAAATAGCATAATTGTTTTTTACTAAAAGAAAATAAAAATCTACAAAATAATTTATAAAATCAATATTTTTTATAAAAATTTTTGTTTTTTTCAAAGAAAAACGCGAAAAATTGCATATTTTTTATCAATTTTACAAATTTTTTTATTTTTTATATCCTTTTCATTTTAAAATCTGCACACCTAATTTCATCTTTAATTTGAATTGATGTTTTCTTTTTGATTTTCTGTCTCTTTCGATTTTTCTTTCTTTGCTTTTATCATCTCCACAATTTGCCAAATAGCAAGCCCTATTAAAAATATGGCAAACAATTTTTTCAATAGAGAATTTGATATATGATTGGCAAGCAGTGCTCCGCCCAAAGAAAATATACACCCAACTAGCGCAAGCAACCACGCCTGTTTAAAAGCCACTAAATGATTTTTTATATGTATGACGAGCGCGATTATTGACATTGGTAAAAACGCTATCAAATTTATTCCTTGTGCGGTAAGTTGCTCATACTTCAAAAAAATGGTGAGAATGGGTATAGTCAGTGTTCCGCCACCCATTCCCATTCCGCCAATAATTCCACCTAAAATTCCTGCTATTATTTCCCAAAAAATCATATGTTCACCATATCAACATACCTATGCCACCAAGCAACATAAAAAATATGAAGATTCCTTTTATAATATTGTTTTTTATCTTATTTAATAGAAGTGCGCCAACCACTCCGCCCAAAATTATGCCCACAATCACTGGCCAACCCTGTGAAAAATCAATTGAGTGATAACACATATAAACAATAGTGCTGACCAAACTGATTGGCAATATTACAAACAGTGCGGTAGCTTGCGCTTTTTTCTGCTCCAAGCCAAACATTTTATTGAGTAATGGCACGACCACCATTCCACCACCACCGCCAAAAAAGCCGTTGATTATGCCTATTAGCGCGCCAAAAACGAATATGTAGACTTTCTTTACTTTTTTCATATATTTATATTGCTCTTTTTGCTTAAATTTATTTGCCAATTTTTTAAATTTATATTATAATAAATTAGTTTATAGCAATAATTATTAAAGAGGTTAGAATGAAAACTAGAAGAAAATTATTAAAAAACATTATTTGTTACATCACAGCATTGGCACTAATTTTGTTTGCTAATGTCGGGCTATTAAATCTCATTGATTTTGATAGCATTGCCTATGCGGTGAACAACAAGAATCAAAATGAAATTACTATCACCAATCAAGATTTTGACGACGATCCTGATAGTGATTATCCTTTTGATCCTACCGGATTTACTCCTAGTATGGATACTGAAACTGCAGGAGTCAGTGCGGGCGTCATCAATGTAGATGAGGAAGAATATTCAAAATATAAGACGGACGAATCTTTCCGTGACGAGTATGTTTTGATGATAGACAGCACCATCTCTAGCGATGATGAAAATACAGATAGCGCGCCGAGTGAAGATGCTAGCACGGGCAGTGAGATCGGTCACAACGCAAATTTTGGATTCACCACAAATGACGCAATTTCTCTTAAAGCCAATAAAAATTATTCGATATCAGTGGATGTTTATACTTCAAATTCGAATGGCATTGGCGCACTATATCTATTGGATTCGGAAGATAACGATTCAATTTACGCTAGTATCACAAACATTAGTTCGCTCAATCATTACACCACTTATACTTTCTTTGTTACCACAAATGACATTGAAAATATTGAAGTGAAACTTGCTATGTATTTGCACGGATCTGGAGTGGTATTATTTGATAATATATCTGCCTTTGAATTGAATTCAAAGACTTTGAATAAGAATATAGACAATTTAAATTCGTCTTCTCTATCTAATGCCTATATATATATTGACGAACGCGACAACTTAATCAACGAATTTGATATGAGCACGAATCCATTTACTATATCAAATTTCGAATCGGGCAAAAACTCGCCAGATTACACCGTCGCAGACTTAATTCAAAATTCTCAAGATGCAGAAGCAAACGATGGCAACACAGATTTTGCATTTAGAATCACAAACAATTTAGCAACCTTTGTAGAATACGAAACGAATGACAATTTCTTTGAATTTGATCACAATTCTGTATACAAAGTGAGCATATTTGTAAAAACTAAAGATTTGGACGGCAACGCAACTTTAAAATTGGTCCAAACGAACATTGACAGCAATGAAGATAGCGATGATAGCAGTAGCGAAGATGATACTAGTGAGAGCGAACCTGAAATTTCAATCAGTTCGAATACGGGCGAAAGTGGAAATATTATAAACGATTACCAAGAATATTCATTCTATGTGCGCACTAGCCCTATCAAATCTACCACATTCAAATTGGTGGTAAGTTTAGGAGATAGCGACAACCCAACAACAGGTAAAATGTATATCGCATCTATCATTACGACGAAAGTTGACTACACCACATTTGACAATGTATCAACGGGAACTTATGCTCAAACTATTGATCTAGCTGAAGAATATATTTGGTCAGATGACGATCTATATATAGATAACGGAAATTTCAATGATGTGCAAATCGTGGACTACTCTACTCCATACCCTGCCACTCCTACTGATTGGACAAGAGTTGACACGGGTGATTATGATCAAATCTACGGCGTGATAAACACTCTTGATAGCGAATTTGCAAAATTAGATAGTTCAAAATTCTCTAATTTGCATAATCCTGGCGATCCTTATGGCGTCAATGGAAGCAATAATGTGTTGATGATGTACAACTCCACTGCAGATATTCAAAGCTATAGAAGTGAAACAAAACCTTTAACCGCAAGATCTTATTACAAATTTACTTTGCAGGTTCAAACGCAAAATGCTCCAGCTCAAATCCAATTGGTAACCACAATTAATGATAGCGAAGTTGTGTTGTCTTCTATCACTGTGAACACGCTCGATATGAATTGGCATACTGTAAATATGTATCTATACACAGGACATCAAGCTTTGGATGTCGCCGTAAAAGTTGTATTGGATACCACTAATTCGGCTTACGGATATGTCTATATAGACAATGTGACCTTCAATAATCCTGTTCAGCCAAGTGCAGACGAATTTAATCAAGCGGTAAACTCAACCTACCTAATCAAAACCGATTTGGAAAACTTAATTAGTTCGGATAGCGACTCTGCGTTTTCTACCCCTAATTATTTTGAAGGTTCTGACGATGAAAATGTGACTTTCGGTGTAGTTGATTTAAACAATCGCGAATCATATGGTTCAGTCATAGCAAATGAAGATAATTATTCTAGTTTTGAAAATCTGCCATCTGATAATAAAAATGTTTTGGCAATCAGAGCACAGGAAGACTCATATTATACCCTTTCATCAAAATTAGGCTTTGATCTAACGAGTGGAAATTATTATAAAATTAGCGTTTATGTCTATACTCAAAATCTGCAAATATTAGATGAAAATGTTGATGATGATCTAATGGGTGCTAGTATAAAATTGTCTGCATTCGATGAAACTTTCACTCAAATAGTATCTGACGGTCATTGGACAAATTACACTTTCTATATCCAACCTAATTCTGACACGACAACATATTTAGAATTGTCACTTGGCTCTAGTTCAGCATCTGTTGCGGGCGATGTGTTCTTCGGGGGAATTGAATTTATAGACTATGAAGATGACAGCACCGAATTTGACAAAGCTAATGAAAATTCAGTTACAAAAATCGTCACTCAAACGACCACAGATAACGATGAAAACGAAGAAGAAACTGAAACAGACGATACCAACAATAAATTTGATTACAACACAATTTTATATTATGTATCAAGTATACTATTCGCATTGGCAATAATTATTGCAATAGTTGGCGTTTTGATGCGAAAAGTAAAATGGAAAAAACCAGTTAAGAAATCAAAGAATGAGTATGATAGAAATCGTACCGTTTCAAAACAATTGTATCAAAGAAAAGCCACATCTCAAAGAGAGGCAAAATTAAGAGAATTGAATAAAGAACTTGCTTCTATGAATGAAGAACGCAATCAATATGAAGAAGAATACAAATCTGATCTTTCAAAATTAAGAGATATGAAGATTAAACGCGCAAATCAAGCCGAGATCAACAAATTGCAAAAAGAAATGAAAAAGAAACAAAAATTGTCTGCAACTATCGGACTATCAATTGCCAAGTTGGAATCTGAAATTGATTATACAAAATCAGATCAATATCTGAATAGTTTGATGAAAAAATTAGAGCGCGAACAATTGGAAGCTAGTAGAAATGCAGAAAATAACAGCGAAGATGACCAAGCTGAAAATGTTGATAATAAACAATCAAATTCAAAAAATAAAATTGACTCAAACTCTAATACCAAGAAAAAAACTTCTAAAACAAAATCGGATAACAATTAAAAATAACGAAAAACACGGATGACAAATATAAACATCCGTGTTTTTTCAATTTCAAAATTTATAAAAATAATGTTTAATATAAATTAATCAAAATAAAATCTATTTTGTATCAATTTTTATCAAAACAAAATTTTATTTAATTTGCTTGAGTTTGGGTATTCGTCAAGTCTAAATTTTTCAACCTATTTCTCAAATTAAACTCTAAAAGATAACTCAAAGGAACTAATGATTTTGATTCAGAAAGTCGTAAATAGGACAAATTTATATATGGATATTCCAATCTTGTCCTATCCAAAGCATCCGAATCTTTCAATAACTTAAACAAAATTTTACATTTTTCATAGCAGTCTGAACACTCTTTTTCTGCCATAACTGGAAAACGATCGTCTGGCAAAGAATGACAAGTTATTATTGTTTTTAAAATCTTTTTATCCATGTCGGATATCTTTAAATCTAGTTTGTCTATAAGTTTTGCGCTCCTTGCCCCGTGCGACATATCTTCATCGTCATTAACTCTGCCTATGTCGTGATACATACAAGCATATAACAAATTTTTTGTGTCTGCCCTAGTTAGATTCAATCTGTTTGCCAGAAAAAATGCATACAGCGCCACTCGTATGTTGTGCTTGATTCCGTGCTTTTGACTTTTATATATCAAATTCAAATCGACATTTTCAAACGCGTCTATTAATAGGTCCAAATTTTCTGATGTTTGAATGGTTTGAATAAAATCATCAAGCGCAGTTATCTCAATGTTCAGATCTTCCACTTCGTCTAATTGTTTTTGAAAAAAATAATAATTAAAATCTTTTTCGGGCATAGGTTTGAATTTTTTATAATCTTTGATATCTTCTAAAATTTTTTTCGCATTCATTTGTACTCCATTTGATCTAAAAATTATATCGTATTTTTATTCAATTTGCAACATCTTTTGTATTGATATCAAATCTTTGTCGTTTATATTATTATGACTTGAAAATATTTTAATATGAAAACTTATATGACTTCAAAATATAAAAATGTCCTATAATATTTTAGCAATAATCACACTTTATATCTGATTGTGATACTAGATTTAATACCCTAATTAATATTTACTTTACCTTTTACTTATATATCTTTATCAATTGACCAATATATAGTCGATTTTCTTTTAGATTATTATCCGCTTTTAACTTTTCTATCGATAAATTGTATTGCTTTGCTATTTTTGATACTGTTTCCATAGGCTTTACAAAATGCGACAAATAATCATTGACTTTGATCTTGATCCACTCGCCCGTGTATAAATCAATCTTGTTGTTATTCCTTATTATATTTGATTTGCTGGTATTGAATTTCATACAAAGATCAAGTATATTGTCATTCTCTTTTACTCTATATAAAAATTCTTTGGCTAAAACTATTTTCATAACTATTTATATATATTCGAAATGAACCATTTTGTGAATGTATGTTTTATATTTAATACCTAAATATCTTTTAAACATAATAATTTCATTTTTTTAATAAAAATATTTTATACTTTGGACAATTATTATCTATAAAATCAGTTCTGCCCCCACTATCTAAATAAAAAATTCAAAATAAGTTGCAACCTATCTTGCTTTTAAAATTTTTATCTTGGTATATATTTTTGCTTGTTTTTATATATTTATATAGGATATTTTATATGAAATCATTTTTTAAAGCAGTAGCGATAGTAACAATATTTTCAGTGATCACGCGTTTTTTAGGCTTCTTTTTTAGAATTTATCTCACTCGAAAACTTGGTGCGGAAGGTATTGGACTTTTTCAAATGGCAACTTCTATCTTGGGCATTTTTACCACATTAATATCTAGTGGACTACCTTTGACTACAGCAAAATTAGTATCTAAATATGAAACTAATTCCGAATTGAAAAAAAGAAACAAAGTGGTCAGTTCTGCTCTCATCATCGCTCTTATGATAGCGGTCATATCTTCTCTGATCGTCTATCTATTAAAATCGCTATGGGGAATCATTTTAACAGACAGTAGAGCGGTTGAATTATTAATCATTCTTCTGCCGTCCATAATTTGCAGTGCCGTATATGCCATTTTTCGCGGGGCTATGTGGGGACAAAATGATTATTTCAACTGCGGGCTAACTGAATTGATTGAACAAATCATTCGCTTTGCTCTCACTTTCATTATGCTTTTTACAATTACAGATTATTTCGTAGCAACAAAATATTCAGCAATTGCCTTTAATTTTACTTGTCTGCTTTCTGCCCTGATCACCGCCTTCATCTATTTTAGAAAAGGAAAATTGAATTTCAAAAAAGGTGAATACAAAAACATTATAAAAAGTGCTACACCAATCACGGGCATTCGTCTAGCGAACTCGCTTGTCCATCCTTTGACCACGCTTATTATTCCTAATATGTTGATTTTGTCTGGATACTCAACGAGCGAAGCGATATCAAGTTTTGGCGTTATTATGGGGATGACCTTCCCTATGCTGTTTGTGCCAATGGCAATAATTAGCAGTATCAGTATGGTACTGATCCCTTCTATCAGTTCAATGATGACTAAAAATCAATACGATTCCATTCAAGAAAATGTCACGAAATCTCTCGATGTCTCTATCTTTATTAGTATGATTTTCATTCCACTCTATCTATCTGTAGGCGACCTGATAGGAATCGTATTATATGATAACACTCTATCCGGCGTGTTGCTCCAGCTCTCTGCCGTGTGCGTCCTTCCTATCACACTTACCAACCTAACTGGTAGCATCCTCAACGCTTTGAACAAAGAAGTAAAGTCATTTTTGAATTACATTTTAGGCTCTGTGGTGTTGTTTATTTCTTTGATAGCATTCACTCCGCTGGTTGGCATAAATTCAATAATAATATCCTTCTTCCTATCAATGTTGACCACCACGGCATTAAACATTAGAATAATAAAAAAATCTATACCAAATATCAAATTCAATTTGTTTAATTTGACATTCAAATATTCTTTGATTATAATACCCACTAGTTTATTAGGGCATTTTATATCAAATATCTGTTTGAACATCTTTAACAATTTTATCTCCGCGTGTATCGGTGGCGGAATAAGCATTTTATTCACCCTACTATTGTGTAAAATGTTTAATCTATATGATATTTCAAAATTATTGCATTTAATCAAGAAAAAACGCAAAAATTCCGTTTAAAACAATAAATTTTTAAAAATTTTTATATTTTTTCTAAATTATTACTTTAACATTCAAAATTATAAAGAATAAAAAATGGTTAATTAATTAATATAAATTAATTCTTTCAAAACTTGATATAATTTTTTAAACATATAAAAACATTTGTAATCTGCTTTTTATTATATTTTCACCCATCATTTTTATTAGAAAATAATGCAAAATTATTTTTTGAATTTATATATCTTTCATTGCCTAAACTAAACGATTTTCATCTAAAAAATTTTTTTTTATAAAATTAAAAAAATAAGCATAGTCAAATTTACTTTCGCTAAAAATTTTAAATATAAATTGCTTTTTTAATTCTATTCTTTCAAAACTATCCCATAACTATAATATTAAAATATAAAGTATAAATTTGTTTTCTCTGAACATACTTATTGTATGTTTATAATTTTTATGCGAGTCGTGATAATTTATGTTACAGTTTTAGTATTTTTAAGATTGATGGGCAAGCGACAGATCGGCGAAATGCAACCATACGAAGTGGTCATCACGCTAATCATTGCTGACTTGGCAACCGTGCCAATGAGTGATACAAATATCCCTTTGATAAATGGTATTTTGCCACTTGCAATCTTGGTGCTAATACATTTTTTAATCACAATTTTGACACGAAAAAATATTAAGATCAGAAGACTGATGAGTGGACGACCTGTCCTTGTGATAACCCCTAAAGGAATTGAATATAAAGCACTCAAAGATCTAAATATGAATATTGACGATTTGCTAGAATCAATTAGACAGGCGGGATATTATAGTTTTGATCAAATATTGTACGCGATCATTGAAACAAATGGAAAAATGAGCGTCATACCCACAAGTGACAATTCGCCCGCCACTGCAAAAGATGTTAGCGTTTCAAACCCGCCAGCAGTGCTACCGCACATTATCATTTCGGACGGGAAAATTATAAAAGAAGAAATGGAACAACTTAATATTAATGAAGATGATTTAGATAAAATTTTAAAATATCTAAAAATAAAAAATATAAAAGATTTGATCATACTTTCACTAGACAGCGAAGGAAAAACTTATTATCAAAAAAAAGGTGAGAATTTTAAATTGATTGCTGATATAAAAAAGGAAGTGAAATTATGAAAGTTTATGTGCCTATAATAATTTTGTTTCTTGCTGTCACCGCCCTATGCATTTGGGATGGAATCTATACTCAAAAAGTGTTTGAAAAATTAGAATTAGATAGCGAAAAAATCTATATCTCACTACAAACGAATCAAATTACTGATCCAGAAATTCAAAACGATATCATAGATTTGAACGAATATTGGACAGAACAAATGGATATTTTATGCATATCAATTTCACGAAAAGATTTGCAACCAATATCAGATTATCTGCAATATTTATGCTCATCAATAATTAACGAAAATCAAGAGGATGCGCTGACATATTCGCGCCTATTGAATTACAACATCATTGGGCTAAATCAAACCACAGGAATTAATATTTTGAATTTAGTCTGAATTTTAATTTAAAATATTAAACTAAAAAATTCAAAATTAAAACTTTAAAAAATTATACATAAGAAGTTATCCAAATTTAAGTTATAATTTTATTTAAAAATGTAAAATTCTCAAAATAAATTTTCGAATAATTTTATTAAAAAAAGGACTTAATTAATATAGAATAAATCTAAATCAAAAGTCCTTTTCACTAATTTTAAAAAATAAATTAAAAATATTATAGTAATATCAAAAATTTTTTAGTTATTTATAGATTTTTGTAGAATTTTTATGCAATTTTTAAAAATTTTACAACAAAGTTAAAAATGTGACAGTACAAATAATCACCATAATTATCAACACAAAAGTGAGCGTCGCCACTTCGTTGATCGTGGAAGAAAAATTAAAAAGGCTCGCCTTCGGTATGCCATTTACTTTAATATAATCTAAAATTTTGCTTGTTGAACTATTCACTTTTGCAATCTGATTTTTATATGATTTTCCACTATTTATGCTTTTCGCACGAAAAATTTTAATCATAATTTTTTGCCTTGATTTGATTTCGTCAATTGTGGAATCATATTTTAGATCCATATAATGATAGCAACGCTTTATTTCTTTATCCATACTTCCCCTATTTATTCAACATTTTCTTTAAATATGTGCCGGTATAACTTGATTTCACTTTTGCAACTTCTTCAGGCGTACCAGTCGCTACTATTTTCCCGCCACCTTCTCCGCCTTCTGGTCCCATATCTATGATATAATCGGCTGTCTTGACTATGTCCAAATTGTGCTCTATCACCACGACTGTATTTCCGTTGCCAACCAATCTTTGCAATATGTCAACCAATCTTTTCACATCGTATGAATGCAATCCTGTGGTAGGTTCGTCCAAAATGTAGACTGTGTTTCCTGTGTCGCGTTTTGTTAGTTCGGTTGCCAATTTCAATCTTTGCGCTTCCCCACCAGACAATGTGGTTGCACTTTGCCCCAATTTTATATACCCTAATCCGACATCAACCAATGTCTGCAATTTGCTTTTTATTTGAGGAAGTGCATCGAAAAATTCGTACGCTTCATCAATTGTCATTTCTAGCACATCATAAATAGATTTTCCTTTGTATAGCACATCCAAAACTTCGCGCGAATATCGTTTTCCGCCACACACTTCGCACGGCACAAAAACATCCGGCATAAAGTACATTCTCAATCGCTTTACTCCATCACCTGAACAGGCTTCACATCGCCCACCTTCCACATTGAAACTAAATTTCCCCAGGTCAAAACCTTTTTCTTTTGCTTGTGGAGTGGACGCAAAAAGTTCCCTAATTTTTGTGAACACTCCCGAATAAGTGGCAGGATTGCTTCTAGGCGTACGACCAATAGGCGTCTGATCAATTTGTATTACTTTATCTATTCCTTCAATGCCTAAAATATCCATTAAATTTTTATCTTGATCGCGCCTGTTGAGTTTGTTGAACAACGCTTGATAAAAAATGTCATTGACTAGCGTAGATTTTCCGCTACCGCTCACCCCTGTTATACAAGTGAGCACCCCGCGCGGAATAGCGACATCTAAATCTTCAATATTGTGTTCCCTACAGCCAAGCAATCTAATGAATCCTTTGTCTGTGCTTCGTCTTTTTTCAGGAACTTCTATCTTCATTTCACCCGACAAAAATTTACCTGTGATAGATCGTGAATTATCGATAAGGTCCTGCACGCTTCCATATGCCACCACTTCACCACCATTAGTGCCTGCAAATGGCCCAATATCTACTAGATAATCTGCCTGCCTAATCGTATCTTCGTCGTGCTCTACCACAATAAGCGTGTTGCCCAAATCGCGTAAATTTTTCAGAGTGTCAATCAATCGATCGTTATCTCGCTGATGCAATCCAATGCTTGGTTCGTCCAATATATACAGCACTCCGCTCAATCCGCTTCCAATCTGTGTGGCCAAACGAATACGCTGTGACTCTCCGCCCGAAAGCGTGCCTGCACGCCTAGACAAAGTCAAATATGTCAATCCAACATTTATAAGAAATGAGAGTCTAGCGCTGATCTCTTTGATAATGCTTTCTGCAATCATTTGATCAGTTTTGCTCAATTCCAACGAAGTGATGAATCTATATAATTTTGTTATAGACATATCGCACAATTCTGCAATATTTTTTTGGTTTATTTTGATTGATAATGCGCTCGGATTTAGCCTTTTGCCTAAACATTCAGGGCAAGTATCTTCACTCATCAATTTATATATTTCTTCCTTGACATACTCACTCTGCGATTCTTGGAATCTTCTCAAAAGGTCAGGAATAATTCCCATAAACAAAGCATCTTTTTGTGTGCAATATTGATGCAAATTAGGTGCGATTGCTTCTTTGTCACCACTTTCACCATTTATCAGCACATTCCTAGCCTCTTTAGGAATTTTATAATATGGCATATCCAATGTGAAATTGTATTTTTTGCCCAATTTTTGCAATGCGCGTTTCGTCATTCCTGTGGTGTCAATATTAAATCCCATCACTGCCAATGCACCTTCGTTTATTGACAGTCTATCATTTTTAACTATAGAACTTTCGCCAATTTTGATCACATACCCCAACCCGCCACATTTTGGACAAGCTCCTGCGTGATTGTTGAAACTAAATAGCGTAGGTTCAATGTCTGGAATGGAAATTCCGCAGTCTACACAACTATATTTTACGCTATATAATTTATCTTCGCCATCGTCATTGATGACCGCCAATCCATCCGCCATCTGCAAACATTTCTCAACAGATTCAGTAAGACGCGAGATTATCCCGTCTTTTTTCACCAATCTATCTACAACGACATAAATATCGTGGCGTTTGTTTTTGTCCAGGACAATAGAATCATCTAGTGAATATATTTGCTTGTCTACCATAACGCGCACAAATCCGTCTTTTCGCAATCCGTCCAGCGTCTTTTCGTGACTGCCTTTTTGCGCTCTGATTATCGGTGCCATCACAAGCAATTTGCTCCCGTCTTCTGCTTCCAAGATTCTATCCACTATCTGATCAATTGTTTGAACGCTGATCGGTTTGCCACATTTTGGGCAATATGGTTTGCCAATTCGTGCAAACAAAAGTCTCAAATAATCATATATTTCCGTGATGGTTCCCACAGTTGAACGCGGATTGTTGTTTGTGCTCTTTTGATCAATCGAGATTGTGGGGCTCAATCCGTCTATGCTCTCCACATCGGGCTTGTTCATCTGACCTAAAAACTGCCTAGCATAACTAGACAAACTTTCCATATATCGTCTTTGTCCTTCAGCAAAGATTGTGTCAAATGCGAGAGTAGATTTCCCGCACCCGCTCACTCCACAAAAAACTACCAATTTATTTTTAGGAATAATGACATCTACATTTTTTAGATTGTTTTCTTTTGCACCTTTTACAACTATATTTTCTAACATATCCACCTTCTAATTTTTCTCAATTAAAACATTTAATATTATACCACAATTATCGTCAATTTTCAAGTGGAATTTTCTACTAATTTATATCAAGTCTGAAAATGCAAGACAATTTCAAATTAATTATAACCAAATTTATAAAATAAAATGAATTTGATAAATTTATCTAATAAAAAAAATTTATTTTGCTATCAAAATTGATACAAATATCTAAATTTAATGCTATAAAATGCAAAAAGGGACTTTCAATTTTGTGTTTATCCAAAATTCAAGTCCCTTTTCGTTTATTATCTAACTAAAACTCCTATCTAGAACTAATTTCTCCTTGGAATTGTAATGATCAATACCAATGCCAAAATGCCGACGCCAATCGCTATATAATATCCCACTTGATTGAAAAATCCATTGCCAATATTATATAATGAATTGATGCTGATAACATCGTCTGCTTCTTCAAAATCTTCATCAATGCTCAACCAAACTTCGTTGCCTTTCAATTTATAATAATATTTAGTCGTGATGCCCAATTCGTTTTCTGCTGTGACAGTGCCATCCCAGTCAAAATTGTATGTTGCTTCTATCTTCGTATTTCCAATTTCTGTAGAGCGCACATATTCGCCAAATGGAAGAATAAAACAAGGATAGCCATAACATACTACAACAAATGCCACACATAAAATCATAACAATTTTTCTCAACATAATCTACCACCCTTTTATAAACATTTTAATTATACACCATAATGAGCAAACTGTCAAGACATCTATGCTACAAAATGATTACAATATTATTCAATTTCAAGATTAAAAACTTATTGCTTGACAAAAATAATAATAAAATTAAAATAATTGATAAAGGAGAATAAAATGAAAAAACGAAATCAAATACCAGCAGAATACAAATGGGACTTGTCAAGTTATATACAAAATGATGCAGAAATTGACGAAATTTTTAAAAAAATGGAAAAATTGACTAAAATTTTACCAAAATATAGCGGAAAATTGCAAAATCCCAATATTTTATACGAGCGCCTAAATAATTACAAAGACGATTTTATTGCCATAGCAAAATTGGCTCATTTCATATCACACAATTTAAACACAGATTCATCAAACACAAAGATGCTTTTATTAGATCAAAAATTTAACAATTTATATGGCCAAATGAGCGAAGCAAATTCGTATTTTGTTCCACAACTATACGAACTGCCCGAAGAATATTTAAAATCACTATTAGCAAATAAAAAGTTTTCAAATTATGACAATTTAATCAAAGAAATAATAAAATTAAAGCCACATAAAATAGACGAGAAAACAAATGAATTGTTGTCTAAAATGAGTAATTTTTTAGGCAATAATGAGAACATTCACAGCATAATCGTAGACTCCGAAATCAAATTCGATGACGCTATGGACAAGACGGGAAAATTGAAAAAAGTAGACAACTCCACTTATCCAAAATATTTGCGCGGAAATGATGCAATCCTTCGAAAAAATGCGTTTGATTCACGAATGACCGCTTTTTCTAGACTGAACAAAACATTTTCAGAATTGTATCTAAAAGATATTGAATATGACAAATTTTTGTCTAAACTCACCAATTATTCGAATTTATTGGAAAGTGTTTTGCTAGAAGATGATATCCCAAAAGCAGTATTTGATAATATAATAAAATTTACAGAAAAATACATTCCATTATTGCAAGATTATTGCAAAACGCGTGCAAAAATATCAAAAAATAAAAAATTTGCATATTATGACCTTTTTGAAGACGCAAAAAACAACTCAAAAATTTCGCTTGAACAAGCAAAGGATATGATAACAAACGCCTTAAAGCCATTGGGAGAAGAATATCTAGCCAACTTAAATAGAAAGTTGAATGACAACTCTATTGATTATTTCCCTAATGAAAACAAAAATTCGGGCGCATACTGCTCACACTGTTATGGCGCGAAGACGGTCGTTTTGACAAATTATCTGTTCAATTATAATTCTGTATCAACTTTATGTCACGAACTAGGACATTGTATTAATGCTGAATATTTTTTGCATTCTCAACCATACGAAAAGGCTGATATCACTATCTTTGCAGCTGAAATTGCAAGCACAACGAACGAAATATTGTTGAATCAATATATGTTGAATCATTCAAAAGGCAAGGATAGGTCGTATTATCTTCACCATTTCCTAGATGATGTTAGGAGCACTATTTTTAGACAGATTATTTTCACAGAATTTGAATTGTACGCTCATCAAAAAATTGAAAACAATGAGCCTATAACTTATGAAGATCTAAACAATTGTTATCTAAATCTAAATAAAAAATTCTATGGAAAATCTTTGATTATTCCTGAAAAATTGCAGTACGAATGGATGTGTGTACCGCATTTCTACTCGCCTTACTATGTGTTCACTTATGCCACTGGATTAGTTACAGCCATTGCAATAGTGGACAAAATATTGTCTGATAGCAATTTTTACAAATCTTATATCAACTTTTTAAAAAATGGCACAAACAGACCTGCTGTCGAAGTTTTGAAAGAAATTGGAATTGATCTAACTAGTGATCAACCATACGAAACGGCGTTTAATTTTATAAAAAAACAATTAGAATTATATAAATCGTTAAATAAATAATTTAGAAAAGATTGCAAAAGATAATTATAAATGTTATAATAAAGGGTGATATGTTAGACAAAAAATCAATATCCGTATTAAAAGCAATGAATAAGTTGGCATTAGGTAGTGCGTACAAAGTGGTCACTACAGATGAAATTATGTCTATTCTTGCTCAAAAGGCACAATATGATAATGACAGTTTGAAAGATATAATCAGTTTTTTGGAAAAACAAGAATATATCAATGTCAAATTCAGCGAAGACAATACTTATTGTTATTCAATCACTCCAAAAGGCAATATCTATTTGGAGCAAACTGACGGAAAAACTAAATCTCATACCACTAAACAAAATAAATTTTTGCCATATTTGTTTGTGGCTGTTGCCTCATTTGTTGGCACAATACTGGCATTGATTATTTTCTTCTTATTAACATTATAAACAAGGGAATCAAAAATGTTAACATTCAAAGAAAAATATGTAATGGAATATGTTTATCAAAAATGTCAAGGCAAAAAATCTTGCCTTATTTCTCCGCGCGAAATTATTTCATTTGCAGCAGATAGATATGTCATTTATCCTGACGAATTGGAAAAAATAATGACAAATTTAAGTTATGACAACTACATTGAACTTTTCAAATCGGACAAAAAAGGTAGCCCTGTATTTTGTGTTTCTCTCAAGATAAAGGGAGAGGGATTCCATCGCGAACTCACAAACAACAAACGCAATCTCCTATTATTGCTCGGGCGCACTTGCATACTGGCAGTGATAAGCGCATTGATAGGTGTGTTTATACGATTTATGTTCTAGGACGATTATGGAATATCGAAATTTTGAATTAGTATCAAAATATAAGCCAACAGGTGATCAGCCTGAAGCAATTCAATCTCTAGTTGAAGGAATAAACGACGGACTGCAAGCCCAAGTTTTGAAGGGCGTCACAGGTAGCGGAAAGACATTTACTATGGCAAATGTTATAGCACAAGTCAATCGCCCTACCCTTGTGCTTGCTCACAACAAGACTCTTGCGGCTCAACTTTGCAACGAGTTTAGAGAATTTTTCCCTAATAATAGAGTTGAATTTTTTGTGTCTTACTACGACTATTATCAGCCAGAAGCGTATATCGTTTCTAGTGATACATATATTGAAAAAGATATGAGCGTCAATGACGAGATAGACAAATTGCGCCACAGCGCCACAAGCAGTCTGCTTGAAAGGTCGGACACAATCGTAGTCGCTTCCGTCTCCTGTATCTATGGGTTGGGTGCGCCGAAAGAATATTATGATTTGCACATTTCGTTGCGTGCTGGCGACAAGATGACCAGAGAAGAATTGATATCTAGACTAATTAGCATTCAATACACGCGAAATGACATAGATTTTACTCGTTCTACCTTCCGCGCGCGTGGCGATGTGGTGGATATCTTCCCCGCTGACAGCAGTGAACGCGCAATTAGGGTTGAATTTTTTGATGATGAAATTGAACAAATTAGCGAATTTGAAGCAGTCACAGGTAAGGTTATAGACAAATTAAAGCACGCATCTATTTTCCCTGCTAGCCACTACGCTGTAGGAAGTGAACGCCTAAACAATGCGCTTGAACAAATAAAATTGGACGCAAAAGAACGCGAAGAATATTTTACCAAAGAAGGAAAATATATAGAAGCGCAACGCATTCGCGAACGCACAAACTATGATATTGAAATGATGCAAGAAATGGGTTATTGCTCTGGCATCGAAAATTATTCGAGATATTTTGACGGCAGGAAACCGGGTGAACCGCCATATACATTATTAGATTATTTTCCTAATGGATTTTTACTATTTGTGGACGAAAGTCATATTACCCTGCCACAAGTGCGCGGTATGTACAATGGAGATAGAGCAAGAAAAACAAGTCTAGTAGATTATGGTTTTCGTTTGCCTAGTGCTTTTGACAACCGCCCACTAAATTTTGACGAATTCAATTCACGAATTGGTCAGACAATATATGTTTCTGCCACTCCTAATGAATATGAACTTTCTCTAGCAGGTCAGGTGGTGGAACAAGTCATCCGTCCTACATATCTATTAGATCCCGAAATTGAAGTGCGCCCGAGCCTTGGACAAGTTGATGATCTGGCGGACGAAATCAAGAAAAACATCGCCAAAAAAGGCAAAATATTGGTCACAACACTTACAAAAAAGATGGCAGAAGATTTATCATCATATTTTGGGGAAAATGGTATAAGAGTCAAATATCTGCATAGTGATATTGATACTTTGGAACGCGTGAAAATTATCAATGAGTTGCGTGCGGACGAATTCGATGTTTTGATAGGTATCAACCTGCTTCGTGAAGGTCTTGATCTACCCGAAGTTAGTTTGGTGGCAATTCTAGATACGGACAAAGAAGGATTTTTGCGTAGCGCCACTTCGCTTATTCAGATTGTAGGTCGAGCAGCGCGCAATAGTGAAAGTAAAGTGATAATGTACGCAGATAGAATCACGGATAGTATGCGACAAGCAATAGATGAAACGAACAGACGCCGTGAAAAGCAGATGAAATACAATATAGAGCACAATGTCAAGCCTATGACTATCAAAAAGGATATAGTAGACACATTAAAAATTAGAATGGACAAAGATGAAGAACAGATGTCTAAAACTGACATTTCTAAAAAAATCGAACAATTGAAAGGAATGATGAACACTGCTGCATCTCAACTTGATTTTGAAACAGCTATCACACTCCGAGAAGAGATTGCAAAACTAAAAAGAAAACTGCGAAAATAATATATAAATTAAAACACCAAAACATAAAATTATATTTAAACAATAAACTGTTGATCATAAAGACTGAAAAGCATACTACTGCTATCATAAATGTGAAAATGATAATAAACTAAATAAAAAAATCTCTTAATTGCTTAAGAGATTTTTTCATATTATTCAGCATCTTTATTAGTTTCGTCGTCTGATGATTCATTAGACTTCTTATCTTCAGAATCTTCTATGACAATTTCGTCGTCTTTTTCTTCACTCGCTGCTACTTTTTCGTCTGCGTTCTTTGAAGATTTAGTTGATTTTGAAGATTTTTCTGCTGAATCTTTTTTGCTTGATTTATTCTTTGAACTTCCACCCTTTTTACCTGTGAATGTGAAGAATAGAATTACACCTGCAAGAATTACTAGAGATACTATGATCAAAATAATTCCTAAATATGAATCATTTTCTTCTTCTGGTTGTGTTTCACTGACTACATTAAATTCAATAGTCTTTGTGCCTACATTGTCATAGTTATCTTCAATCGTCAAAGTCAATTTACATTTTCCTGTACCAGATATGATATATTGTCCATCTTCTTCGCCGTCTGATACAATGTTTGAATCGCTAGTTAATTCTACAGTCAAAGAGTTCCAATTCGTGATAGTAGATTCGGTACCGCTATCATTTTTATCTTTGATTACCAAACCTGTATCATAAGAATAAATTCTGTTTCCGTTGCTAATAACTTCGATTACTAATGTTCTATCGCTCTTGTCTAGATTGATATTGTATTCAATTTGATTCGTTCCGTCGTATACGATTTCTTGTGACAACTCATTTTCATAATTCATACTGAAGGTTGGAGCAACATTATCCCCTACTTTAATATTGAATGTTTCAGAAATCGTGCCATAATCTGTCTTTGCTGTATAAGTTACTTTATATGTTCCGCGAGTATTTTCATTCGTCTTGAATGTCCATACCATAGCATCTCCATTTTGAGTCTTGACAGCATTGCCTGCTTCTGGAACTAGTCCGTCTGGATCTTTGACAGACACTGTAACTTCTGCCTTCAAATTGCCCTGACTAGCAGTCCAATCTGGCAATATAATTGTTTCATTTTGTTTTGCATATTCAGGAACATCAATATCAAAATCCCAATCTAATTCTGGCATAGTGATATTAACATTGTATACGCGTTCTATTGGCGTACCATCTTCAGTATATCTTGCTGTGAATGTGATAGTATAATTACCTTCACTATTGAAGCGGTATTCCATATAGTTACCCGTTTTTTCATAACTTAAACTTTGACTACCTGTATCAACAGTAGGTGTGTCAAATATAGTTTGAGCATCATTTGTGATATCATCTCCGCTGGATGAGAACAAACTAGGGTCAAATGATATAGTGGCGCCAACTTCGGCAGTGATAGTGTTTCCACTGATGCTAACTTCTGAACCATCTACATTTGTACCTTCCGCATTGACAGACATATAAGGATCAGACGAATCATTGACAACAAATGAGAAATACACAGTCGTCATATTGCCCGCATCGTCTGTAGCGGTATAAACAACATAATATGTGCCAACTTTGCTAGTAGTAATAGTGCCACCCGTGATAGTATCATCGCTCATTTGCTTTCCGTTTGGAGATAGGAACTGCAAACCTGTGCCAACACTATCTGGAGTGCCAATATAATAATTTACATTCAAAGCAAGATATTTATCTTCTTCGTCTGTAAATTGAACTGTAGGAAGAGTAACTGTTTCAACTTGGTCAAATTCTAATGTTTGCAAAATATCTGTGCTATTCGTACTAAAATCGCCTGCGTTAATTATGCTATATTCAGGTGCATTAGTTTCGTCAGTAATTTTGATATTCAACACGCGAGTAGCAGTAGCAATGTTACCCTCGTCATTGAGCGCAATAGCAACTAAATTCAACACATTGCCATTAGTCTCTGAATTATAGTTTTCCAATTTGATATCAAAACTATTTTCATTGTCTGCATCCATTGTAGCTATACCAAATCCGCTATACAATTTTTGCATTTCTTCAATAAATTCTTTTGAATCTAGCACATTGCAAAGATTCTTTGAAACTTCTGAATCTGGATTGCTAGTAACCGTTCTAATAGCATTCAAAATGTCAGTATTCAAATCATTTTCTGAACTTTCAGAATAATAATAGAAAACTGCATTCTTTAAACGCGTATCAATTTCATCACTAGAAGTAATATTAACATTGATATTATCATCAGAAGAAATTGTAGCATTGTTCTTTACATTATTAATTTGGATAGTAGGAGTTGAACTATTTTCCTTATCCTCGCCTTCTGCTGCTGTAGCATCTGCCACTGTAGGTCGTGACAATACTGTGATTGTGTATCTAGTTGTGCCCGTTCTATAAACATAACTTTCTTGTTTTGAAATTGTATTTGCTAATACATAATAACCAACGGTGTATTCACCAGCATAGTCAGAAATGTTTGAATCATCTTGAGAGAATTTGAATTCAACAGCCTTGCTAGGATCTCCAATATTATCATCTCCTGAATAGTTGTAACCCTGATCGCCTTCGTTTACATCGGTTAATACTCCATCAACCATCTTCTTATTGTCTATATAAAACATTTCGTGAGTGCTCGTGTTTTGAATATAACGGATGAATGTAAAATCTTTATATTCGGTCACTTTATCTGTAGCATAGATTGCTGGGAGCCTCAATTCGCTGTATCCATATCTAGTTTTCAAATCAACTGCATAATTTGTGTTGACATCGTCCACTAATTCGCCGTCATCATTCTCAACTTGAACAGGATTTTCGGTCAATTCGTCTATCTCATAATCGTATGCCATATACACGCTAGGACGAGTGTTGTCTGTAACATTTCTTATTACTACGCTAATTGATTTCGTATTGCCATAGGCGTCAACTATGTTGTATGTCACTCTATAATCGCCAACCATATCAGCATAACTATCAGCATTGAAGTCTTCTTTTGTGAAATTAAATTCAAAGGTGTTGTTTGTCAAAGTTTGTGTGATATTTTCATTGTTTCTCTTTGTGATAGTGATAGAAGTAACATTGTGATCTACATTTGAATTGTCTTCATAACTAACTGTAAGTTTTGGCAAAGTCACGCCTTTGTCACCCAATTCAACGCTAGGCATTGAAGGAGTGGTGATAGTGATGTCGTCGCTAGTAGGCACTTCGAAATCGTCAGACACATTGATTGTATATGTCACGGTAGGTGGATTGCTACCTTGCTTGTATGTGTATTCCAAAGTGATAGTACCGCTCTCGCTAGGAGTGATATAATATTTACCTTCAGATTCGTAAATATAATCACTGCTTGACCATTCTTGAGGCGCACCATTTACTGTCACATTAGGGATAACGGTTGTAACAGATTCGTCATTGTCGCTATCTGCAACCTTAACATTGGCAACCGGCACTTCAAACGCTTCATTGCTAGTACGCATAGAAAGAGGAACTAGATCTTTCAAACCAGTTTCTGCATCTACAAAATCTAATTCATAAGAGATATTTTTGACTGTAACTTTGTAAGTGTTTGAATAATAAGTCTTGCCACCACTTGTAATGATATAAAGGATATCATATTGCCCGTTGTTGAGCGCATTGATTCCTAAATAACCACTAGTACCAGAGATTTTCGTTTCGTCAAAATATTCTGTGTCGTTATTGCTTCCGCCCACGACATAGTCATAAGATTTGCCAGAAGGATCAACTACTCTAATGGTATAATTGGTTGCGGTATCTGCAAACAAACCAGAAGTCTTACCGCCAGACAAAGCGGTATCTAAAAGCGGAATTTCCACCTTTTCGCCCTTGGACACATCCACTGTGCTCTTAGGCATTTTGATTGAATTAATAGCTGCATTATAAGTTTCAAATGTATAAGACATTTCAGCCGCATAAGTGGTCAATACTGGGCTGAAAGCAAAAACAATACTCATTACTGCAAAAGCTAAAAAACAAAATGTAAGTTTAAAGTATTTTTTTAACTGTTTCATTACTGTCTCCTTAATTTTCGTCTAATTAATTTTAATAAATATAGAGAAATTTGTCAATCAAAATAACTAATATTTAATAAGATTTACATAATTAGTTTAATATTTTAAACATTTTTTATTGCAAGAAAAAAGACTTGTTCTGTCGAATAATGAAATAAAATGAAAAATATGAAATTGAAAAATTTTTATTTTCTGAAATTCTATCAATGTTTGCATTATTTATGATGTAAAATTGAAGTTCAATTCATAATGATTTTTGAAAAAAAATAAAACTGAAATACAATTTTAATTAGAGTTATTTGCTAGCAATTATATTAAAATTATTGATGTTAAAATTAATAAAAATAAAAACGCAAATTGCGTTTTTATCCTTAACTATAATCGACTAATCTGCTGATTTGCATAACTTTTTGTGATAAAATTAAACTCATCACTGCTAGCTAAAAAATATTGTTTTTCCCTATGCTTGTTCAGTTTGCTAATAAAATCACTATTCAACATTTTATATCTGTCCAACAAAATATTGTTCAATTCTTCAAAATTCAAATTATTTGAATCTATCAACAATCTCTTTGTTTCCACCGCCCATTCGCTGGGTTCTACCCCATTCGATTTGTCAAAATCGCATAAGACATTCATATCTTCAGGGCTGGTCGTGAATCGCGTAATTATTTTGATTTTTTCTTGAATGGTGCGTGGCAATTCTTTCACTGCGTTTGCATCCATATAATAGAATGAATACAATCTATCTGCTTCATTGAAAATAGCTTCTGCGCGTCTAGGGCGTTTCAATACAACTCTATCCCCGTATATGCCTCGACCGCGCTTGTATTCTACAATCTCATAAAAATTGTTTATCAAAAAGTCTAACTGCGCCCAGTTCAATTTGTTAACTTTAGTCATACGCTCACCTTATGCAAGTGCATCTACCAACAAAACTATGTTTTTCTTGTTCGCCTTGTAGACTTCTTCAAAATCGCGTGGTGCTTCTAATTCGCAATTGAATTTAATTGCACAGTCTACCATAGCGCACAAATCTTCTTTCGCCTTGATATATGCGTCAACAACGGTTTCACCTTCTTTGACAATATCCAATTCCTTAATATGAATAGTATACCAACCAGTGTTGGAACCCTTTTCATCATCCTTATATAAAACTGCTGGATAAACTAATTCTTTCATAATCACCCTCTCTGCTTGTAAACAATTATACCACAAAAAAAATGATATGTAAAATAAAATGTTTTAATAAATATAAAAATTTCATCAAAAAAAACTCCTAAAAGGAGTTTAGTGATAAAAACAAATATATTACTATCTAACTACTTTAACTATAATTATAACAGCAATATTTATATAATTCGAATATTTATAATTTTTAATTTGAAAGTTTTATTTGAAAATTTCATTAATTAAAAGTTTGAATTACACTCCGCTTAATAAAATTTCTTCTTCATTATGCGTCATATCGTTTTCCAATTTTCTTTCTTCGCTTTCTAATGATTTAATATAATCTTCAATTTTTTTATGGTCAATCGTACTTCCTGAAACTTGACTTCCCATTAAAAAAGCTTGTCTATTCACATTTTCATTGAATATTTCTCTACCTACTTCTAAAGTGGTAGGAGAATTGGTATTCCCATTGTTCACCACCGCGGTAGCCTTCATTTTTCTCAATTTTTCCAACCTGGCACGAATAAATGCAAGTCTACCAGCAATGAGCACTTTTACAGGAGTTTTTGGAGTTTTTTTGGATACATTATTATTCTTTTTTGAGGACGATTTTTTACTAATTAAAGTCTGTGTTTTCATAATTCCTCCTAATTTATGACTACATAATACCACAAAATTTTTTATTTGTAAATAGTTTTATAAAAATTTTTAATAAATAATAAAATTAAATAAAATACTATAAAATAGAGGATTTTTACGAATTTTAATTTGTTATTATAAATTTTTTTTAATATAATGTCAATATTTTTTTTAATAATTTTAATATATTTATTATCTTTTAATTTCTAACTCTAAAATTAATCACTACAAAATTAAAATAAAAAAAATCTCACAAAATTGTTGATTTTATTTGTGAGATTTCAGTATTAATATTAGTCTTCAATATCGCTAAATTTGATATCCACATCTTGACTAGAAAGAGATGAATTGTCTTCCTTGATTTGCTTTGGAAGAAGATTTCTATAGATTGGAGCGCCTGTTCCTGCTGGAATCATCTTACCAATCAAGATATTTTCTTTCAAGCCTACAAGGTGGTCAACTTTGCCCTTCAATGCAGCTTCTGTCAACACATTGCTTGATTCCTGGAACGAAGCAGCGGACAAGAAACTTTCTGTCGTCAAAGATGCTTTTGTGATACCTTGCAATTCGCGTTTTGCTGTGGCAGGAATTCCGCCTTCTTGCAATGTTTTCAATTTAGCTTCTTCGAACACCTTTATATCAACTATATCGCCAGGCAACAAGTCTGTATCTCCTGAATTTTCAATCTTAACTTTTCTAAGCATCTGTTTGATGATGACTTCAAGGTGTTTAGCATTGATAGAAACAGATTGAGATTTATAGACTTCAAGCACTTCGTTCAACAAATATTCCTGAACTGCTTTCACACCACGCGTACGCAACACATCTTTTGGATTCAAAGGTCCTTCAGTGAGCGCTGTACCCGGAGTGACCACATCGCCATTTTTCACTTTCAAAACTGAACCAAATGGCAATAGATAACTTTCATCAATAGTGCTTCCTTTGATAACCACTTCATAACGCTTATCCACTTGATTGATGCTGACTTTACCGCCAATGTCACATATTACTGCCGCACCTTTTGGATTGCGGGCTTCGAAAATTTCTTCCACCCTAGGAAGACCAGTGGTTATATCAGCGGATGCAGTACCACCGCTATGGAAGGTACGAAGCACCAACTGTGTACCAGGTTCACCGATTGATTGAGCGGCGATAACTCCGACTGCTTCACCAACATGGACGATATCATTAGTAGACATATCTCTACCATAACATTTAGCACACACGCCTGATTTTGCTTTACAAGTGAGCAAACTTCTGATTTGAACTTTTTGAATGCCGGCATCAACAATAGTTTGAGCAAGTTCATTAGTGATGAACACATCCTCGCCACAAATTTCCTTTTTAGTTTTAGGATGGATCACAGGCGCTGAAGTAAATCTACCAACAATACGATTGAACAAAGATTCAACTTCTGCACCATTGCTAATGATTGCTGTCACTTCAATACCTTTCACAGGTTCGCCAAGATTAGCAAAGCAATCTTCTTCTGTGACTGTAGTATCTTGAGCAATATCCACAAGTCTTCTCGTCAAATAACCTGAATCGGCTGTCTTCAATGCGGTATCCATCAATTGTTTACGACTACCACGCGCCGCGCTATAATATTCAAGCGAACTCAAACCGCGTCTGAAATTTGACTTAACAGGCACATCACTATCTCCACCGCTCGCGGACGCCATATTACCCAACATACCGCTCAATTGTTTCAAAGAGTCTTCGCCACCACGCGCCTTTGATGTAATGATCACTTTCAATGGATTGAATTTATCAAATTCGTTGCTGGTTACTTTCATAACCTTGTTTGCAGTTTCTTCCCAAATTGCAATATTTTTTGATTTTTTATCATTATAACTGATGAAACCTTGCATATACATAGCATCGTTTTGTTTTACAACTTTGTCTGCTTCTTCAATCATTTGATCTTTCTCTTTTGCTTCAAGAATATCAAATATTGAGAATGATATACTAGCAAGAGTTGAATATTTGAATCCCATATTTTTGATATCATCTATCATTGTAACAGTAGGATTGGTGCCGTGCTTTCTATAGCAAGTTTCAATAAGGCTTGAATAATCTCCCTTTTTGAACTCTTTTTCAATTTCATAATGGAAAATATTTTCTTTCTTCGTCCTATCCACGAATCCTAAATCTTGTGGAATGACGCTATTGAAGATGATTCTTCCTAAAGTTGTTTCAATTCTGCCGGTATATTGCTTTCCTTCAAATTCAACCGTCCTACGAAGATTGATTTTTGCTTGCAAGCTCAACTCGCCGTTTTCATACGCCAACATTGCCTCATCTTCGCTACCAAAGGTCATTCCTTCACCTTTTGCGCCATCGCGAATTGCAGTGATATAATAATTTCCCAATATCATATCTTGGCTAGGTACCATATTTGGACTGCCGTCACTTGGCTTCAATACATTGTTTGAAGCAAGCAACAACATTCTAGCTTCTGTCCTTGCCTCTACAGACAAAGGTACATGGATACTCATCTGGTCACCATCGAAGTCCGCGTTGAATCCACCGCACGCCAAAGGTGGCAATCTGATAGCCTTTCCTTCTACTAGTATTGGTTCAAACGCCTGCACGCTCAATTTGTGCAAAGTAGGTGCACGGTTCAAAAGCACAGGATGCCCTTGCACAACTTCTGCCAATATATCAAACACAACAGGACGCTCCTGATCGATCATACGAGTAGCTTTCTTTAGATTGTTGGTTGCATTAAGTTCAAGCAAACGCTTTATTATAAATGGTCTAAACAACTCCAAAGCCATTGATTTTGGAAGTCCGCATTGATATATTTTCAATTCAGGACCAACCACGATAACGCTACGCCCAGAATAATCGACACGCTTTCCTAGCAAGTTTTGACGGAAACGGCCGTGTTTACCCTTTAAAGATGCAGTGAGAGATTTTAAGTCACGCTGTCTGCTTCCTTGCACTGCTCTACCGCGTTTTCCGTTATCAAATAGGGCGTCAACCGCTTCTTGCAACATTCTTTTTTCATTTCTAATAATGATCTCTGGTGCGCCCAATTCGATCAATTTCTTCAATCTGTTATTTCTATTTATTACTCTACGATACAAATCATTCAAATCTGATGCCGCAAACTTTCCGCCATCAATTTGAACAAGTGGACGCAAATCTGGTGGGATGACTGGAATCACATCTAGTATCATCCAACTAGGCTTGTTTCCGCTCTTGATGAAGGCTTCCACAATTTCAAGACGCTTGGTAGCCTTCAATTTCTTTTGACCTTTGCTCGTGCGCATAATTTCAGTCAATTCATCGCGCTCTTTTTCCAAGTCTATATTGTTCAAAAGCTCTTTGATTGCCTCTGCTCCCATACCAGCTCTAAATCCGTTAGGTCCGTATTTTTCAAGAGCTTCACGATATTCTCTATCTCTGATAATCTGTTTGTAAGTAAACTCTGTATTCTTCGGATCAAGCACAACATAGCTGACATAGTATAACACTTCATCCAATTGCTTTGGAGACATATCAAGAATAATGCCTATACGAGATGGCACCGCTTTGAAAAACCAAATATGGCTTACAGGAGTAGCGAGTTCAATATGTCCCATTCGTTCGCGTCTAACCTTGCTACGAGTGACTTCCACACCGCACTTGTCGCAGACAACACCTTTGTATCTCACTCTCTTGTATTTTCCGCAATGACATTCCCAATCTTTTTTAGGTCCAAAAATACGCTCGCAAAACAATCCGTCCTTTTCGGGCTTTTGTGTACGATAATTGATTGTTTCGGGTTTTGTCACCTCTCCCCTTGACCAACTTCTGATCGTTTCGGGAGAAGCGATTCCTACACGAATTGAGTCAAAATTGTTTAATTCAAACATTTTATTTCTCCTAAAATTGTATATTTCAATTAAGTAAACTTCTCGAATATATTTCTCTCAATTTGTTCACTTTCATAAGGTTAAATTCTATAATGAAGTCCAACCTTAAATTTTATTCATCCGAATCATCCAAATCGTCAAACAATGCAGACTCATCAAATGTGCTACTATTGATATCACACTCATAATTCTTTTGAATATCATCAAATTCAACTGTGACATCTTCAAGCGCTTGCTTGTTGACAGGTTCGATTGCACTGACTTCATCGCCTTCTTCGCTGACTTCATTGATTGAAAGTTCGTGATTGTCTGCCGTCAATATCTTCACATCTAGGCATAATCCTTGCATTTCCTTAACCAAAACTTTGAACGACTCTGGCATACCAGGTTCTGGAATAGGTTCACCTTTCACGATCGCTTCATAAGTCTTGATTCTTCCTTCCACATCATCCGATTTGATAGTGAGCATTTCTTGAAGAAGTCGTGATGCTCCATACGCTTCGAGCGCCCACACTTCCATTTCACCGAACCTTTGACCACCTAGTTGACCACGACCGCCAAGAGGTTGCTGAGTGATAAGTGCGTATGTTCCAATTCCACGCGCGTGAATTTTATCATCTACCATATGGATAAGTTTCAACATATACATCACGCCCACTGTCGTTTTATTTTCAAATGGAAGTCCTGTCCTTCCGTCATACAATTGCATCTTTCCATCTTCTGGAAGATTGTTTGCACGCAACAATTCTCTAATATCTTCTTCTTTTGCTCCGTCAAACGCAGGGCTAGCAACTTTCCAATCTAGCGATTTAGCAGCAAGCCCTAGATGCATTTCAAGCAACTGTCCTAAATTCATACGAGATGGTATTCCCAATGGATTCAACACGATGTCCACCGTTTCGCCATTTGGCATATATGGCATATCTGATTCTGGAAGGACTACTGATATAACGCCTTTGTTACCATAACGACCTGCAAGTTTATCTCCGACTTGCAAAATTCGTTTTTGTGCAATGTAAACTTTTACCATTACATTCACGCCTGCATCTAGTTCGTCTTTGTTCTTCCTAGACAGGATCTCTACGCCCACGACCACACCTTCTTCGCCGTGTTTTACTTTCAAAGAAGTGTTTTTAACTTCTTTCGTCTTTTCACCAAAGATTGCTTTTAATAGTCTTTCTTCAGGGGTAAGATCGGTTTCTCCTTTAGGAGTGACCTTTCCTACCAATATATCTCCCACCTTAACTTCGGTACCAATTCGAACAATACCATTTTCGTCAAGGTTCTTCAATGCGTCTTCGCCCACGCCGGCTATATCACGAGTGATTTCTTCATCGCCTAGTTTGGTAGTGCGCGCTTCGGTACGCACTTGTTGAATACTAATAGAAGTAAACACATCATCGCGCACGATTCTTTCGTTCACCAATATAGCATCCTCGAAGTTGTATCCTTCCCAGTTCATAAACGCTACTGTCAAGTTCTTGCCTAGCGCCAACTCACCATTTTCAGTGGATGCACCATCTACTAGCACATCACCCTTTTTCACTCTTTCGCCCTTTTTCACAATAGGTTTTTGATTGAAACAAGCTTTTTCGTTCGTGCGTTCAAACTTACGCAATTTGTGATTTACGATTGAGCCGTCATCATATTCCATAGTGATATAGTCACTTGAAACATATTTACAAACGCCGTCTTGCTCTGCCATTATGAGTGCGCCCGAGTCAACTGCAATTTTATGCTCAATACCTGTACCCACAATAGGGCTTTCAGATCTAATTAATGGAACGGACTGACATTGCATATTACATCCCATCAATGCACGGTTCGCCGCGCAGTGTTCAACGAATGGAATCAAGTCTGCACCGACAGACAGTAATTGTCTTGGTGACAAGTCCACCAAATCAATCATATTGGAATCTACTCGCGCAGTCTGACCATTGTGCCTACAATCAATATATCCTGATTGAAGAATATTTTTATCATCCACATCAACTGTTGCCTGTGCGATATAGTGACCGCGTTCTTCATCTGCCATCAAGAACACGATTTCATCAGTCAATTTGTGTGTGTTTGGATCCACCTTTCTATAAGGTGTTTCAATAAATCCATATCTATTTACGCGCGCATAAGCGGCAAGTGAGGTCATAAGTCCGATAGGTTGTCCTTCTGGGGTCTCAACCACACATATACGCCCATAGTGAGATGGGTTGATATCACGAACTTCCACTGTTGCACGCTCTTTCTTGACACCACCCTTACCAAATGATGACAAACGCCTCTTGTTTCTCAAACTAGCGGCTGGATTAGTTTGATCCATCAACGCGCTCAACTGGTTAGTCGCCATAAATTCTTTGAAGATTTTATTTATCTGTCTAGCATTGACTATCTGACTAGGTGTCACATCTGTCAAATCACGACTTTGCAACGCTTCTCTCACTTGTGTTTGAAGTTTTACCATACCGCTACGGAATTGATTCTTTAACAATTCACCGCTGGTAGCCACTCTACGCATAGACAAGTTATCAATTTCATCCGTCTCGCCCAAGCCGTCTATCAAATTCAAATGATAACTAACTGTGGCAAGAATATCGTCCAATGTCACTTGATAATCTTCAAGTTTCCTAGCATTTGCCTTGATTGTAGCGCGAAGTGCATTTTCGTCATCTTTATTCTCTTTCATTATCTGTTGAAGCAAAGGCAAATAAACTAGTTCGGTGATGCCAAATTCTTCAGGATTGAGTTTAGCATAGGCAAACAAGTCCACGCGTTTGTTGCCTACCACATGCACCACTTTCTCATCCACCAAAACATCTGCACTATTAATTCCTGCATTTTGAATGGCATTAGCCTGTTCAATAGAGATTATTTCACCCTTTGAAACAAACAATTTTTTGCCCAACTTTATATCTTCTGCTGCCACTTGATTTGCAATACGATTTGCTAGCGACAACTTTTTATTCAATTTAAAACGCCCAACCTTTTCCAAATTGTATTGTTGGATGTTAAAGAATCTGTCATTTATATATGACAAAGTGTTTTCAGGGTTAGGGATTTCGCCTGGACGCGTCCTTCTACCAAATTCAATCAAAGCATCTTCTTGAGTGATTTGTTGCTCTTTGTCCAAAGTGTTGACAATGAATGGATGATGCGCAAAAATTTCCAACAATTCTTCGTTGGTATATCCAAAACATTTGAGCAAAACGCCCAAACTCATTTTGAATTTTCTTTCCACAATCACGCGGAGTGAATCACCTGTCACCTGTTCAGTCTGTATCCACATACCGTGACTTGGTTGAATAGAACCAAAATAGTCCATACGACCATACTTGTTCAATTCCCCTGTGAACACCACGCCAGGAGATTTGATGAGTTGATTCAAAACAACACGTTCAACGCCGTTGCAAATAAATCCACCATCATTAGACATATATGGAATATCGCCCAAAAAGACTTCCTGATCCATAATTTGACCAGTTTCTTTCACCAAAAGACGAACATTCACTTTGAGCGGAACGGTGTAACTAGTCTGCCTGCGCTTGCATTCTGCCCACGAAAATTTTGGTGTTTTGTCCACTGTATAACCCAAAAAAGACAACTCGGCTCTGTTCGAGTAGTCTATGATAGGATTAAATTCGTTCAAAACCTCTCCAATGTCTTCTTCTAAAAACTTTTTATACGATTCAATTTGAATGTTGAGTAGGTTTGGCATCGTGTATGGGACATCTTTCTTGGCAAAACTGTATCTTTCCGCCTTACCATTTTTAATTTTTTTGATGTTGAGTGTGTTTGAATTCATTCATTAACTCCTTATTCAGATGTTTTCCCTATATTTATATAAGTAAATTACATATTAATAACTATATCATATATAAAATACATTTTCTACTAGGGACAATCGTTCAATCTAGTCAATCATAGCATAATCCACAATTAATGTCAATAGAATTTAACAAATATTTTTATAATTTTGTTATTTTATAACTGAATGCCATTCTTTGTGTCATAAAAATGAAACTGCACTCACCCAACTTTTCTCATACCTTAATTATAATCGTGTAGTTTTGTCTTAACTTCACGAATTTTTTAATAAAATATATAATAAGATTAAATAATTTTAGATTTTCTAATAAAACTAGAAAACAAATAAAAAATATAAACAAAAAATATAAATAAAAAAATTCAACCCGTGTAGCGTTACCGCTTAATAATTCGCCTTTTGGGGTTGGTTGAATTTCTTATATTATATTTTAAAAATTTTGTATGTCAGCCATTTTTAAAAATTTATCCTAAAATTTTAAGTGATTAAGCGATTGCTTGATTGCGTTTGAAGGTTTTTTAGATGAGTTGAGATGTCGCAAAAATTGACTATATTCATTTTTGTATCTTTTCTTTCATAAAGATTGTGCTTTCAATAAAAAATGGGCGTACACCCATTCAGATTGCGGATACATTTTTAAATTCATATAAATTTCTATATTATTTTACACTATATAATTATTATAGAATTTTATTTTATATCTTTCTGTCTAAATGAATATATGTCCATTTTGATTAAACCACTTCTATTTTATTTGATATCAAAAAATGATTATACAATATCTCATTTGATTTGACTTTTTTCTTTTGAGTTGCAGTTAAATTATTTCATCATTAATCGACTTGGCGATTTCTTAAAACCTTTTAGCAACCGCAGTTATCTTTCTTTCCGCCACCACAGCCACATAAAATTAGCAAAATTATTATAAGTAGGCAAGGATCAACTTTACAACCACAATTGCATAAGATCAATATCAAGATAATAATCCAAGTGCAATCATTACAGCCACATCCTGAATTGTTGCCACAATCGTTGCAACAGTCAGTTCCGCCAGCAAAGAATTTATTAAACATAATTCCTCCTATCGTATTTTAAAAATTTCTAATATGTACTACAAAAGTCTTTGTCTTTGGTACCTAAAAACTTCCTTTGTATAATACATACTATTTGACGATAGGAAAAAATGTTCCAGCAAATTCAAAATTCCAATTTGAAAAGCATACTAGGACGAAATAGAATTTTCGTTCGTCACCGATTCAAACGAAGCCATTATTTCAAATATCAGTTATATATAATAAAATATCTAAAACATATACTGATACTGATCATTTGCAATTTAGTTTATTATTTTATTATATTGCTTGATTGAATCAATATATTAAGAAAATGATTCAAGTTTTTGTCTTATCATTTGTTTTAGTTGAACAATATTTTTCCCACTCTTCGCGCCCACATAACAAGTGTCATACGGATATGATCTCAATTTTGAAATCTCGCCGTCATTTAGTTTGTCAATCTTGTTGTAAACTAAAATCACCTTGTTGCTATCTGTGCCCACTCGCTTTAACTCTTTTTCTACCACTTCAATTTGATCATATTTATTCGGATCGCTAGCATCCACCACCAATATCAATACATTTGCATCTATCGTTTCTTCTAGGGTGGCGGAAAAAGCATACACCAATTCGTGCGGAAGATTGCTCACAAATCCAACGGTATCAATTAGCACATATTCCATTCCATTATCCCAAACTTTTTTTGACAGCACATCAAGCGTCGCAAAGAGTCTGTCATCTGCGTATGTGCCTGCTTTTGTGATTGCATTCATAAGGGTTGATTTCCCCGCATTAGTGTATCCCACCAGCGCCACGCTTCGCATCCTAGTCAAACGCTGTTTTCTAGTGGTCTGTCTATTCTTTTGAATTTCTTTTATTTCGCGTTCCAACTTCGCAATATTTTCCTTCACTCGCCTGCGGTTGATTTCAAGTTTCGTCTCTCCCACTCCGCGCGTACCAACTCCGCGATCTTCACTCCCTTCACCTGGATCAATACTGCTCAATCTTGGAAGAGTGTATTTTAATTGTGCAAGTTCAACTTGCAATTTACCTTCGTTCGTCTTTGCTCTGCCCGCAAAAATGTCCAAAATCAGCATCGTCCTATCTATCACTTTAATATCAATTATATCGCCCAAATTTCTCAATTGAGATCCGGTAAGCGGACAATCAAAAATCACAACATCCGCATCCAAACTTTTTGCCTCATCTCGTATTTGCTCCACTTTACCTTGACCCATATAAGTTCGAGCATTAATTTCTTTTACCAAAAACACATTGCAATCCACCACATCCAAATAAGCAGATTTTGCAAGCAGTTCCAATTCCTTTGCTCTGTATTCGCTGTTGTCCAAATTCGTATATGCGCAAACTAAATATGCGCGTTCTTTTTTATCATTTACATTATTATACATATTTTTCTCCTTTCAATTTTGCAATAAGTATATGTCACAAATAACAACTACGCGCATTTCAAAAACTTTTATTGTATTAACCAAAAAATATATTCAAAGTTATTTCAAAGGTTTTATAAATAAATTTTAAAAATTTTTCATTTTTATTTAAATTTTGCTAAAAATTCAAGTTTTTTTGAGTATTTTTTAAGTTTTTTGAAATATTTTTCCAATTTGTTATCTTGTGAAAAATTTTAATTTGCTCATTTCACACCTCGCTATATCAATTTGATTTTATATAAAGAAATCATTTTTGTCAAGAAAAATTTTAATTAATACGAAGTTTTAATTATCAATGAACAATGATTAATTAAAAAAATAATATAAATAATTGCTAAAAATATTCAATTTAGATTTTATAACAAAAACAAATTTAATTTCTATTTTCATTTCAAAATTAATTAAAAATATTTTCAGACTTATTCAATTAAAAACAAGAAAAATTTTGAATATATTATAAAAAATGTTATTAAAAAAATATAAATCTCTCGATCCAAAATAAAATTTTTAGTATGCAAACATCAATCAATCGACACACGAGCAAATGTTATAAAATTATATTTGCTATATAAACTATTGCTAAATTTTTCTTTTTATGATAAAATCACCTTATGCGGATATGTAATTTAGCAAGTGGTAGCAGCGGAAACTGTACATATATTGAAAGTGAAAAAACTAGAATTTTAGTGGATAATGGTAAACCATTCTCTTATATTTTCAACACCCTGAACGAACTTAAAATTGCACCTGAAACGATCAGTGCAATACTAATCACTCACGAGCATAGCGACCACATCAAAGGAATTGAAAAATTTGCCCGCACATACAATACAAAAGTATATGCCCACAATGAAATTCGCGAAATAATTCAACATCAGATTCATATTCCTATCGATCAATTTTATTTTTATGACACAGATTTTTATATCGAAGATTTACATATAGAGCCTTTTCCTTTGCCTCACGATAGTAAATATTGCGTTGGATGCGGCGGTACATATGCCCATTCACTTCCGATGAAATTCT
>CALWKA010000005.1 GCA_944381155.1 uncultured Clostridia bacterium
TTGCAATAACCTCAATTAAATTATAACATAAAATTAAAGATCTTGCAATTAAAAAAGAAGAACTATATTTCAAGTTCCTCCTTTTGTTTTATTGATTGTTTTGCAAATGAGTATAAACGGCATTTGCTGATAAGTTTGAAAAGTTGCCATTTGTTTCGGCAAAGGTTTTTAAATCATGAGCAAGAAGAAAAGATATTTTCTCTATCTGCTTTGAGTTTAAATTGACTTTACCTAATTTTAGTTCATTTGAATAAAAATTAAAAACAGCAGTGTTTTCATCTATATCTTTACAATCAATAAAACATTGATTGTTATTCGTTTTTCTCATAATTACTTATCGAAAAATCGAATAACACCGAAAAACACTTGGACTATTTAAAGTCCATAATTATTATAACATTTTTCTTATAATATTGCTATATTTTTGACAAAAAAAGACAAGTGGGTATCCCACTTGGTCTAATAAGGGGAAATGACTCAAAAGTGAAACTTTGACTTTTTAGGGGTGAATCATCAGAAAGGCTTATTTTATAAGGATTTTTCACCCCTAAAAAACAATTTTGAGTCCATTCCTTATCCTGCTTCTAATAAAATTTTATAAAATATTCAAAAAATAGCGGATTTTTCTTATAACATATGATATAATAAGTTATATAAAAAGGTGTTGTATGCAAAAAATAATACAAATGAAAATTGATAATATAATTGAAAATATTGATGTTAATAACACCAATATTTTTGCTTCCACTGAAAATTATATTGAAACGGATACATTGTTCAAATATAAAAATATAAAAATAATTAATGGGGATATGTTTGATAATAACTGTTTACCATCAATAGAAAATAACGAAGTAGATGCTGTAATTACAGATTTTCCTTATGGTACATTAAATAAAAGAAATGATTGGGACAAAATAATTGATTACAAAAAGTTTTGGAGAGAATTCTATAGAATATGTAAAGAGTCAGCCCCTTTAATTTCTACTGCTCAAATGCCGTTTACAGCGTATTTGATTAGTACGAATTACAAAGATTTTAAATACACTTTAGTTTGGGAAAAATCAAAAGCAACAGGTTATTTGAACGCAAAAAAACAGCCAATGAGAGCGCATGAAGATATAGTTATATTTTATAGAAAACAATGTACTTATAATCCTCAAATGGTTCAGGGTAAACCATATAATAAAGGTTGTGCGGTTAGGGATACTATGGCTTACGGAAAGCAAGAAAAAGCTGTTTTGGTTAAAAACGACAGCGGCTTGAGATATCCGCGTTCTGTTCAATATTTTGTGACGGCAGAGAGTGAAGGCAAACTCCATCCAACACAAAAACCCGTATCATTATTTGAATGGTTAATAAAAACTTATACAAACGAAGGAGAAATTGTACTAGATCCATGTATGGGCTCTGCGACAACAGCGATTGCCTGTATGAATACAAATAGAAAATTTATAGGTTTTGAAAAAGATAAAAAGTATTTTGAAACTGCTAAAAATAGAATAAAACAATATATATTAAAAAAAACTTACTGAAACAAAAAAATAAATCTCAAAATGAGATTTATTTTTTTTATAACGATTCTATTTTATCTAAAATCATATCAACAAATATTTTTATATTTTCCAAATCTAATAAATGTTTAATTTTATATAATGGTTTTGAAGAATTTCTTGTACCTTTTAGGAAATAAATCGTTTTAGGCTCAATTCCTTCAGATTTGTGCATTAATTGCTTAGTTTCATGCCAGAATTCAGCTTCATATGTTAACAATGTGTTGTCTTTCCCTGCTTTTTGTCCGGCAAAAACTATGAATAAGAACTCAAGAGGATTTTTTCTTTCTTGTAAAAGTGCTTGACAAATTTTTTTAAAATCAGCTAAGGCTCTATCATAATAACAGGTATCTAAATATGTTTTATTTTCTATAAATGCTATTCTTTTATTTTTATACCATACATGTCTATCAACTTGTATAGTATTATTTATGTATTTTTTATCTTTATATTCAATTTCTTTTTTTAAATAATCAGAACTCCCTACTTTTGAAATAATTTTATCACCATTTAAAAAAGAATTTATAGTGTCAAAAATATTTTGTAATATATGCTCTACTAATTCTCCAGCCGCATATCGAATTTGACCTTCAGTTAAATGATGTAATCCAACATTTACAAGAATTGATTGTTCAGCATCATAACAATTCTTTATATTTTCAATAACTTTATTTTTTATTATATTTCTATCCATATTTTTCTCCTTGTTTAAAAATCAAAAAATTCACTCAATGTTATATTAAAAGCATTAGCTATTTTTTCTAAATTAGTTAAAGATATGTTTCTTTTGCCTCTTTCTAAACTAGTTATGTAAGTTCTATCTAATTCACATCTAAAAGCAAATTCCTCTTGACTTAATCCTTGTTTTGTTCTTAGTTCCTTTATTCTCTGACCAACTTTTTCTTTAATCATTACAAATCTCCATATTTATTGACTTTATAAAAATTTTACATTATAATAATAACAATTATGTGACTTATATTACAACCGACTTTAAGTCACATTGTAAGAATTAGGAGAGTGTATGAGTTTAGAAGATATTATTAAAAATCAAGAAAGAGAAGCTGAAATTTTAGAAAAATTTGATGATGAATTATATGAACTAACTAATGAATACAAAAAATGTTGTGAAAAAATACCTTTAGAAGAAATATTAAAAGAACATAACATTCAATTATATGATGATAATATTAAAAATTTAGAACAAACCCAAAATCTATATATAACCAATAAAACAAAATTTGATGAAATAATAAACAAATTAAAACAATTGCCTGAATATGAAGAGTCCTGTGCAATTTTAAACAAAAGAGAAAAGATTAAATATCTCTATTATTCTCAATTTTATAAATATTGGAAATTGATACATGATGATAGAGAAAAATATTTTAGTTCAGATTATAAGAAAACATTAGAATTCCTAGCCAAAGATGGGATATTTTTATATTTTATGCAAACACCAGATTTGAATTTTGATAACATTAAACAAAATGAGATTAAAGATTATGTATTAAACTCATTTAAAGAATATAATTATTTAAATTTAAAACACTTATTAAGCAATATTTTAAATCCTATTGCATATTCTAATGAATTACATAAAAATAAAATATCTGATCTAAAAGAAGCCCTTGAATGTCTTCAAAATAAGCACTTTAATTCATGTGCTAGAACGATGTTTGCTATGCTTGAAAATGAACAAAGAATGGCAAGTGGCTTAATAAAAGAGAGTACAAATACAAATCGATTAAAAGAAATTTCAAAATTTGTTTTAGATATGGGGGTTGAGTATTATATTAAAGTTTGGAACTTAATCAATAATTACTATTCAAATTTATTAATAAATACAAATGAGCAAAAAGATGATGAAGTGAATAGACATGATTTAGCCCATGGAATATATAATAAAACAGCCTCAGAAGAAGATTGTATTAAATTAATTTTGATGTATTTGTCGTTTAAAGAAATAAGTTATATACTTCAAAATTTTAAAACATTTAAAGAAGAATTAAATAATGATTTATTGTTATTAAATTTTATGAATAGTATAAAGGAGAAATAATATGAACAAAGCTGTTATATATGCAAGATATTCAAGTGATAGTCAAACAGAACAAAGTATTGATGGGCAACTTAGAGTGTGCAAGGAGTATGCTGAAAGAAATGGTTTGATTGTTGTTAATGAATATATTGACAGGGCTATGACAGGAACAAATGATAAGCGACCAGCACTTCAACAAATGCTTTATGACAGCAAAAATAAGAACTTTGATTTTGTTTTGGTGTATAAGTTAGACAGATTTTCAAGATCAAGATATGACAGCTCTGTTAATCGTGCAATACTACTTAAAAATGGTGTTAAACTGATTTCTGCAACAGAAAACATTTCGGACGCACCAGAAGGCATTTTGCTTGATAGTGTGCTTGTTGGACTTGCAGAGTATTATTCTGTTGAACTATCTCAAAAAGTTAAGCGTGGACTTAAAGAAAGCAGAATAAAAGGACTCTTTACAGGTGGCAGAACTCCTTATGGATATAATGTTGTTGATAAAAAAGTAAGTGTTAACGAAGAACAAGCAAACATTGTTAAGTTAATGTTTGATGAATACATAAGTGGTAAATGTATTAAAGACATTGTAAAGATTTTACATAACAAAGGAATAAAGAACGCATACGGCAAAGAGTGGACAATAAACTCTGTTTCAAGAATATTAAGAAATGAAAACTACAAAGGTTGTGTATATGCAGATGGTACTGTTTACACAAACATTTTTCCTGCAATAATAAGTGAACAACTTTTTGATGAAGTAAATGAAAAATTGAAAATTTCAAAAAGGACTTCTGCTCACCATAAAACAGAAGTTAATTATCTTTTAAGTGGCAAGTTAATTTGTGGCAAATGTGGTAGTTTAATGACCGGAGATAGTGGTAAAGGTAAACTTGGCACAATTTACAATTATTACAAATGCTTTACAAAAAAGAAAAATAAATCTAAATGCGATAAGAAATCTGTTTCTAAAAATTATATAGAAGAAATAGTTTTGTCTGCAACGCAAGAATTTATGCAACATACAAACTTAAAAAGTATAAGTAAAGTATTGGCTGATACATATAACAAAAGCATTGAAAAAGACACAATTTTAGAAAGTCTAAATAAAGAACTTCAAGACAACAACAAAAAGTTAAAGAATATTCTAACTGCTATTGAAAATGGAATATTTAACGACACAACAAACGATAGAATGAAAGAACTTGAAATAAGAATTAAAGAGATAAAAGAAAAAATTGCTAGCAGACAAATGCTAACAATTAAACCATTAAGTGAAGAACTTGTATATGAATATTTAAAGTCTTTTAAAGATTTGGATTATTCTCTTGAAAATGCAAAACAAAGACTAATTGATATGTTTGTAAATAGAGTTGTTTTATATGATGATCATTGTGAAATTTACTTTAATATAACAAGTGATAAAAGCAAGCAATTAAAGTTAAGTGAAAAGCCAGATATATCACAAGAAATTGAATATATAGAAAATAAAAAGGAGCAATCAAACCCAAAGAGTTCGGATTGCTCGCAATTGGCGGAGAGTTAGGGATTCGAACCCCAGGAAGCTTTCACTTCAACGGTTTTCAAGACCGCCGCTTTAGACCGCTCAGCCAACTCTCCATATTATTTAGATTTTATTGTTATACAATTTTTCTATAAAGTTTATCCATTCAAACTAGTCTATGATTGACACAATTTTTAAATAGTTATGCAATTGGAATTTTAAATTATAATCAGAGCGTTGATATATGAATTTAGTTTAGTTTGATTATATTTTAAATTTGCAATTTTTTTTTAATATTAATAATTTTATCAAAATTAGAATCAAGAATTATTAGATCTGTTGTCATAGACAAATTTTGGATAAATATTGCAAACTACTTGTATAATATAACATAAAAAAATTATTTTGACAAGAGATTTTATCAATTTTTTAACTATAAAATCGTTAAAAACGCATTTATACTAAATATTCAATATAATGGACGGCTTTTTTATTAAAACAAAATTAAAATGTCAAGAAATGTTTACATAAAAAATAACTGATTATATATCTAAATATTAAGAATATTTTATGAAACATAATTGTATTTGTCTATTGAAATTAATTGTAAATATTTTAATTTTAATTAAACAAATAATTGTATTGAAAATAAATTAAAAATGTGATAAACTAAAACTAGGAGATTGAAATGGCAGACAATTTAATTGTATTAACCACTTTAAGACTGACATCAGATAATATAATCAGCAAGATTCAAACCGCGACAGCTGAAGAGAAAAAAGAAATTTTGCAAAACCCAGAATTTCGAAAATTCATAATTTCAGAATCATCTCGAACAGATTGGGGGAAAGTGATGATTTCAATAGATGAAAATTCTATTGATTATTTGTTTGATAAAGATTTTGCTAATATGTTTGTGAAAGGATGCGAAGAATTTAATTACAGAGTAGATTATTTGCATGCGTTTTTAGATAAAAAATTATTTAGAAGTTTAAAAGACAAAGATTGTTTTTTTATACTTATGCAAAAACCATATTTTGCCGAAATATATTTATCCAATACAGAACTTTCATACGAAGAACGCAATAAATTATTAAAAATTGCATTAAAAGAGACGGACTTGATAGGGGATGAATCGTTATCTGTGTTTCAACGATATTTTTACCCAATAAAATACGATTATAAAAACATTGCAAGTTATACAGAAAATTTGCAAGCGATACAAGATATGCAAAAACTTTTGTCTAAACCTGAGATTTTCAAAAGATATTCAGAAAATTTTTTATTGATATCTACTTTGTCGCCAGAAAATAGAGAATATATGTACAAAGACGCAGATTATGCGCAGATGGATGAGAATCAAAGGCGAATATTGTTTAAATTAATAGCTAATAATATACAATTTAGGATACCAAAGAAAATATACACAAATACCGAATTTATCAAATCAATAGCACAATTACAAGATATTGCAGAATACCGAAATTTTATCAATAATTTAAGTGATAATAATAAGGGAGCAATGAGATTGATTGAAACAAAGAGGAACGAAATCTATAATGAAATGATAGATCAATTCATCAAAAATAAATTGAATAAACATGGCGATCTAGTGTATGATAAAAAAACAAAAAAAAATGTATATAAATCAACAATTTATAGTGAGATTTATAGATTTAACGGAAAATATTTTATATTTGACAAATTTTTTGCGTCTTGTCCGCGGGATGTTTTTTTCGCGTGTGGAGTGATCTATGATGCTATGCAAACAATTGAAGAATTTGGCGAGATGATGACACAAGAAGAATCTGAAATAGTAGATAACATAATTGAAATGTTTAATTTAGAGATAGATAGTTATAAGTTATACAATAATTTAGACGATCAAGCTTTGATTACATATCCTGGGCAAGTAAAGGCATCAAAACATCTGAATGAAACAAATATTATTTCAAATGAATTGTATTACAAATATCAAGAGTTATGTTTAAAATTTAATGAGATAGAAGAGAAATTGCCAAATAAAAGTATTGCTCAAACATTAGGAAAAATGTTAAAGTTGGCAAGGTTGTCTTTTGCAAAAGAATTGTCTGACAATTTATACACTCCAGGAGACAGATATACGAAGATAAAAAATGGAGTAAAAATATATGATATTTCAAACAAAAATTTTCATTGTTTAGTGCATTCAGAAGGGTGTGTTGATTTTGATTATGAAGAAGTACCAGAAGGTGATCATAATATAAACATTAGCATGAGTTTGATAGATAAAAAACATCTAATTTTATTCAAAAGTGGATTATGCTTTGGATATTCTAATATCAAGAGTAATCAAGTTTTGCATGCATTGTATGAAGATAGCTTCACAAGTTATGCAAGCAAAGACGACTCTCAATTAAAACCAAGATTTCGTGATGCGATAACAAGATATGTTCCGTCTTATTTGGATATTGACGATTTTATGGCAAATACGAGCACATACAATGAAATCAAAATAAAAGCAATCCCAAATGCTACAGACGAAAGAGGGCGACAAATATTCAAAGCAGATTACATATTAGCAATAGATACTATCCGAGATTTTGAATATGAAGCAGCAAAAAAATTAAATCTACCAATAGTCTTTATCGATCAAAATAAAATATATTCAAAACCAGTTGATGAAATTTATAAACCAGTTATTAGAAGGAAATTGACAAGTATAGGAAATGAATATCGAAATAATGAATATAATAATTATTAATTCTAATTAATGTATTTTAAAATTTGGCTAAATTCTTTTATTAATTTTTCTTCACTTACTGCGCAATTTGCAGGGCTGGTGCTAGGCAAATATATCGAAGTTTGACCTGTATATTTATTGAATAGTTTGGTAGCAGTCTTGCCAAGAGTAAAGATAGCACGGATATTTGCAACATTTGTGATTGTAGAAAAATCGTTGACGGTAGGATTCTTTATGCTTGAATCACTAGACGATTGTATTTCGCACGAAGAAATCACATCCCAAACTGCTATGTGATTGTTTTTCAAAAGTGCTATTTTGTCATAATTAGTTTTAGGAAATGGAGAATTAAGGATTTTAGATAGCACATTCCAAAATCGATTTTTAGGATTTCCAAAATAAATATTCGCTTCACGCGATTTGATTGAAGGAAAACTACCCAAAATCAAAATTTTGCTATTTTTATCAAATATAGGTGCGAATGGATGGATTATAAATTCGTATTTTTTCATATTTTAATTATATCAAAAATTCAATAATATTCAAACAAAAGCAAATGTTTTTCATTTTAACAATATGTCATTTTAGATTTTGTATATCAGAAGATTTTAATAAAAATTTTTTAAAATTCATAAAAATAGCGCAAAAATTCAATAATTTTATTGTTTTTTTGTAATTTTTCAAATTTTTTTTAAATAATTATTTGCATATAATTTTATTTTAATTATGAAAAATGAGCAGAGATGAATTTCGTTTCTGCTCATTTTGTTTAGTAATAAAATTATTTTTTAGCATCAATAATTTATTTTTTCATTTTAGCTGATTTTGAGTCCACAGCTTTCATATGACTAGCAAGATCTAGACATTTGTTAGAATAACCCCATTCGTTGTCATACCAAGCTACCAATTTAACAAATGTAGGGCTCATCATAATGCCCGCTTTTTCATCAAATATACAGGTATGGCTGTCACCTATAAAATCACTTGAAACGACAGGCTCATCTGTATAACCCAGCACATCAGGAATGATATCTTTGCTATATCTTTTGATTGTCTTGCAGATGTGTTCATAAGTTGTTGGCTTTTTTAATTTCACAGTGAAGTCAACCACGCTCACATTGATAGTAGGCACACGGAAGCTCATTCCGGTCAATTTTCCTTTCAGGTGCGGAAGCACTTCGCCCACAGCTTTTGCAGCTCCGGTAGAACTAGGGATGATGTTTGCGCTAGCTGCGCGTCCGCCACGCCAATCTTTCTTTGAAATTCCGTCCACAGTGAGTTGGGTGGCTGTGGTAGAGTGGATAGTGCTCATCAAACCTTCTTCAATACCATACACATCGTCAATTACTCGAACCAAAGGCGCCAGACAATTGGTGGTGCAAGATGCGTTCGACACAACTGTCATATCAGAAGTATATTTATCTTCATTTACGCCACAAACAAAAGTAGGGCAGTTTTTGCCCGGCGCACTGATGATCACTTTTTTAGCACCGCCAGTGAGATGACGCATCGCATCTTCTGCTTTTGTAAATTTACCTGTGCATTCAATGACATATTCTGCACCAGCTGATTGCCAATCAATATTTTCAGGTTCTTTTTCAGCAAAAAACGCAATTGATTTTCTATTCAATTTTAATCCGCCTTGAGCCACTTTCAATTCAGAATCTGCTTTTCCGTGAACAGTATCATATTTGTATAAATAGCAAGCATATTCAGGAGTCAAAAACGGATCATTGATAGCCACAATCTCAACATCATCTCTATTCACGCTTGCGCGCAAAATTAAACGGCCGATTCGTCCAAAACCGTTAATACCAATTTTAACTTTCATAAATCCCCCTTAATTTAGAATTAGTTTATTATAATAAAACAAAATTGTCAAACGATTGTTTTTATTTTTAACCAAATGGCAAAAATTAATACAATGATATTGATAATATTGTCGTATTTAATGACAAGTTTAGTTGTTTTGTATCTATGCAAAAAAAGACGCATAAGATATAATTTTTTCCCGAAACTAAATATGACTAAATTTGGAATCAATTTTTTTTCATATTCGCGCCATAGAATTAGGATAGATGAGAAGAATTTTATGATACTCAAGGATAGAGTGTATATAAAGACTGCCGGCAATTTTGTGATATTAAAAAATGTAGGACAGGTATTTTATCATAAAAATTATTTATATTTTTCAACAATGGGAGAATGCAAAATTTTCTTTGATTGCAAACAAATATTTAGGCAATTCAACATTCTTATAGAGTCGGAATATTTTGATTTTGATCAGATTAAACAACTAGCACTTTTGGATATAATAAATAATCAATTTGAATTGAAAAAATGCAAGATATTGATCAAATATTTGAAATTGATCAAACACACTTTGAATATTCAGATAACTGATAGCGAAATAAAAGTAAAAGCGAATAAATATAATATTCCATTTACATTGATTTATAAATTGAATGACAAAATAAAAAAGGTCAATATTGAATAATCATTTTGAAATTAATTGAAAGTTTGGTATAATGATTTTATGGCTACAATTAATGATGATTTGAATATAAATTTTACACCACTTGCAGAGCGAATGCGCGCTCGCAATTTAGACGAATTTGTGGGGCAAAAACATATTGTTGGAAAAGATAGTTTGATTAGACGCGCGCTTATGGTAAATCGGTTGGGCAGTTGTATTTTTTATGGTCCACCTGGGGTAGGGAAAACCACTTTGGCGTATATTATTGCCGATTCTCTCAAATTGAATTATGAAAAGTTGAATGCAGTATCTAGCGGTGTGGCGGAAGCGAAAAAGGTGATTGAAAACGCGCGCTCGCATTTCGAGCTTACGGGCAAAAGTACGATTTTAATTCTTGACGAATGTCATAGGTGGAGTAAGGCACAGAGTGATTCCATTTTGGAAGCGGTTGAGAGAGGATATATCACTTTCATTGGCACTACCACAGAAAATCCGCATATCAGTATGACGCCCGCAATAGTGAGCAGATGTAGGGTGTTCAAATTTTTACCGCTCGAAGTGAATGACATAAAAGACGCATTGATTCGTGCAGTCAAAGATAGAGAGCGCGGATATGGAAGGCTAAATATTAAATTGGATGCAGATGCAGTGAGTCATCTTGCAATGTTTTCAAATGGAGATTTGCGTTCGGCATACAACGCGCTTGAACTTGCCGTGACCACCACGCCATTAAGTAGCGACAATTCAATACATATTGATAAATTGGTGGCAAGTCAATGCATTCAACAACCGGTTTTGTCTGTAGATGAAAATCTATATTATGATATTTTAAGTGCGTTTTGCAAAAGTTTGCGCGGAAGTGATACAGATGCAGCGCTATATTATGCTCAACGGCTGATAAAAGCGGGCTGTGATCCATTGCTCATTTGCAGAAGGCTGATTGCACACGCGAGCGAAGATGTGGGAATGGCGGATAGCAACGCCGCGCTGATAGCAATGGTTGCAATGAACGCGGTGAAGAATTTAGGGATGCCAGAAGGAAATATACCGCTTGCACACGCAATAATTTATGTGTGTGAGGCGGAAAAATCAAACAGCGTAATTGTGGCGTTAAACAAAGCAAAGCAGGATGCAGAGTTCAATCCGGATGACAATATTCCAGAGCATTTGAAAAATTATCATTATGATGCAAACAATCCGCCAGAATATAAATATCCGCACGACTATGGCGGATATGTAAAACAGCAGTATTTGCCAGACAAATTGAAAGATAGGGTGTACTATACGCCTAGCAATAATGGTCGCGAGCGTGGACTGATTAGGAAGAAGACGCGAAACAAATAATTTATTTTTATATTATAACAAAATTAAACTATCAAAAAACATTTATTCAAAAAAATATTGTTGAGCATATTACAAAAAAGTATATAATTTATTGGATAATTTTAAATTGGATATTTTCAAAAATCATATTTTTCACACTCTATGAAATAATAAATCTTTGAGTATCTATCATATTATTGCTAAAAATAATGAAAATAAGATTAAAAAATCAAGTTAAAACTAATAATGTAGCTAAAAATTGATTGATTTTAAAAAATTTATATAGTATAATATTGTCGTATTTAGGAGGAAATTATGGAATTGAAAGGTTCAAAGACCGAACAAAATTTAATGGCAGCTTTCGCAGGTGAAAGCCAAGCAAGGAATAAATATACATACTATGCTAGCAAGGCAAAGAAAGAAGGCTATGAGCAAATTGCAGAGATTTTTGAAATCACTGCCAATAATGAAAAGGAACACGCTAAAATGTGGTTCAAACTTTTGCACGATGGAGATGTTCCAGACACTATCGCTAATTTGAAAGATGCTGCTAGTGGCGAAAATTATGAATGGACAGAGATGTACAAAGAATTTGCAATGGTCGCAAAGAAAGAAGGATTTTCTGCCATAGCAAAAATGTTTGAAGGCGTTGCAAAGATTGAAGAAGAACACGAAAAGAGATTCAATGCACTGCTTGAAAATGTTGAGAAGAAAAAATGTTTTGTTAAAAAAGAAGTATCTGTATGGGTATGCAGAAATTGTGGACATAAGCATATTGGCAAATCAGCACCTAAAGTTTGCCCTGTATGTAGCCATCCTCAAAGTTATTTTGAACTTGAATCAAAGAATTATTAAAATATTTGTTAAAAATAATATATGAAAACTTATATTATAGAAACGATTTATCATTTGATTAAAGAAAATAAATAATGAAAGAGAAAATTCAGATCATTTCAAACTAATAAAATCAAATAAAAAGAGCTCTACACTTTAACCTTACGAGTTATATTGTGTAAAGCTCTTTTTATTAATTTCAAAATAATAAAGATCAATTTTGTAAACAATTATTAGGACATAACAATTTTACAAACAATTAGTATATCACAAAAAATGCACTATTCAAGTGAATTTTTTGTATCTAAACTATTGATCATTGTCAGGATAAAAAGTTGTAGTATTACCATCTTCGTCAATTACATCGACGCGTTTACCTTTTCTTCCCCCATTGTTAGCAGGAGGATTTCCTTCGCCATTTAATATGTTGTCCACATCTTTTCGAGAATACTGCCCTGATTTATTTTGTTGAGCATCATCTTGTATACGGGCTAGATCTTCAGCTAATTTTCTTTCAGCTTCTTGTCTAGCTTTTTCTTTTTCTTCTTTGTTTTTTCTTCGTGTTTCTTGTGCTCGCTTTTGAGCTGCTTTCCTTCTAGCTTCCTGTGCATCTTTTTCTTCTTGTAATTTTCTAGCTTCTTCTTCTGCCCGCATTTTAGCTTCTTCAGCTTCTTTTATTCTCTTAGATCGGTCTATTAATGCATTTTTTAACGATCCTCTTACATGAATTGTAGGAGTTTTCTGTAGAGCTGATGTAGGTTTAGCTTCCCGTTCTTCTTTTTCTTTTTGCAATCTTCTAGCTTCTTCTTCTGCTCGCATTCTAGCTTCTTCAGCTGCTTTTATTTGCTTAGATTGTTCTGTTAATGTATCTTTCAATGAACCGCGTACATTAATTCTAGTGATTTTAGATTTAACAGGTGCTTCAGCTTGTGGTTTTTCTTTAGTTGGAGTTTGAACAGGCGTAATCTGCTGATTTGACCCAGTTGGGTTAGAGTTAAAGTTGTTTTGTGGTTGCTGGGGACTCCTAATTGGGCGATTGTTTATTTCCCGTATGGTTATATACCGCGATTCATCAGCTGGATTGTTTTCAGGCAATTCTATACCTTGGCCTCTATAAAGATCTTCAATTGTTGTTTCTGGAGGAAGGTTTTTGAGATTAACTGGTTTTTTATTGGCTTGTTCAATCTCTCTTCTGTTTCGTTCTATAACTTGCTGTGCCCAATGTTGCGCATAATCGGATGGTTGTTGAGTTAGTTGAGAAGCAAGTTCTTGGGCAGTATTTCCAAGTCTTCTTTGATCTTCGGGTATTTGAGAATGTTGAGAATGTTGAGAATATTGAGAATGTTGAGAATGTTGAGAATGTTGAGAATATTGAGAATGTTGAGAATGTTGAGAATATTGAGAATGTTGAGAATGTTGAGAATGTTGAGAATGTTGAGAATATTGAGAATGTTGAGAATATTGAGAATGTTGAGAATGTTGAGAATGTTGAGAATGTTGAATTTTCGATTTGTTTTCTGAGCGATCCGCTGGAGTATAAGGATCTTTGCAAAATATATCAACGGACAATTCTTTATATTCACCACCATGGGCAGCTTTTAAATTGGAAATTTTGTTTCGTTCTTTTTTATTAACTCTGCTCCTAGCAATAATATCGGCATATTTACGAGACAATTCTAGATTTTTAGTCTGATCAACAATATAGTCTCGGAACATTTTTATTTTATCATTTTTAGTGCGATTATATTCAGAATTAGTATTTTTGAGAACATCCATTATTGCATGAAGTCTATTTCTGTTTGTTTTTTCACGAAAATAATTTGCAATATGTTTGAAAGGATTTATAGAATGTTTACTATTTTTAATTTTTTCTTCTGTTTTTTTGAATTTTTTAAATAATTCATTAATTGGTAAAATCAAATTTTCAATATCTGCCGCATTTCGTATTTTAGCAATATCAGTATTTAAAACTCTGTTCAGATTATTGGTTTTGATACCATATTTACGCGCATAATATGATTTTACAATTGCGTTTTTCACAGCTATCACTGTAGGAGCAATTATCGCACCAGCCAATGCGCCTAATGTGGCTAATGATCCAATATTCAATAGCAAACTATCTGTTAAAAAAGGTAGGGCGCCAGCTACTAGTCCGCTAGCGGCAATAGTGGCACCAATGAGAGCGCACACGGCAATAGTCGCAATGATAGGAATACCAATTTTCTTTGCGACAAATGCAGTCTTTGGATGCATTTTTTTCATTTTATGATTGCTATTTTTTAAATATTTGTTATATAAGTTCTCGGCTTCTTTTTTTTGCAGACCAAGTCCGGTATTTAGAGGCATATCTTCCAATAGATCCATTAATGTTCTAGATATAGCTCGTTCGTTGGTGATACGATTGTTGTTGCCATTTTCACCAATGTATGATAAAAAAGCGATATAGGATCTATATTTTTCTGGATATGTAGTTAACATTGAAGTGTCAATGTACTTGGCCTTTCTAAATCTGCTAAAATCAAAATTGTAAGAATCATTGTTTACATTTCCGACGAAATATCCTTTATCCATACAATATTCTGCGAACTCTTGATCGGGTCCACCATTTTTCAAATAGTCATTGAACATAGCATTTAATGATCTAATATCAATATTATTTGCCATAATATTCCTCCTATTGAAAGTTTTTTACTTTCATAGTAGTATAGTACAAGATGACAATTTTGTCAATACTGATTTTTAAAAAAAAATTATAATTTAGCAAATTTGAATATATTTTATAAACAAATGAATGAAATAATTAATATTTTTTGAAATTTTTTATCGTTTATTATTGTCAAAATGCTAATAAAACTAATTTATGAGCATAAATTAATGACCATAAAAGGAAATGTATAATATAAAGATATATAAGGTATAGAAGACATAAATAAAGAAAGCCATAATGCAAATATAATGTATAATTGAAAAGGCAAATGAAAAAATCGTTAGAATGATATGAATGTCTAACGATTTTTTTAAAAATTCGAATTTTTGCATTAAATACGATATTATTTTTTATATTTTTTTATTATTTTTAACATTTTTTCCACAACTTCATCAACTGAAAGGTGGGTAGAGTCTAAAATAATAGCATTTTTTGGGATGATGAGTGGAGCAATTTTTTTATTCCTATCAAATTCATCGCGTATTTCAATTTTCTTTTTCACATCGTTTAAGGTTAAAGATTTATTTGAAAGACTCAACTCTTTCAGTCGGCGTTTTGCGCGCTCGTTTATGTCGCAATCAAGGTAAAATTTCAAATCAGCATTTGGCAATACGAAACTGCCAATATCTCGTCCGTCTATGACGACATTATTTTTTGATGCAAAATCTTTTTGACATTCATCCACGAGAGATCGGACGATAGGGTGGACGCTAAATTTAGGAGTGAGTTCGCTGACTTGAATTTCGCGCAATCTGTTCGTGTAATCAACATTATTCACAAATACCAATTGACAGGAGTGATCGAAACGAACATTGAGCTTGCAAGCATTTATTTTTTCAGCAAAATTTTTGTCTTCACTAGAAAAGATGTGGCAATCAATCAAATAGGCGGTGATTGCTCTATATAGTGATCCCGAATTAAAATGATAGAAGCCCAATTTTTTTGATAGAGCTTCTGCTACTGTAGATTTTCCGCTTCCTGCTGGACCGTCAATACTGATTATCATACATTAAATTTCGCTTTTTTCTTCAAATCTCTTTCGATGCGGATCAATTGATTATATTTTGCCACACGATCAGTTCGAGAGATAGAACCAGACTTTATCTGACCCGCGTCTACAGCGACTGCTAGATCTGCAATGAAAGTGTCTTCGCTTTCCCCGCTTCTGTGCGAAATTATGGTGTTATAACCATTTTCCTTGGCAAGTTTGATTGTGTCAAGAGTTTCAGATAATGTGCCAATCTGATTCAATTTTATAAGGATGGCGTTTGCAACTCCTTTTTTGATTCCTTCAGCAAGAATTTTAGGGTTAGTCACAAATACATCGTCGCCAACTAACTGAATTTTTTTGCCCAATTTTTTTGTAATTTTTGCCCAACCTGCCCAATCGTTTTCGCCTAAAGGATCTTCAATTGAAATGATAGGATATTTTTTAATTAATTCGCTGTACCATTCAATCATTTGATCTGTGGTAAGACTTCCGCCTTGACTTTTCTTTAGATCGTATTTTTTAGTGTCTGGATTATAAAATTCGCTAGCGGCTACATCCATAGCGATAGCGATGTCTTTTTTTGGTTCATAACCTGCATTTTTAATAGCGGTAATGATCGCTTCTAAAGGTTGTTCGTTATTTTTGAAATTAGGAGCAAAGCCACCTTCGTCACCAACAGCTGTAGGGTAGTGCATACTTTTCAAAACCTTTTTCAATTCCATAAATGTTTCAGACGCCATTTGCATAGCTTCGAAAAATGTTTTTGCGCCCACAGGCATAATCATATATTCCTGAAAATCTACATTTGAGTCTGCGTGTGCACCCCCGTTGATGACATTCATCATTGGCATAGGTAATGTAGTGCCTTTTCCTAAACTTTTATACAAAGGAATATTTTTGTTTTTTGCATTTGCTTTTGCTATAGCTAGACTCACAGACAATATTGCGTTTGCTCCTAAATTTGTTTTGAATTCAGTGCCGTCTAGTTTCAACATAATATCGTCCAGTTCGCGTTGCTTGCTGACATCCTTATTTACAAGTGCTTTAGCGATAATTTTATTTACATTATTTACTGCTTTGGTCACACCTTTTCCGTGAAAACGATTTCCACCATCGCGTAGTTCAAGAGCTTCGCGTTCCCCAGTGGATGCACCGCTAGGGACAATGGCGCTAGCTACTACACCATTTTCCAATGTGACTTTGCATTCTACAGTTGGATTACCTCTGCTGTCTATTACTTCATAAGCTTCAATTTTTTTGATTTTCATATTTTCTCCTTTAACAATTTTGATTATAACATAAATTTTAAAATAGTTAAAATATTTTTCAATATAAAATAAAATTGATTTTAATTTTGATCATTTATCATATTGAAAAAAAGTTGAAATAAAAATATTAATAATAAATTTTAAAATCGCAAAGAAATAAAAATGGAAATAAAAAAATTTAATTAATTGATGAAATTATAAATTTTAACAATTCAAAAAAAATAAAAATTATAAAAAATATTTGAAAAAACCATAAAAAACAGTGCATTTTCTTGATTTTTTAAAAAAATTTTGAATATATGCATAAATTTTCATATAAAAATTTAGTTTTCTACAATTTTTTTATTTTTCCTTTTTCAATAAAACAAAATAAGCGATAAACAATTAAAAAAAGAAATTAATCATTTTAATAAAAATAATTCGTAAAAATTTTAACATTTTTTTTAATATTTGTTATAATCAATATATGAAGATTTATAGCATAAAATTGAAGTCAAAAAACAACTCTAATATTTTTATAGTTGAAACGAATATGGGAGAATATACTTTCTTTTCGGATGTGATAGTAAAATATTCATTATCAGAAAAAGAAATAGAAGATGATGTGTTTTATACAGCATTGAAAGAAAGTGAAGTTTTGATAGCTACAAATTTAGCAATGAAATATCTCGGGTCAAGACTGAAAACTGAAAAGCAATTGCGCGAATATTTATTGAAAAAAAATTTCAGTCTAGATTCAATAGATGAAGTTTTGTCAAAACTAAAAGAATACAAACTGATAGACGATACTGAATATGCAAAAATATATATTCGTTCAAATCGTCAAAACAGCAAAACGCGATTAAAACAAAAATTAATTCAATCAGGTGTAGACAAAAATTTTATTGACAATGCTCTTGATGATATCGACGATTATGAGAGCTGTCTTCAAAACGCGAAAAAATTTTTTAAAAACAAAATGGTAAACAAGGAAAATTGTGAAAAGTTGACGCGAAGATTGCAATATATGGGATATGCGTGGGATACGATAAAGAAAGTGCTTTTGAATCTATCCGATTTAGATTTTGATTGATAAATTTTAAATTGAATTATTATTGATGTTATTTTTATTGAGGTTAATTATGGTAGGAATTGATATTGAAAAAATAAATAGATTTGAACATTGGACTAGTGAAGGGTATTCGAGAATTTTCACAGATAATGAAATAAAATATGCACAATCTTTTGAAAATTCGCTGGAACATTTTTGTGGATTTTTTTGTGCGAAAGAGGCGTTTGTCAAAGCGCTAGATGATGATGGAATAGTGTATAAAGAGATAGAAATATTGCATACAGATTCGGGCAGACCATATATTAATCGCACGAAATACATAGATGCTATTTTAAGAGAAAAACATAGAAATATGATAGATATCAGCATCTCGCACTGCAAAGAATATGCAATAGCAGTAGTGGAAATAGAATAAATAAAATTTATATTCAAATTTTAATATGAAATGAGAAAATATTATAGAGTCAAAGTGTAAAAATCAAATATAAGGTTAAACTTTTAAACTAACCAAAAAGATGAATGAACAGATAGGATTTTTCTATAAAAGTAAAATTTTTATTAGTTTTAAAATGCGGACAAATTTGTTTCATTTTTAGCAGTCATACAATATATTGTTTTTGAATCTTACTTTATTATATTTTTTATTTAGATTTAGTTTTGTAACAAAAAAATAGCAAATGCTCATTTGCAAAAATATTTATACATAATTTGATATCATTTATAGTTTAATTGGTAGGAATGCCATTCCTAAAATGAACACTCCGATTATAAATTCAAATATACTCATATTGAGATTATACTACATATTTATGTAAAAATCAATATTAATTTTAAAAATTATATTTGCCAGTTGATAGGAGTCAATCCTTTGCTTATTAAAAAATCGTTGCATTTGCTGAAATGTTTGCAACCAAAAAATCCCGAATTTGCAGAAAATGGGCTAGGATGACTCGCAGTCAAAATCAAATGATTTGGATTGTTCAGTATTGGGATAAAAGATTTAGCGTGATTACCCCATAGCATAAACACAATAGGCGAGTTCTGTTCGTTTAAAATTTTGACAATTTCACGAGTAAAGGTATGCCACAATTCGTTTGAGTGGGAGGCGGGCTTGTGTTCAATCACGGTTAGACTAGTGTTCAAAAGTAAAACACCCTGCTTTGCCCAGGGTGAGAGATCGGTAGAGTCCGACATATCAATATTAAGATCTGCGTGGATCTCTTTGAAAATATTTTTTAGGCTTGGTTGCGGGTTGCCATTATGACAACTGAAGGCTAGTCCGTCTGCCTGACCTTTGATATGATATGGATCTTGACCAATGATAACCACTTTCACATTTTTCAATGGAACAAAGTTTAGTGCGCTGAAAACTTTTTCTTTGGGCGGGAAAACTGTGTGATGAGCATATTCGTTTTCCAACCAAGAGAAAAGTTTGCGTTTGTAATCTGTGCTAAATCTGGGCTTTAAAATTTCGCTCCAATCTTTTGATAAAACATAATTCATATATTAATTATATCAAAAATTTATAAATTAGACAATAAATTCGTGAAAAATTGAGTAAAATCAGTAATTTTTTTAAGTTTTTCAAAAATTTTTAACCTTTTTTCAAAATTTTCGTGCAAATATAAATTTTTAATTTATTCAAAATATCTTCCGCTTTTTCTTTTTTTTCGCATTCAACCATCAAGCGTATAATTGGTTCTGTGCCACTTGCTCGGATAATAATACGCGCGCCATCAAGTTTAAATTTGTCTATCAAAAGTCGTAAGTTTTCATTCGGATAAAATTTTGAATCAGATTTGATGTTAAATGTCGCTTGATAAAATTCTTTGTAATCATTCAACAATTCGGATAATGTGAGTTTTGAAATGTTTAAAATATTGCATACAACGATTCCTACGAGCAAGCCGTCCCCTGTATTTAGATATCGCCGCAAAATGATATGTCCCGCATTTTCACCGCCAATGTCGGCATTGATTTTTTTCATTTTTTCGTAAACATTTTTATCTCCAACATTTGCTCTTATGAGTTCAATATTTCGAGTTTTCAACGATTTTTCAAGTCCGCTATTTGAATATATTGTTCCTACGATTTTATCTGAAGGTATAAGGAAAAATTTTGACAGCAGATACAAAATTTTATCACCAGCCACGATGTTTCCGCGTTCGTCTACAATATATATTCTATCCGCGTCTCCGTCCAGTGCTATTCCAATTTTTTGTTCTTTCAAACATAGTGAACGCAAAAATTCGATATTGGTGCAACCTGCATTTGCGTTTATGTTTGAGCCATTAGGATGATTATTAATCAATTTAGATTTGTTAAAAACACTTTTGCAAATATCAGTTGCTCCGCCATTTGCACAATCAATGATGATAGGAAAATCGAAATGTTTGATAGATTTCAAAAAGGCGATATAAAAATTTTTAAGATTAGATGCATCTATCAAACGAGAAAATTCGTTTGAATTTTTGTAATGGTTATGGTCGATAAAATTTTCTAAAATCAGTTCTGTTTTCTCACTAATTTTTTCGCCTAGCGAATTGAAAAATTTTATTCCGTTGTATTCGCTAGTATTATGTGAGGCACTTATCATCATCGCCAGTGGATAATCAAATTTTTTAGCAAGGTATGCGATACACGGGCTAGAACATATACCAATGTTTTCTATTTCAATTCCGTTAGTTAGAAGTATGGATGAAAAAACAGACAAGATATAATCGCTACTAATTCGAGAGTCTTGCCCAATTAACAAAACTTTTTTCAGTTTGAATTTTTTGAAAAAACACACCACCGCTTTTGCAATTTTTTCTATTAGGCGTTTGTTTATCTTTTGACCGACTATACCGCGAATCCCGTCCGTTCCAAAATACTTCATAATAAGATATATGAAAAAATTGATATATTGTTTATCAAACTATAAATAACTTGTATTAATAATTAGTAACAATATATAATAAAAATAACAATATATAATAAATATAAAATAATGTATTATAAATAATTAAAAATTTGATAGGTATTGTTATATAAGAAAAAATAAAATAATACCATATTAACTAGATAAAGTGATATTATATTTATATATCAAGAACAAAATAATATTTTATAAGAAAATAGAATGGTAAATATTATGACACAATAAGCAAATGTGCTAAAATTGATAAAAAATTTGATTGTTTATAAAATGTTAAGCAATATTTATTTTAACAACAATTTATATTTTGTGGAAAATTCAAACAAATAGTCATATAAAAGATAATATCAAGTTGAATGAAAAAATAGTTGATTTTATTTCAACATAATTTTATAATAATATCATTATGAATTTATACTACATTCCACCAGACGGCTTCTTTATTGGAAATTTTGAAATCAAATTTTATGGTTTGATTATGGCTCTTTCTATGCTTTTTGGCATTTTGTTGGCAACTAAATTGGCAAAAAAGCGCGGAATTAAGAGCGATGATATTATTTTGCTCGCATTGATAGCTTTGCCTTGTGCTGTGGTTGGTGCAAGGTTATATTATTGCTTTTTCTACGAATATAATTATTCATTTTGGGAAATATTTGATTTAAGGCAGGGCGGTTTAGCGATCTATGGCGGAGTGATTGGCGGGCTAATTGGTGTAATAATATTTTGTGCGGTCAAAAAGAATGTCAAAATTTTGGGCGTAATATGTGATATATGCGTGCCTTGTTTGCTGTTAGGGCAGGCGCTCGGCAGGTGGGGAAACTTCTTTAATCAAGAAGCGTATGGCAATTTGGTTACAAACGAAAATTTACAATGGTTTCCTTATGCGGTTTGGATTGAGGATAAACAAGCTTGGTATCAAGCAACCTTTTTCTATGAAAGTTTGTGGAACTTGATTGGCGTGATAATTTTAATCAAGGTGTATTATTCATCCAAGATCACGGGCACCACAACCGCCACCTATCTAATATGGTACGGAATAGGACGGGCGATTATTGAAGGGTTGAGATCAGATTCATTGTATATCGGCACCACAGGAATACGCGTTTCCCAATTGTTGAGCGTCATTTTGGTGATATGCGGTTTGGTAGTGTTGGTGGTCAATCAATACAAGAGAAAATTGAGGGTGAACGATGGGCAAAAAATCTAAAATTTTGTATTATTCAGTATTGATAGTGAATGTGGTATGTTTTATTTTGGATTTAACTCCAATAAATTTTCCATTTTTTAGAATCAGTTTTGCAGTCAGTCTGATATTAATAGGAATTTTATTGATCGTTCGCGCTTTTAGTTTAAAATTAGACAGCAGTATGTTTTTTGGAGTGGTATTATTCATTTGCGGAATTTTGAATTTTATGCTATACTTTCTGCAAGTCTACTACAATGTTGACATCAATCAGTTTTGGCCGTACTACCTTTTTGCAGTGTCAATAGCGAGTTTGTGTACATCGGCGTATTTCAAAGATAAATTGCAATTGAAATTATTTATACTATTTTTAGGCTTTGGGTTGATTTCGCTATTGTTTGTGCAAAAACTAATCAATTTATGGTGGATGATCGGCTTGATTGCAGTTTGGTTTGTTGGGTATTTTATTGTAAATATCGTGCTTTCAAAGAAAAGGAGAAATAGTGATGGAAAAGAGAGATAATGAACTTCAAAACAAAATTGATGAATTAGAAGCAACCGTCATCGAGCAACGCCAAACGATTGCTAGTCTTAAAGCGGTTGTAGAAGATTATAAGAAGAAAGAGCAATCTATATCTAGCGCTATTATTGCCAGTATGGAGCACGCAAATCAATTGGAAGCGAGCAGAAAGAAATTGTATTTATTAGACATTCAGCGTTCAAGATTGATGTATTTGCGAATGGAACAAATCATCAATGAATTATATGTTCGATATCCCGAGTTGGCAAAAGATTCAAAATTGAAAGAGATGTCGGATAGGTTCAAGACTATGGTGTTCAACGATTTGAAAGAAAAGAGCAACAATAGTTTGTCTTTTGATGTGAAAAAACAGCCATTAGTTGACGATCCTATCAAAAAACTTTTGCACAATATCATAGACTGTTTTGATACAAAAAAAGTTGCTCCAGAAGAGAAGCGCCCAGCGCCTAGCGAAGAAAAGAATACGGCAGTTAGTTCAAGCGGATTTGATTTTCAGGAAGCGTTGCATCCTACAATGAGTCTAAAAGAAATAATGAAGTCGTTCAATTTGTCAGACAAAGGGGATAGCAAAAAATAATCATATTTTTAAATAAGCGAATGGAATTAAAGTATAAATTGATTGCAAAAATTAAAACTTGCAATTCCCGATAATTAAAATGAAAATCGCTAATGAAATCATATAAATTTGAGATAGGGTAAAACATATTTTTAAATTGATAAATTGGAAAGAAAAAATATAATCGTATATAATTAAAAAAGGAACTTTATAAGATAATATGCGTATAAAATTTTATGATTTTAATATGCGCTAAATTATAAAGTCCCTTTTTATTTTTGATTAAGAATGTTTAATCTTTATTTTTGATATGTATCTTCATTTGCAATATCTGCCAATGGCTTGTCTGCAATATTGTTTTTCAAATGAGATTTTTCTTCATTTGAATTTTCTTTCTTCTCGTTTTTCTCATCTGCAATTTTAGCTAATTGCAATCGAAGTCTGCTGATTAAATTTTCTTTTTCAGTTTCTACTGCTTTTTCATCAAATTCTGCGAATGGCTTTGGCTCAAAATCGAGGTTTAAATCGGCAACAATATTGGTTAATTGCCCAGTCAAAGCGAGTGCTTCAATTTTTTTTCTAGACAAATTTGAATTTCCAAATAATTTTTTATATTCGTTCTTCATCTCTTTGTTTGCTTGCGCGACATAATGCAAATCTAACGCCGTCATCCCCGCGCATAAACAGCCAACTATATAATTTGAAATCGACGGAAATATAAAACTAACATTAAATATAGCGAGCAATAGTGCAACCACAGCAAACACAGAACTTCCTATTGCGCATATTGAGAAACCAAAGCGTTTGAGTGACAATTCATCGATATTATATTGATAATTTGAAATAAAGTTTTTCTCTAGTTTGTTTGACTCAACAAAGCGTCTAAACTGATTTTTTTCATTGTCATTGATTTTAGATACAATTTTTAAAGCATTCTTTTTAGTCATATTTTCACCTTACTAGCCAAATTATAACACAATTTTACATTTTGTCAATATCAAAATTTATTCGCGGATGATTGTCATAAATGAAATATGCTATGCATAGATTAGGTTAGATTGGAGGAATAAATGGACAAAAATTCAAACATCTATTTAGACATAGCGAAACGCACGAATGGAGATGTTTATATTGGCGTAGTTGGTCCGGTTAGATGTGGGAAATCTACTTTCATACAGAAATTTATACAAAATTTTGTGCTGGATAACATTGCCAACAAACACGACAGGGCACGAGCAAATGACGAATTGCCACAAGCCAGCGCGGGAAATATGGTGATGACCACTAAACCGCAATTTGTACCAAACGAAGCGGTGAAAGTGAAAATAAACAACACGATCTTATCTGTACGCTTGATTGATTCGGTAGGATTTATGGTAGATGGGGCGCTAGGGGCGTATGAAAATGATAAGCCGAGATTGGTCAAAACTCCTTGGAGCGAGGAGTCAATTCCGTTTGTGCAGGCGGCAGTCATTGGCACAGAAAAGGTGATAAAAGAGCATAGCACCATAGCAATAGCCATCACCACGGATGGTAGTTTCACAGACATTCCGCGCGAAAACTATGTGGAAGCGGAGAGAAGAACGATCAAGCAATTGCAATCAACAGGCAAACCTTATGTGCTGATATTAAACACAAGTCAGCCAGAAGACGAAAAGGTGAAAAAATTGGCAGACAATATGCGTGCAGAATATCAGTCGCCCGTGTTGGTGATGAATGTGAATGAATTGAAAAAGGAAGATGTGGATAAAATTATGACCGAAATATTGAAAGAATTTCCGCTAGAAGTGGTGAATATCAAAATACCAAAATGGCTAAAACCTTTGCCTTCAGACAATCCTACTGTGAAAGAGATATTAGATACTGTGATAGATGCGATAGGAGAGTCAAAAAGGATAGGAGAATACGACACAAACAAGGTGCTTTTTGAAAATTCTGAAAGTTTCGAGCCAATATTGAATAGCAGTATTGAGATGGGCAATGGTTCGATCAGTTTTGAAGTGGTGCCAAAGCAGGATCTATTTTATAAGGTATTGTCATATAGTTGCGGAATGGAGATAAAAGACGATTACGAATTGATTGCTTGCCTAAAAGATTTGACCACCGCAAAGAAAAAATATGACAAGATTAGTTCGGCATTAGATCGCGTGAATGAAACGGGATATGGAATAGTGATTCCATCCATAGACGAAATGGAACTAAAAGAGCCCGAGATCGTGCGACAGGGCGGAAAGTGCGGAGTAAAATTGCGTGCACAAGCACCAAGTTTGCACATTATGAAAGTGGATGTAGAAACGGAAGTTAGTCCAATAATGGGCGGGTACGAGCAGAGTGAAGAATTGGTGAAATATTTGCTTCAAGAGTTTGAAAACAATCCGCAAGGGATATGGCAGACAAATATGTTTGGAAAATCGCTTGAAAGTTTGGTGAACGAAGGGCTAAACAACAAATTGACTTCAATGCCCGAAAATCTTCAAAACAAACTCAGACGAACATTATCAAGAATCGTAAACGAAGGCAAGGGCGGAATATTGTGCATCTTGCTATAGAAACTAAACAAAAGTTTTTATGCCATAATTGCAAACTCATAAACTCATAGCACACCAATCGCAATATTTGGCAGATAAATTATATGATGAAATATGGCTAAATAATCAATTTTCGATTATTTAGTTTTTTATTTTCCCGATTTTCTTCTATTGCAATCTTTGCATAACATTTGACAATTTTCAACCGAAGTTTTTCCACCAGCGTGCCAAGGGGTTATATGATCAGCTTCCATTTCTTTTATATCAAAGTGCTTCCCACAAATTTTGCATATTCCATTTTGTTTTTCGTAGGCACTTCTTTTTTGACTTTCTGTAAATGCACGGATATTAAGATACTTTTCATTGCGAGTGAGAATATAGGAATATATACCTTTTTTGTTTGTAACATCATCGTCTATCATAAGTGTTTGTATTTCTTGTTCTAATTTGTCAGTATCGTATGTATTGTTTTTGAACTGATTATATAGAACACCCCAATTTATGCCTTTCATCTCTTTTCTATAATTTGTAAATGTTAGTTTAACCCATTCAATAACATTTCTGAAATAAGTCCATAACTCATTAGCATTAGGATCGTGTTGATGAATTGACATATATTCTTCCACATTTCCATTATTTATCCACGAAAGTGCCGTTTCTAAATATTCTTGTCTTATAGGTGAACCGTTAACATAATCCTTTGCTAAAAGATAAGCTGCACAATTTGTTTTACTAAAATGCAATTTTGCATTTGTTAACCATGGCCCTGTATAGACTGCATTTCTTAACTCTTGATCTGTCAGTTTTTCTCCCGCAATGTTTATAATCTTAAACCAATCTAATTTCTCTTTGTCGTTGCCTTCGCAAAAATAAATCATTAATTTATAATCTAAAATTAAATCTTGTTCTGTTTTTGTTAAATTGTGAAAAGCACGATTTTCTATGGAGAAGTCTCCGTTTATATATTGACAAAAACTAATTGTTCTCTGTTGTCCATCCAAGACTTCATATGTGCCATCTTCATTTTTAACCCAATACATAACATTAAGTGGAAAGCCTTTTCTTATAGTATCAATAACTGCATTTCTTTGTTTTTCGTCATAGACAAATTCTCTTTGATATTTTGGTCTTATATTTAGTTTGCCATTAAACCCAACCACACCATCTTCTGCATTATCAACATAATTTTTCGCTACTTCTCTAATAGAAATTTCATTTAACTCAATTTTCATTTATATTTCTCCTTTTTATGATAATTCTTGCATAAGGAACAACTAATTTCTCATTCTCATCAAAGTAAAATGGTATTCCTCTTCTAAAGGCTGGATTCATTTTCTTAAACTGTTTAAGTTCTAAATCAGAATAGTTCTCTCCAATTCCTATCGATCTCCCTAAATCTCCAGCGCCTAAACCTATAATCTGAAATTGATTAGGATTATAGCAATCTAAAAATGTTATAGGAACACCCATTAATCCAAAATAATCGTATGGAATATCTGCCACTTTTTTTATATTTATGGCATCAAACTTGTAATATGTCGGATATTCTTTTTCGTTATATTTCTTATATAAAATCAGCTCTTTCGATCTTTTGCTAGTTTCAAGATTTGTAAACCAAGTTATTGATGGCACCTTTCCATATTTTTTCCCATCTTTGTATTCACCTTTGTATGATTTTGGAATTTCAAACTCTAATGTTTTATTAAAAATATATCCACCCCAGATTTCCTCATTCTTAATTAGTTGAAAGATTTCTTTATAAGTTATTGCGTTTATATTTCCTATTATTAAAAAGTGTTTTTTATATTCAATAAGTTGTGAGATATATTCTCTAAATAAAGAAAAAGGCGGATTTGTTACAACAATATCCGATTGCTTTAATAATTCTATACATTCTTCAGATCGAAAATCTCCATTACCTTTTAAAAGAGTCATAGAGTTCTTTTTGTTTTTTAAAAGATATTCAACATCTGCAAGATCAGTTGCTCCATCTTGATTGTAATCTTGAACTTCGTTTATTTCTATTTTGTATGGGTGTCTATTCTTGTTAGATATTAATTTTCCCCCCCCCCCCAGATATCTAGTTGAGTATATGCAATTGGAGAGTCGTCATAGCAAGTTGCAATTAATTTTTTCAATCCTAAATGATTAAAATTCATAGCAAAGTATTTGAAAAAGTTACTTTCATAAGGGTCATCACAATTACAAAATATCACTTTATCTTTCAATTGATCTTTATAGTGTTTTAATTCTAATTCGATATCGTTAAGTTGAGTGTAAAATTCGTCTAATTTATTTTTGCGTGAATTTCCGCGAGTTGTCGCCATTTTTTCTCCTTGTTTAAGACAAAAGAGAATTTTAATGATGGTCTTTTAGATAATGATTTAAATCATCTATTCTTACAATCGGCGATCTCTTTTGCTTTTTATATAAAATAATTATAGCATACTTTTTCTAAAATGTATAATTATTTAGTAGTTTTGTCAAATAAATGTTTCAAATTTATGAGATAAAATGAATTTATATTGGGAGAAAAAGAGATTGACAGATTTTCCATTGACATTTTATGTTGTATTGCTATAGATATTATACTTATAAAATATTTGACAAAATGCGCGATTTTTAGTATAATAATTGCTAATAATGGGAGAGTTGTTATGGCTAGTGAAATCGCAAAGAGAGATGCCAAATTGATTGGTACAGAAAAATTGATTGAAGAGATTATACTCGGATATAAAAAATTGGGTTACACTGAAGAAAGTGCTTTTGCACATTTGCGCGATGCGGTGTCCGACTTTGAATTGAAACGCAATCAAAATAAGGCGACTGAAAGAATGGCTAGCGAAATCGCAAAGAGAGATGCCAAATTGATAGGCGCGGAAAAATTGATTGAGAAGATTATACATGGATACAAAAAATTGGGTTACACTGAAGAAAGTGCTTCTGCGCATTTGCGCGATGCAGTGACCGATCTTGAATTGGAACGCAATCAAAATAAGTTGGAAATAATTAGCGAAGAAAATGATAAAATATTAATGAATTGAACGATTTAATCTCAAATAATTAATGAAAAAATTTGTTGAAAATTGTTGCAAAATATATTAAAAAACATTTGATTATTTTTCTTTTATTTGATAAAATATAATTAATAAATTTAAAAGGGGATAATTATGGATTTTTTAGCAGATAATTGGTGGTGGATCGTCATAATATTAGGCGTCATCATAGTTGGATTAGTTGTATTGCTAATTTGGATGGACAAAAGAGACAAGAAGATTATGTCCGATTTCCAAGAAAAAGTTTTGTCAGTAGAGAGTGAGCAAATGGAAGAAAATATTGTGCCAGCAGATAATACGCAGGCGGATGTTTCTGCTTCTATGGAAATGGAAACCGCGGTTCCGGCAGAAGTGAAAACGGATAGCGTGGTCGCAACAGAAACGAGCGCCACCGAAAAAGCACAAGAGAAGAAATCAACCAGCAAAGCAAAGACTGCCACGCAATCAAAGAGCACAAAGAAATCAACAACTGCAAAGAGTGCTACTAGTTCAAAAGCAAAGAGCGCAACAAAAACTAGTGCGGTAGTGTCTGATGACAGCACAGCAGTTGAAGCAAAGACAACAAAAACAACAAAGACAGCTCCAGCCACAAAAAGCACGAAGACAACGAAAACTAGCACAGCAAAATCAACTAGCGTGAAATCAACCACTCCAAAGACAACGACGCAAAAGTCTACTGCTAGCAAGACATCGACTTCAAAAGCAAAGACTGCCAGCACAAAGACAAGCAAATCTAGCACAGCCAAGAAGACAACTAAATAGCACAAATTATGTTACTATTAGTGAATAGTGATACAATGTTGAATTTAGACAATATAATCTAATTTTTAGATATTAGTTTCTAAAATTTTGGTAAATTTTAATATTTTTACAATTTAAAGTCCTTATTTTAAGGACTTTTTTGTATATTGCTAGACATATTGAAAAAAATTTGATATAATGATAACATTGAAATAGGATAGGAGAGATTATGTATTTTGTGTACACCAATTGGTATATAGTAATGGCAATATTAGTTGTGGCAATAATAGGGTTGATTGTAACATTTATTTTGATGGACAAAAAGGATAGAGCGTTAATTCAAGAGTTTGTTGAAAATTCGCAATCTCAAGTGGTGGCGGAAAAAGAAAATGATAATGCAGAAGAATCAATTGAGATGACTGAAACGAAAAAGAATACAAGAAAGGTGAAAAAAGAAGATAAATAAAAACCTTTTGAATTTGTTTTAATTTACAATATATTTTTACTTTTATAATAACTAGACTTCATTGAAGTCTTTTTTATTATGAATGTAAAATTATCTTTTAATTATAAACATTTAAACAATCAAAATATTTTTTTAAACGCATTTAATTGCAAAATCGCAATTTTATTAAACGAATTAAAGTGAGCAACTAAAAACTGAAGGATGAGTATGAAAATTACAAAAGGCATAGATAAAATTATAATTGAACAACCTAAAGATTTCGATGTGCTTCAAACGCTTAATTGTGGGCAGATTTTTCGTTTTTCAATTGACGGCAATAGCGCAAAAGTTTATTCAATGGATAAGTGCGCTAATATCTATTGGGATAGTGATAAAATTGAAATAAATACAGATAGTGTAGATTATTTTTACAATTTTTTTGATCTAGATAGAGATTATTCGCAGATAAAAAAAGTGTTGAGCAAGGATAAATTTTTGTCATCAGCAGTTGAATACGGATCGGGAATTAGAATAATCAATAATGACGCATATGAAATTATAATAAGCTTTATCATATCCGCAAACAATAACATAAAACGAATTAAAAATTCTATTGAATATTTATGTCGACATTTTGGCAAAAATATGGGCAATTATTTTGCTTTTCCTACGCTTGCGGAACTTAAAAAAGTTTCAATCAAGCAGTTTCAAGAGGCAAATTTGGGCTATCGAGCAGAGCAAATGTATTGCACAGTGCAGAGATTGACAGAGCAGGATATTGAAAAATTGAAGTCGGCAGAAAAAGACGAACAATATAAATTTTTGCTATCTTTAAAAGGTGTTGGTGAAAAGGTGGCAAATTGTATAATGTTGTTCGGACTGGGAGTAAAAGATGTGTTTCCTGTGGACACTTGGATAAACAAAGTGTACAACGATCTAACCAACTCAAACACAACGGATAGGAAAAAAATCACACAAGAATTGACCGCTAGATACAAAGATTATAGCGGATATGCGCAACAATATTTCTTTTATTATTATAGAGATAATAAAATTTCTAAAATCAGCCGATGAACATACACCTTATATTGTAAATTCATATTGAAAATTGCGCTTTTATAAAAAGTGAATTCAAGCAAATCAAATCCGATTATGATTTTGCATCAATTGTCCGCGCGCTTGCATATTTATTTGACAAATATGAAAATTTTGTATATACTTATCATATAAAAACACAAAAGGAGAAAAAATGTTTTGCAATCAATGCGGAGAGGAGAACAGAAACGATAGAAAGTTTTGTTCGAATTGCGGAGCACCTTTAAAAGATTATACAAAGCCGAGAGAGAATCTCATAATGCCAGAAGATGTGGAAAATTATGAGAAAAAAACGAAGAAATATGATAAATCACTAAAGATTTTCAAAATTTTGATGTTGATATCATTTTTGTGTGCAATCATTTTGCTAGCAGTTTCGTTTTTTGTAGAAGGAAAAGCGCAAATGGCGCTAATTATAATTAGTATTGTTATGTTTGTATCATTTTTCGTGTTTTGGATGCTCAAAAATGATGCCGCATCAGAGAGATTCAAACATATTAATAAAGATATTTAGGCGAAAACAGTTTTGTTTTCGTCTTTTTTGTTAGTAAAAAGCGATTTTTAAATTTTTTTTGTTTCTTTTTTAGATAAAATGTAGATTAAATAAAATGTTATTTCTAGTTAGAATGAAAATATTTTATAAAAACAAAATATTCTTAATATAAATTCAAAATACTCTTAACATATATTATATAATTGTGATTATCTATCAAAATTGAAAAAGGGTATTGACGAGAGTGCGTTTTGGTTGTATAATTTAGATACAATACAAGGAGAGAGTATGGAATTTTCAGAGATTTTCACACAAATGGGCTGGATACCTGCGCTATTGTTATGTCTAGGGCTTGTGTTTTTGATTGTGGAAGTGTTTATCCCCGGCTTTGGATTTTTTGGCATAACTGGGACAATCTCTATAATAGCAGGAATAGCGGTGCGCATTTATGAAGGGTTGAATCTCACTCAATCGTTAGTCTTGATATTGCTTGTTTTAGGGTTCTTCATTGTGGCATTTGCATTTATGATTTATAGCGCACAATACGGAATTTTAGGAAGAACAGGGTTGTTTGAAACGCGTTCAACAATCTCAAAAGATTACAATCAAGTGGATAAAGAATTGAAAAAATTGGTAGGCAAATCAGGACGCGCGGTAGGAGTTTTGAATCCAGGTGGAAAAGCGAAGATCAATGGAAAATTGTACGATGTGGTGTCACGAAATTCGTATATAGAAGATGGTGCGCATATCAAAGTGATAGAGATAAAAGACAATACCATAATTGTTAGGAAATGGTTTGAATAAGGAGATGAATATGATTTCAATGATGTTATTCCCTTTGTGGGCGACCTTAACTATAATAATATCTTGCGTGGTGGCGCTAATTGTGGCGATAGTGCTGATTGTGCCAATCAATATTTGGTTCAGAGCGCTTGCCAGCGGAGCGCATGTATCAATGTTTAGGTTGATAGGTATGAAGATGCGAAAAGTTGACTACAAAAAATTGGTCAACATATATATTGTGTCGCAAAAAGCGGGACTAAAAATTCCGATTGCAGAATTGGAAACGCACTTGATGGCAGGTGGAGATATTGAAAAAGTGGTGGACGCTTTGATAGCGGCGCATAGTGCGAAAATGGATTTGACATTGGAGCAAGCAAAGGCAATCGATTTGGCTGGACGAGATGTGGTGGAAGCGGTGAAAACGAGCGTCACTCCAAAAGTAATTCGCACAAATTGGATCGAAGCAATGGCGAAAAATGGTATTCAAGTGAAGGCAATTGCGCAAGTGACCGTGCGTGCTAGACTTGACCGTCAGATAGGTACGGCGGATACAGAAACAATACTTGCGCGTGTGGGCGAAGGAATTGTCACAGCTATTGGTAAAGCGAATACGCATACCGAGATTTTGGCAGATCCATCAATCATTTCAAAGACAATATTGGCAGATCATCTAGATAGGCAGACGGCGTATGAGATTTTGTCAATAGATGTATGCGATGTGGATGTAGGTGCAAATTTGGGCGCTAAATTGAAGATAGAAGAAGCGGAAGCAAAGAAAAAGATCAGTCAGGCGGCGGCAGAAGAAAGACGCGCGCAAGCAGTAGCCTTAGAGCAAGAGAACAAAGCAAAGACGCAAGAGATGCAGGCAGTAGTGTTGGCAGCAGAGAGCGAGGTGCATCGAGCTATGGCCACAGCGATGAAAAATGGAAAATTCGGTATAATGGATTATTATAAATTGCAAAATTTGACAGCAGATACTAATATGAGAAATTCAATTGGCAATGCGAAAGACAAAAAATCAGATAGGTCAGGGCGATCGGACGACAATAGATAGTATAGGAGCAGAAAATGAGCAATATTGAGATAGCAATACTCGTAATCTCGTGCTTAATTCCTGTAATTGCATTAATAATAATTTTGCCAAAATTAAAGAAGAAAAAGAGTGCAACCGCGCCAAAAACGGATGAAAAACCGAAGGAAGTGCAACCGAGTGCGCCAATTTTGGAGAAAAAAGACAAGCCAACTTTGGAAAAGACGAGCGAGCAAAATCAGGATGAACTTAATGATGAAGTCGCATACACATCGGATGATTTCAAATCGTATTTGCAAGAAAAGAAACAAAAAATTACCCGTCCAAAGCGAAAAGATGAGTTGCCTGAATTTGATTTTGAAGATTATGATCGGTTCAAATCACATCAAAATAGATCAGATAAAACTACATCAAAATCAATAGCGGATGAAATCAATGATCTTTCTCCTGAAATCAAAGCAATGATCATAGCGGGCGTTTTGGACAAAAAAGATTATAATGATTATTGATATTCAAGCAATTTTGATAACTAAAAATATTTATTTAATAACTAATAATAATCTTTTTGATAACTAAAAAATTTCAGTTGAAAAATATAAAAAATCACCTTTAACTATAAAATACATATAGGCAAGCGCGTTTCAAAATTGTATTTATAATAAGGTGATTTTTTTTGACTTTTAAAATGAGATAAAAAATTGCATATAGATATAATACATTCAAAAGTAATACGATTTTAGATATATTTTTTTATTCCGCAATTTAAGACGGATGGAACAAAACATTTGATAAGGATAAAAGATAAAATAATTAATAATTAAGTTCTATTTTGCTAAAATGAATTATAAAATAAATTTGTATTTAGTTGACAACTCAACTAACATTGTGCTATATTATTTAAGTTAATTTTGGAGAGCGTATGTTTAAAATAATTTGCAAACAATTGAACAAAAAACAATGGTTAAGTATGATTTTGATTCTGCTATTTGTAATGCTTCAAGTTTGGTTGGAATTAGAGATTCCAGATTATATGAGTGAAATCACCGTCCTTATTCAAACAGAGGGCAATATGATTAGCGAGATTTTGTGGGCAGGTGCGAAGATGCTTGCGTGCGCAATCACTAGTGCTATCAGTGCAGTTATAGTAGGATATATTGTGGCACGAGTTTCTGCGGGTGTAGCGAAAAAGATTAGATCAGAATTGTTTTCAAAGGTGCAGAGTTTTTCATCTAGTGAAATCAAAAATTTTTCCACAGCTAGTTTGATCACGCGTAGCACGAACGACATCACACAGATACAATTTTTCATAGTAATGGGCTTGTCCGCGCTAATAAAAGCGCCTATTATGGCAGTGTGGGCGATAGTGAAAATCAGTGGGAAAAGTTATCAATGGTCAATTGCAACCGCTGTGGCGGTGGGTATTCTAATATTGGCAGTAATAACAATAATATCTATAGTTCTGCCAAAATTTAGGAAGATGCAGACGCTGACAGACAATATCAACCGAGTTACGCGTGAAAATCTGACAGGATTGAGAGTGGTGCGCGCGTATAATGCGGAAACATATCAGACAGAAAAATTTGAAAGAGCGAACAGCGAACTCACGAACACAAATTTGACAGCGCATAGATTTATGTCCTTGTTAAGTCCGTTGATGAATGCGGTGATGAGCGGGTTGCCACTTGCGATATATTGGATTGGCGCATATTTGATCAATTCCGCTTTCACACCAGATAAATTGACGATTTTTTCGGATATGGTGGTATTTAGTTCGTATGCGATACAAATAGTGATGTCGTTTATGTTGCTGATTATTGTATTCATAATGTTGCCACGCGCGAGCGTTTCTGCAAGGCGAATCAATGAAGTGTTGAACACAAAATCGACAATATTAGACGGAGCAGGTGTAGAAATTAGCGATGCGGACAAAGGTACGATAGAGTTCAAAAATGTCAGTTTCAAGTATCAGGATGCGGACGAATATGTATTGAAAGATATCAATTTCAAGTGCAAAAAAGGAGATGTCATCGCGTTTATTGGATCCACAGGTAGTGGAAAGTCCACTTTGATAAATTTAGTTCCGCGTTTTTATGATGCCACAGAAGGAGAAGTGCTGGTAGACAATAAAAATGTGAAAGATTACAAATTGAAAGATTTGCGAGATAGAATTGGCTATGTTTCTCAAAGGGCAGTTTTGTTTACGGGAAGTGTATTATCAAATGTTACATTGGGGAGCAAAGATGACGGCTTGGATCGTGACGATGTGAAACAAGCGATCGACATATCACAAAGTTCAGAATTTGTGTCAAAGATGTCTGACGGGATACATTCGCGAATAAGTCAGGGCGGAAAGAATGTGAGCGGTGGACAAAAACAGCGATTGTCCATAGCGCGTGCAATAGCAAAAAAACCAGAGATATTGATATTCGACGATTCATTTTCCGCGCTTGACTACAAAACGGATAAAGCGTTAAGACAATCGTTGAACGAAGAGTTTAAAGACACTACCATTTTGATAGTGGCACAGCGAATCGGCACGATTAAAGATGCGGATGAAATCATCGTATTGGATGAAGGCAATGTGGTGGGCAAAGGCACGCACAGCGACCTATTAAAAAATTGTGCAATTTATAAAGAAATTGCATTGTCACAATTGAGCGAGGAGGAATTGAAAAATGCGAGGTAGAATGAATAGCGTAGAGAAGGCGAAGAATTTCAAGGACTCAATCAAAAAACTAATGAAATCATTGAAACCGTACCTATTCATAATTATAGTTGCAATACTGCTAATAATTATCAGTACGGTATGCACATTGATAGGGCCAAATCGACTCAGCAAAATGACCGATCTCATAGAAGAAGGCGTCAGCGTGAATGTCGATTTGACAGACGAACAAATGTCCAGTTTGCGCACAGAAAAACAGGTGCGAATTGCAAGTGAAAACTATACATTTTTAGTCCAATTAGAAGATTATAACAATCAGGATAGTTCGGACGATTTAGTTACAGTATTGATTGAAGTGGTGGCGGGTGAACAAACTATTACGCAGTTTGTAGGAAGTGAAAAATTTTCTATTATAGAAGAAAATGAATTTGTGAATTTCACCAGTTCAGATATTGAAGGAGTGGGCATAGGATATCAAAACGGCACTCTGTCAATATGGCTAAACACGCAGGGCAAAATCAATCTGGATAGTATTTTTAGATTGGCAATTTTCCTAGTGATATTGTATATTGTGGCATATTTTGCAAACTTTTTTCAAGGGTTCATTATGGCAACGGTCAATCAACGAGTCAGCCAAAATTTGCGTTCAGCAATCTCAACTAAAATCAATAAATTGCCGTTGAAATATTTTGATGCGACCAGTTATGGCGAAGTGCTCAGCCGAGTTACGAACGATGTTGATACAATCGGGCAGGCGTTAAACAATTCAGTCAGCACTTTAGTTGGCGCGGTTGCACTATTTATTGGTTCACTGATAATGATGTTTGTCACCAATTGGATAATGGCGTTGTCAGGCGTGGTCGCTACAATCATTGGATTTGCTTTAATGATTTTGATTATATCCAAGTCACAAAAATATTTCATAGAGCAACAGGCAGTGTTGGGCGAAGTCAATGGACTTGTGGAAGAAACTTATTCAGGGCAAGAGATCATCAAAGCATACAATGCAGAAGAAGAAACAAAAACAATTTTCAATAAGGAAAATTCCAGATTGTACAAGAGCGCGTGGAAATCTCAATTTTATTCAGGCTTGATGCAACCATTGATGAATTTTATTGGCAATTTTGGGTATGTCGTGGTGTGCGTGGTAGGAGCAGTGTTGGTGTACTACAAGATTATAGATTTTGCAGTGATAATCGCAATTATGATCTATATCAGATTGTTTACCCAGCCACTAGCACAAATTTCACAAGGAGTGACCAATTTGCAATCGGCAGCAGCAGCGAGCGAGCGTGTGCACGAATTTTTGGAACAAGATGAATTGAAAGACGAGTCAAATTTGACCAAATTTATTGATACAAAATCGGTAAAGGGTGATGTGGAATTTAGAAATGTGAAATTTGGTTATGTTCCTGAAAAGGTTATTATCAAAGATTTTTCAGCAAAAATCAAAGCGGGGCAAAAAGTGGCAATCGTTGGACCTACAGGTGCAGGGAAAACGACGCTAGTAAATTTGTTGATGAAATTCTACGATGTGACGGACGGAGATATATTGATTGACGGGATATCAATAAAAGAGTTGACACGAGAGAATGTGCACGACCTTTTTGGAATGGTGCTTCAAGATACTTGGCTATTCCAGGGCAGTATCAAAGACAACATAAGATATAGCAAAGAGAATGTGACGGACGAACAGATTATAAACGCGTGCAAGGAATGTGGCATCGACCATTTTGTTAAGACAATGCCGGAAGGTTATGATACGATTTTGGATGACAACACCAATATCAGCGCGGGACAAAAGCAACTTTTGACAATCGCGCGTGCAATGGTGGAGAATGCTCCTATGCTAATATTGGACGAAGCCACTAGCAGTGTGGACACTCGAACAGAGATATTGATACAGCAAGCAATGGATAAATTGACTGAAAATAGGACTTCGTTTGTGATAGCGCATAGATTGTCCACGATCAAAAATTCGGATATGATACTTGTAATGAAAGACGGGGATATTGTCGAGATGGGCAACCACGAAGAATTGCTCAAGAAAAATGGCTTCTATGCCGAACTCTACAACAGTCAATTCGATAGCGTTTAATTGAAAAAAATCCTAAAATTTTAGGATTTTTTATTTATATTAATAGTTATTTATTTTGATTGTAAAAATATTGCAAATAAATTTATAATAGTCACTAAAATTAGTAAAAAATAACTTAACAAAATAAAAAACAAACAAATATTGAAAATTATATATAAAGACCGAATTCTATAATATGAGCATAGTCATTTTGTATAATTTTTGTCATTTTGCTTCATTAAATTAGATATTTAGAAGAAAAAATTTTATTTATATATTTTATCATTAAAAATTTATGTTTTATTATATCATTTAGTAAATGTATAAAATAAGATTTGAAAAAAACATATATAATTGATATAATATGATTATGGAATTATCTGATGAAATAAAATTTGTATTAAATAAGTTGAATATGGCGGGTTATGAAGCGTATTTAGTGGGCGGTAGTGTGCGCGATTTTTTCCTAAACAAACACAGCAAAGATATAGATATCACTACGAATGCTAAACCTGACGAAATTAAAGAAGTTTTTTCATCCTACAATATTATTGATACAGGCATAAAGCACGGCACTGTCACATTGATTTACAATCATTTGCCAATAGAAATCACCACATATAGAATTGATGGCGAATATCTAGACAATCGACATCCAAAAGAAGTAAAATTCACTGCTTCATTGAAAGAAGATTTATCAAGACGAGATTTTACGATTAATGCTATGGCGTATAATACCGAACTGATAGATTATTATGGCGGAAAAGTTGATTTAGAAAATAAGATATTGCGTGCAGTAGGCGATCCAAATAAAAGATTTCAAGAAGATGCGCTTCGTATTTTGCGTGGACTGCGTTTGGCTAGCAATTTAGGATTTGATATAGACAAAGATACGATGTCTGCAATGCACAAACACAAATTGCTATTAAAAAATATTTCAAGCGAGCGTGTTCAAAATGAATTAAATTTGATTTTGTTAGGTGACTATGTAAAAGATGTGATGCTAAATTATTATGATATTTTTGAAGTGATTTTGCCAGAGATCACGCCGTGCATTAAATTTGATCAGCACAATTCGCATCATATTTATGATGTTTATACACATATTATTGTCGCGGTTGGCTCTGCCATAAAAGACAAAATCGTCCGACTTGCTTTGCTGTTTCACGATCTAGGCAAACCTGAATCATTTAGTTTAGACGAAAATGGTAATGGACATTTTTATCGTCACGCAGAGAAAAGTGAGATTTTAGCACGCAATATACTCAATCGTTTGAAATATGACAATGAATCAAAAAAACAAATTTTAACGCTGGTAAAATATCACGACGCGGTAATTGGAGATGATATTAAGCAGGTGAAAAGATGGCTAAATAGATTGGGTGAAGACTTGTTCAGGAAACTTATTGAAGTGCAGATCGGAGATAATTTTGCTCAACATCCTAGGCATAGAGATAGGCAAGCAAGATTAAATAATATCAAAAAATTAATTGATCAAATAATTGCAGAAAACAATTGTTTTAGTTTGAAACAATTAGCAGTGAATGGGTATGATATGATCAAATTAGGATATAGAGATTCTCAAATTAAATTAGCGTTGGATTTTTTATTGAATGCGGTTATAAATAATGAAGTGGAAAATGAAAAAGGTAAATTGCTTGAATATTTAGAGAGTTCAAAAAAATCGAATAAGATTAACTAATTTTAATCGTCCAATATAAAAACAAAATGAAATAATAAAATAGAAAATTTCTTTTTATTAAATTTTATAGAGTTTATTAAACAAATGATTTTAAAAATTTTAAAATTTTTTTTTCAAGATTTTTGAAATTTTAGGTGTTTTATTAATTTTTTTAAAATTTTATTAATCTTTTATTATTAAATTTTATTTGTAAAATTTTTATTTTAAACTGAATAAAAAATTTTAAACCAATCGAATACTTTTAAATCTATATGATATCAAATTTTATTTTAAACTTATATTAAATTAATTAGAATAACATATTTTTATAATGAGCAAATAAAAAAATAATATCGTATATGAAGTGACTCGTACGGGGTTCAATTCAATGTCACGACATTATTTTTGCGTAAGATAGCTTCAATGATAAATAAATTTCTTGCTTCATTTTTTATAAACACCATATTATATTTGCTACATATTGAAGATTGTTTATAGTAAAAACGATAATAGGGTATTATTTTTTAAACTTTTCGTTGAATCTTTGCAAACTTTCGAGTATAATCTCTTTTGCCTGCTTCGATCCGCCCAGCGATTCCACTTTCACTTCTTTGTTTTCCAATTGTTTATAAACTGATAAAAAGTGTTGCAATTCATCAAATATATGTTTAGGCAATTGAGAAATGTCAGTATACTCATTATATTGCGGATCGCCAAAAGGTATAGCTATGATTTTTTCATCTTTTTGTTTTATATCTGTCATTATCACCACGCCTATTGGATAACATCTCACAATGCTCAATCTCTCCAATGGCTGACTGCATAGTACAAAAACATCCAGCGGGTCATTATCTTCGCTAAGAGTGAGCGGAATAAATCCGTAATTCATAGGGTAGTGGGTGCTGGTATATAGCACTCTATCCATTATAAGCAATCCTGTAGATTTATCCAATTCGTATTTAGTTTTATCTCCCTGTTGAATTTCAATGCAGGCAATAAAATCATTCGGTTTAATTCTATCCGCATCAAAGTCTGTCCAAATGTTCATAATATTTCATCCTTTTAAGTCGAAAATCATTATAACATAAAAAATAAATTTTGTCATTTTATTTACCACTCAATTCAAGAATTTTGCAAGATATTGAGTAGTTTGTATTGCGAAATTAATAAATTTGAAATCAAAAGAGAGTGTATCATTAATTCAAAGCCTTTAAAGACAAATATTTTTTTATTAAATCTATGCACAAATAAAGTTTAAAATGAAAGTTGGAAATTAAACGATTATAATATATTTTTTGGGAAAAAATTTTATGAATTAACAACAATAAACTGCCGATTGTATTATTAGAAAGAGATCATTTTATATTACTAAAATGAATATTAAAATTCTTTGATTGAATTAACGCTAAATATATTTAGAATGCTAAAATTAGTTTTTGATAGAAAAACATTTTTCAATTAAAACAAATGAAATTTTACAAAATTAAAAAGGTAAAATTAGAATTTGTATATAGAAATGATAAAAATTATACCAATAGATGAAAAAAATACAAAAAACTTCTTGCCAAAATAAAAAAAATAGTGTATACTATCAAAGTATCATTTGAATTTGATGCGATTAAGATTTTAAAATTAATTGATTGACGAATTAATTTATCTTAATCAGTTATACGCCGGTGTGGCGAAATGGCAGACGCGCGTCACAATCGGCACCTATGCCAGATTGCTCGAAAGCTCGCAATGCTTGCGTAGGCTAGATTGTTCCTTATCCTACTGCGAACAATAGTTCTTGTAGGGACCCTGTCTTGTGCTTCATAATTATAAAGTACAATGACGAATTAATTTATCTTAATCAGTTATACGCCGGTGTGGCGAAATGGCAGACGCACAAGACTCAAAATCTTGCGAGAGCAATCTCATGTCGGTTCGATCCCGACCACCGGCACCAATTAAAAACACTTATTTTGTAGCACTTTTATTTAGTACTTTTATTAACTTTTAACATAGTTGATATTTTATTTTTTATATTTTGACCTTATTCTTGGTATATTGTTTGCATTTTGATATAATCTGAATGACTCTCTTGGTGGCTTGATTGACAGAACCATAAAGCAGTAAGTTTCAGATAATGGAAGGCAGAAGTTTTTATAGATAACCCTTATAAAACGCCACATTAAAGTGTTGTTTTTTGTTTACATTAAATTTAGATATAGAATTTTTAGTTTAAGTGATTGACAATTTTTACTTGCAAAAATTTTTCAAAACAAAAATTAAATAAATGCGTACAAATAGAGAAAATTATTTTTTGAGCTAAAATTATTATAAGTTATAAAAATGTATAGATATTTTAATTAGGCTTTAATTTTTTATTTGTAAAATTTTATATTTATGAAATTAAAAAGCATAACATTAAAAACAAAGATTAGAATTTGAATTGATTGATAAATGGGTATAATTTGAAAATTAGTTTAAGTTTTAATTATTATCGGTTTAAAATTATATTGCTTTATAATTTGTTTTTTTTATAAAATTATGGTATACTAATTTTATGGAAAAATTTGTAATAATTGACGGAAATAGTTTGATTAATCGCGCGTTTTACGCACTGCCAATGCTGAAAAGTTTATCAGGCAAGCCGTGTAATGCAGTATTTGGATTTATCAATATGATATTGAATTTGATATCAAGTGAAAAGCCAAAATATTTTGCGTGTGTTTTTGATGCGGGCAAACATACCTTTCGCCACAATTTATATTCAGAATACAAAGGCAAACGAGATAAAACGCCCGAAGATTTATTAGAGCAACTTCCGATATTGAAAGAATTATTGTCGGCTATGGGGATCAAGACTTTGGAGAAGTCCGAAATTGAGGCGGATGATATTGTAGGGAGTCTTACGCGAAAGTTTGATGAACAATTCATATTAATTTCAGGGGATAGAGACCTATTGCAGTTGATCAACGACAATACAAGCGTGTGGTTGACGCAAAAAGGAATATCTAATGTTTTAAAACTTGATAGGCAGGGGTTGAAACGCGAATACAATCTGACACCCGAACAAGTAATAGATTTGAAATCGATAATGGGCGATTCGTCTGACAACATTCCGGGCGTGCAGGGGATAGGCAAAGTGGGAGCCACTAAATTGATTGACGAATATGGCAGTTTGGAAAACATCTATCAAAACATAGACAGGATCACGGGCAGTACCCAAAAGAAATTGATAGAACATAAAGATATGGCATATTTGTCGTACAAGTTAGCGACAATCAAATTAGATGTAGAGATTGATGCAAGATTAGAAGATTTTGAATTGCATTTACCTTTCAGCCAAAAAGTTTACGAAATGATGCAAGAGTTAGATTTCAAATCAATCATAAGCAGGAAAGAATATTTTGCACCTATAGAGATTGAAAAGAAGGTTACCGCAAAGAAGATAGACAAACGCGAAATTGATTCGCAATTGGCGATTGAAGAAATGATGAAAAACATTCCAGATTCATTCGCACTTTTGACGGATGAATTGACAATGATATTTTCATACGATGACAAGGAATTTATATTATATAAAAATAGTGAAATTTTCAACGCAAATATTGAAATGATAAAATCGTTACTATCAGGGCAGAAGCAAAAAATTTGTTTTGACACGAAAGCGATAATGCACGATTTAGACTGCTATGGAATGCGAATCAACAATTATTTTGATGTGTCGCTAGCGATATATATAGCGAACGAAATGGATGGAGAGATTTCGCTAGAAGAAGCGTTGAAGCTCAACGGGATAAATACAGACGCGCAAGCAAATGCACTGATAGATTTGAAAGAAATTTATGTGGAGAAATTGATTAAAAATCTGCAGTTGAAATTGTATAGTGAAATTGAATTACCATTGGTGCAAGTGTTGTTTGATATGGAAAAGACGGGATTTAAAGTGGACACTGCGCAAATAAAAACATTGAGCAATAGTTATCATAGCGAACAAGACGAATTGGCAGAAAAGATATACGAGTTGGCGGGAGAAAAATTCAACATAAATAGTCCGAAGCAATTGCAAACAATTCTGTTTGAAAAATTAAAAATCGAATATTCAGGGAAGAAGGGAACATCTATTGAAATATTAAACGCGATAGCGTACAAGCATCCAATAGTAAACCTTTTGATTCGTTATAGGAAAATTAGCAAATTGGTGAGCACATATCTAGACGGAATGTTGAACTATGTCGAGTCGGACGCAAAAATTCACACCACATTTATGCAAAGAGCCACATCCACAGGCAGATTGTCAAGCAGAGAGCCGAATTTGCAAAATCTACCTATTCGAGATGACGAAGGCAGAGCATTGAGAAAAATGTTTTCTAGTTCGTTTGAAGACGGGACATTAATCAGTGCAGACTACAATCAGATAGAATTGCGACTAATGGCTAATTTCAGCGGGGATGAAAATATGATTGCAGATTACAAATCGGGCAAAGATATTCACACCGCCACCGCGAGCAAAATTTTCAATCTACCGATAAGTGAAGTTACCCCTAGTATGCGAAGGGTAGCAAAATCAGTAAATTTTGGCATAATCTATGGAATCAGCGCATACGGATTGAGTCAAAATATAAAGATGAGTCAAAAAGAAGCCTCCCAATTTATAAAAAAATATTTAGAGATATATCCAAAAGTGAAAGAATATGGCGATCAATGTATTGCTAAAGCGCGTGAGAAAGGATATGTCAGCACGATTATGGGAAGAATCCGCCACATTCCAGACATCAAATCGAGCAATTTTTCAGTGCGCGGATTCGCAGAGCGCGTGGCGAAGAATACTCCATTGCAGGGCAGTGCAAGCGATATTATCAAAATAGCGATGATCAAAGTTTATAATAGGATAGAAAAAGAAAATTTAAAAAGTAAATTGATTCTCCAAATTCACGACGAATTGGTGGTAGATTGCGTGAAAGGGGAGAGCGCGAAGATAAAGAAAATTTTGACCGAAGAGATGGAATCTGTGGTAAATCTGACTGTTCCACTTTTGGTTGAAGTGAAAGAAGGCAAGACGCTGTATGACACGAAATAGTGCCATAATTTAAATTTTCAAAATCGTGGACTAAAAAATTCAAAATAAAAATTCAAAAAAATTCAAATCAAACAAAGGTGCATTTTTAAAAAATATTAAAAATTTATTAAATAGTTGTTAAAAAATTATTATAAAATAAAAAAAATTCAAATTTTTTGCGAAAAAATGACAAAAAAAACGAAAAATTCAAAAAATCTTTACTTTTTTTCAAACTGTGTGCTAATATTACTAAAAGATGTTTTAATTTAGATATATGAACGAAGAAAGAAAAAATTATTATATGAATAGGAATATCAAATTGTACCCATTTTATTTGGCATTCACTTGGGACATAGTTTTTGTGTGGACAATTATTATCCTATTTTACACGAATGTGAAAGGTTTAACATATTCGCAGGCAATTTTCCTTGATTCGCTTTTGTATATATCTGCATTTATATTAAGCGTGCCCGTGTCTAAATTGATATCAAAAGTAAAGCCATTGTTAGCGAGCCAGATAGCAAATTTATTTGCCATAGTGTTTTTATTGTTAGTGATATTCGGCACGCATTATATCACATTTATGATAGCAGAAGTGTGTTTTTCCGTTTTTATGATCATCAGCAATATAAAAAATTCTCTTTTGCTTTCAGATAGTCTCCGCTTGGTTAAAAGAGATAAAGAATACAATAGGATATATGGTGGCGGATTAGGGATGTATTATTTTATAGACGCGATATGTTGTATTTTTGCTACAACGATTTATCAATTTAATCCGTATATATGTTTCATTGTAGCAATTGTGGTGATGGTGTTAATAGAGTTCTTGTCATTGCTATTGAAAGAACCCAGCAAATTTCAAGAATCAAACATTGATATTGCCAAAAAAGAAATTGATTCAACTAAACAAAATTCAAAATCAAAAAGAAAGCACAAGAAAAAAACATTTTTATCTGCATTTATCATTTCAATGTTGGCATATTGCATTTTCTTCCGCGGTATGACTTCGATAGATTCAAGCGTGTTGAAAATATATTTGCAAGAATTGACGGATAACTCGGTCATTCCACTTTGGTTATTCGGTATTTTGTACGCAGGTTATAGGTTGAGCAATTCGCTAGCGAGTAAGTTTCAGTTTAAATATGAATTGAAATTTGGGGTGCGCAGTTTGATACTATTCGCTATAATAGGAATTATCTCTATTGTGGGCACAGGCTTGATTTATCTGTTTGCACCATTGAATGTCGTCACAATTATAATCACCCTGCTATTGTTCTATATATTCTCAAGTATCAGACCGGCAAACCATGTCTTTATAATGAATTATTTGCAAGTGTGTCTGACTTCAAAAGATTTAGACAAGGGTTATACAGTCAAAAATATGGCGGAGTATCTCGGTTATGGACTATGCAGTTCGCTTTATTCAATCTTGCTAGGCGTGTTTAATGACAATTTTGCATATTCAAATTTAGTCTATGCGGGGATAATTATATTACCTTTGATCATATCTTTGATTTTCTTCATTCGCGCGTTAGTGAAAAAATATGCTTCAAAATATACTGTAATTAAAAAAGAATATGTAGAAGATGAATTTTAATTCGTCACTGCATATTTTTTTATTTTTGAAAAGAAAAAAATAAATATTAATTTTTTTTAAATATTGTTGTCATTTTTGTTGACAAGGGGGTAGTTGTTATATATGATAATATCATAACAAAAGGAGAAAATTGTGAAAATGAATGCAAAAAAAATTCAATTAAAAATTTTCGCGGTATTGTTAGTTGCAATAATGTTGTGTTGCGGATTCTTCTTGGCAGGATGTAAAGACGGGAATGAAAAAGATGACGAAGATACTAATCCCGGCACACAATCAAGCACAACTATCAGTTTGAGCGAAGCAAAGACGATAATCGTCAACGCACTTGCACTTGACGAAGACAGTTCGTCAGCAGAACAGCAAGGCAACAGAGATTTATTCGAAAAGTTTGGAATGGTTCAGTTGAACTTGCAGTCGGGAGCGCAAGATTATACTACTGGTGAAATGGATTCACAGGATGAATTAGTTGCGTATTATGAATATTCAAATAATTCTATTCAAAAGTATAATGCAAGCGGTTCTTCCATATCGGCTGAATATGGTGAAACTGCATATCAAGAATATTCACCAGATTATATCACAATGTACAGAGATACAAATGGCACAATTACTGAAATGCCAGTTTCAACTGACGAATCTCTTGAAGGCGAATATGCTGATTCAGAAGATATGGCAGTGGAAGATCTTATAAATCAGATGTTTAGGGATGAGGCATTTGAAAAAGTGTATGAAGAAAATGTTGTAAAAAACAGTGTTGACAATGGATTCACACTCACGCTTTCAAGCGATTATAAAGGATTTATAAGGCTTTCCAGTTTAGATTTGCCAGATGATGAATTCGATATGATATGGGGTTTAATGTCAATCTTCATTGTTGGAATACCACAGGAACTTAAAGATGCTGAAAAATTTGAAATCAGTATTAATTTTGATGAGAACGAACAGATTACAAGCCTAGAATTTTCGTTAGTTTATGGAATAATGGATGAATTTAGTTCAGAATCTGAAGTTGCTTCATATAGTAAAAATTCTATGAATATAACCATATCAAAATATGCTGGGGAAATCACAGAGCCACAATGGGTGACAGACTATTTAGCAAATAAAGAAAGTTCAAATTAAGGTCGCAAAAGCGATCTTTTTTGAATAATATGTGAAATCGAATAAATTAATTGATTTTAATTAAAAAATTCACTCAAATTTGAGTGAATTTTTGTTGGCAAGTTGCACATGCAAAATTGAAATAGATTGACTGCTGGCATAATTTTGAAACACTCCACCAAAGCTACCTTACAGCACATACTGTATCCTTCTTAATGCTGCTGTCTTCCGACCCTGACATGATTCGTAGGGCAATATTGTATAAGACCTTGATTTCATTATGCTACAAGACTACTCAACACAACCAAGTCTATCCCGCTAATGCACATTCAGCCCCACTGTAGTGGATTGTGGGCAACAGGGCACCACTAGCTCCCCGCCTAGTACAACTCATATCTATTATATACTAAAAAGTTTTTATTTACAAGTGTTTTATCAAAATTCGTTTCAAATTCTAAAAATTGGTATTGACAATAAACTATTCGTGTGTTAGACTACCAGAAAAGAGGGATATTATGAATAAAAATGACAACATAAATATTGAAGAATTCAAGAGATATCTAATAGATATTTTAAAGAGTGAATTTCCAAATACTATGGATAGGATAATGACTTATTTGACTCAAAAATTTGATTTAATATTAGCAGATTATAAAAATAGGATGTCAAAAGTTGACAAGGCAAATCAAAACATTTCTTTAGACAATTCTATTACTAATGTTGAAGATTATTTAGTGCAAGATGAAAATGGTAAAATTTTGATATGTGGGGAAAAATATAAAATTAATCCAGATGCGTTCAAGGTGATTCATTTTGCTACTGATCGTGTTATTATGAATACTTTACGCAATGTTGTCATAGATGAATATGCGAAAGAATTCGTAGAAAACACAGAATATAGAGCCAGAAAAGATATAGAAGAAATCATCAAAAGCATACGCTCTGAATATTGGGACAATGTGTATAAAGCAAATCGCAATGATCCAAGATATAAGAATATGGAAAGAGAAAATTTGATTGAAAATAATGTGATTAATTACCCATCAAAAGAGGCATATATCTATTCTTCAATTCATACTTCTGTATTAATGAAATATTCAGATTATCTATATCGTGGATTGATTCGAAAGCCGGATAACGGGGTTAATAATCTTTAAAAAAGGAGCAAATGCTCTTTTTTTGATTGTCAAATGTTGAAATAATTTGTATAATATAGCTAGGAGTTATTATGAAAAAAACGAATGCAGATAGATTTATTTCAGCATACAATGAAATTGATTATGGCTTAAGGACGATTTATGATTTCAAGCGAAGTATGTCATTTAGCGATGTGGTGAGAAGAAGCGTCGTGCTCAATTCGGTGGTCAGGAAATATGAAGAAGATTTGATTGATTATGGCAGGTTGAGAAACGCCATTATCCACAATGGGAATAGAAAATATGTGATAGCAGAACCGCACGACGATGTTGTTTTGAAAATTGAAAAGTTGGCAAAACTCATCACCGAACCACCACTCGCTATAGATAGAGTGGGCAATAGAGAAGTCATCACAATCAATCAAGATATGAGCATTGGCAAAGCAATGGAGTTGATGTCGCGCACCGGATATTCAAATATGCCAACCTATGATGGGGACAAACTTGTTGGCATTTTGAACGGCAGAAAACTTATCAACATTCTTGGGACAAAACTTGCAGAAGGAATCAATTTGCAAGAATATATAGATAATACTTCTGTGGGCACAATTATTCAGGATATGGGCGAAGATTATTATTTTATGCTAGCAGATGAAGATCTGACCATTGATGAGGCTATGAACTATTTTGAAAATAACAGAAAACTTCTAATCATTTTAATCACAAAGAGTGGCAGAGATAATAGTAGACCATTGGGAATAATATCTTCAGCAGATATTATTGATATGAAAAAAATATTGGATGTGTATTGATGAAATTGGCAACTGATTGGACTGATTATACCATTTTATCCACAGCAAATGGCGAAAAATTGGAGCGAATTGGTGGATATACTTTTTTGCGTCCTGATCCGCAAGTCATTTGGAACACTGATAGGACTATTGACGAAAAAGTGGATGCAAAATATACGCGTACAGAAAATAAATCTGGCAATTGGCTGATGTCTGCTCGCATACCAAAAAGTTTTGTAATTTCTAGAAAAGGTGTGAAATTTCATATAGAACCTATGAATTTCAAACATATTTGTTTATTTCCAGAGCAGGCTGTGAATTGGGATATAATGACAGATTTGATCAAAACTTGTGGGCGCAAAGTTAAAATATTAAATTTGTTTGCCTACACAGGCGGAGCTAGCGTGGAATGTGCGCTTGCAGGTGCGAGCGTCACACATGTCGATGCGTCAAAGAGTATGATAGAGATTGCAAAGATAAATGCCAAGTTGAACAATATAGACAACATTCGTTTTATTCAAGACGACTGCATCAAATTCGTTGAGCGCGAGATAAGACGCGGGAACAAATACGATGCAATCATAATGGATCCACCTTCTTTTGGACGCGGGCCAAAGGGAGAAACCTGGAAGATAGAAAATGACATTTTTGATTTTGTCAAATTGTGTTCAAAAGTTTTGAGCGAGCATAAGTTGTTTGTGCTCATCAATAGTTATACCACAGGATTGCAACCAACAGTTATGTCAAATATTTTAAATTTGACCATAGCGGGCGGGCAGACTGAAAGTTATGAACTAGCGTTGCCAACTTGCGAAGCGGGAATTGTCCTTCCGTGCGGATGTAGTGCGATCAAGATTTTCAAGGAGTAGTATGATAGAGCCAAAGATAATATACGAAGATAACCATATCATTGTCGTGATAAAACCGCAAAATATTTCTGTGCAAGCAGATTCTAGCGGGGATGCAGATATGCTCACAATGATAAAGGAATTTATAAAAGTTAGAGACAAAAAACCAGGCAATGTATATTTAGGCTTGGTGCATAGATTGGATAGACCTACCGGTGGGGTGATGGTGTTTGCCAAAACTAGCAAATCAGCTAGCAGATTGTCTAATGAATTGAAAGCGAAACAGTTGAAGAAAAAATATTTATGCGTGGTGTGTGGTAGACCAAAAATTGTAGAAAGCAGATTGACCACATATTTAAAAAAGGATGAAAAAAATAATATCGTGCATATTGCGCCACAGACTGAAGTTGGTAGCAAGGAAGCAATTTTAGATTACAAAGTTTTGTCCACAAAAAATAAATTGTCGCTGATTGAAGTCAATCTGATTACTGGGCGCAGTCATCAAATTCGAGTGCAGATGTCAAAGCAATTGGGACTGCCTATTTTTGCCGATCTTAAATATGGAGATAATGAGCATATTGGGCAACTCGCGCTCTGGGCATATCAGCTAGAATTTGTGCATCCTGTGACGAAAGAAATTATGAAATTCAAGGTTGCGCCAGACTATAAAAATCTTGCTTTCAAAATGTTTGAAACCGAGATTGAAAAATTGTTAAATTAAATAAAAAATAAAAAATTAAATTAATATAAAAAATAAAATTTATATTATAAAAATATTAAAAATAAAAAATAAAAAAATTGCAATAAAACACATAAAAAATCATAAAAATCATATAAAAAAGTGAAAAAATTAAAAATTTTTGATAAATTATTAAAAATTTTCATTTTATAGAAAAATTAAAGAGCATTAAATAAATTAATTAATAATTAAAATTGAAAATTAATATTGAAAATAAATCTATAAAATAAAAATAATTTATTAGTGAAAATAACTGATTTTATATAAAATTAAAAAGGAAATAAAAAAATATTATTTATAATTTGAAAAATAATATTGATAAACGATTGAAATTTTAGATTGAAAAATAAAGAATTTTAAAATAAGAATTATATTTATATTTCCACTTTTTATAATAAATAATTTTTACAAATAATTATTAAAAATTTTTTAAATTTTTTTTAAAAAAGGTATTGACTATAATTAAAATTAGTGCTAAAAGTATGTAAGTATTTGATTAAGGAGATATGATTTATATATGGAAAGATTAGCAGTTTTTGAATTGAATGTAAACGATGTCAAACTTACAATTTTTAAATATACTCAAAATGGATTTTTTACAATCGAACAGCAAATTGTTGAACCCGTGAAACTTACTCAAGATATGGAGCGCGATGGTTATATTAAACCTGCACGCATTCAGGAAACGATAGCGATTTTGAAAAATTATAGAAAGATCATTGATGGCGCGAAGATAGAAAATTATATTTGTTATACCGATCCTACCATTGCCAATGCGCGCAATCAAATTGCGTTTTTGGACGAGGTGTACAAAACGGTGTCGCTCTACTTTAAAATTTTGACGCAAGAAGAACAAGTGTCCGCTTTGCATAGTGCCATTTTGTATTCATTTTCTATGACGCGCGGGGTGATTATTCAAATCGGAGATTATTCCACACAATTGGTGAAATTCAATCGCAGAGTGGTGACGAACAGCGTGAGCATTCCATTGGGTGCATCTAATCTTTTGGAGAAAGTGAAAGACAAACCTACTGCTAACAGAATGGATGAAGTGGTAGAGATTATGACGAAAGAATTCAAAAAATTGAATTGGCTGTACAATTTGGAAGAAGATTCTGAAATTATCGGAGTGGGCGAAGTGTTCAATTCGTTGGGTAAGCTCAACAGGAAGGCAACGCACTATCCGCTAGAATTGGCACATAATTATGAAGTGAGCACCTCTAATTTCCAAAATATATACAATTTAATTAGAGGGCTTGATCTTGACAAAGCAAAGAAACTAAAAGGAATATCTGAAAAACGGGCAGATGTGATTGCTATCGGGCTAGCTATAGTCAAGGTGGCGTACAACGAATTTGTGCGAGATTCAATCAAGATATCCACCAATGGTGAGATGTATGGCATTGTGGCGAAAAATTTGTTGGGGCAGACGGGCGAAAAACCATTGCTAGATATTTTAGGATATTCGTTGAGTTCCATCAATGAATTTTATCCAACGAATATAAACATTGATAGCAATTATTCAATAGCGGTCATTTTGTACAAGCAATTAAAAGTGTTGCACAAACTCACCAGACCGTATGTGAAAGTGTTGCGCATAGCGGCGAGTATGTGTATGTCAGGAAAGCGCATAGCGTTTGAAAATTATCAAAGAAACAATTTCCCTGTGATATTGAATAGCAACATTTACGGTGCATCTCACAAAGATATTGTGCTGGCGGCATTTGTGGCTAGCAGTCAAAATATAGACGATTTTAGTTTGACAGAATGGGTGAGATACAAGGATATAGTGTCAGACGACGACTTTGATGCGGTCAAAAAATTAGCGGTGATTATCAAGATGGCAACGATGTTGAATATCACGAATTCAAATTCGGTGAAAGATATTGCGTGTGATGTGCTAGGAGATACCGTCATTTTAAAAACCGAAGTGGAAAAAGATGCTACGCTAGAGATTAGTCAAGCAATGTCGGTAGCGCCAGATTTCAAAAAAGTGTATGGCAAAAATTTGCAGATATTATAATAATCAAATTTAGGGGGAAATTATGTTTAATATCGATTTAGCTATCAAGTTCGGTAGCAATGAAATAATTGTTTATAGGAAAGGATTGGGAATCATTGCAAAAGAGCCCGCCTTTTTAGCCGTGGTTGAAAACGGCAAGAAATTTAAAGTAAAAGCGACGGGCAAGCGGGCAGAAAAAATGTTTTTGTCCAAGTCTAGCAATGTCACAGTCTATCAACCAATAAAAAATAGTGAGATTGTAAACGAAGAAATGGCGGTCATTTTGATAAGCGAGATATTGAAAAATATTATTAAGGATAAGTTTTTGCTCACCAATTTAAGTGCATTGGTGGCAGTTCCGTGCGCGTTGAACGAACGACAATTGAAATTATTAAGAAAAGTGTTGCACGAATCTGGAATAAATAAGGTGTCTTTTGTCCAAAACAGCGTATGTGTACGAGCGAATTTAGATCTTGATTCGCATAGTTATATTATGGTGGTGGATATAGGAAAATATATAACAGATATTTCGGTATTAAACGAGTATAATTTCAACTTTGGTAGGATGTATTTTATTGGTGGGCAAGATATGGACAAGAGCATCACCACATTCATAGCGGACAATCACGGATTGGAAGTGTCCGATCTAACTAGTGAAGCAGCAAAGAACGAAGTGGCATCGCTATACGATCGTGATATGTACAAGACCGAATACATAGGCATAGATGAAAATAATAAATTTGTACGCGACAATATCAGTGCCAACGAAATAAGACTTGCTATAATCAATATATATGACGAGATATTCAAATTGATAGAAGATGTTATGCAAAGGCTTCCAAAGGAGATTTCTGCGGATGTATACAATAATGGAGTAGTTTTTGTGGGCGGAGCGAGTTCAATTCCTGGCTTGTATGAGTATGCAAAAAAGAAATTGGATCTTCCCGTTAGCGTACCGGATGAACCAATGGATAGCGTGATTTTGGGTGCGGGCAAATTGATAAGTTCGAACAAAGAATTTTTGAAAATAAATTTATAAAATGCGAAATTTAGTCTAATATTAGCGAAGATAAAAATTCATATATAATTATCTTCGTTTTTTTTGCGCGAAGTGATAAATTACATTTAGGAGGAAAGTATGGGGAGAGCTATTGTTTTGACATCTGGAAAGGGTGGAGTTGGCAAGACTACGGTCACAGCAAATTTAGGGATGCATTTAGCGAGCAGAAATTATAGAGTTTGTTTGGTGGATATGGATATCGGGCTAAACAACCTAGATGTAGTTATGAATATGGAAGATAGAGTGGTGTACACTATGCTAGATGTGATAGAGAAGAAGTGCAGGCTGAAAGAAGCATTGATCCAAGACGACTATTATCCACTATTATACTTGTTATCTAGCGGTGGACTCAATAGAAATCTTACTATTCAACTTTCAGAGATAAAATCATTAATAAATGAGTTACATACTATGTTTGATTTTATATTGATAGATTGCCCTGCGGGTATTGATGCGGGATTCAAGCGGGCAATCAGTTGTGCAGATGAAGCGCTAGTTATCACTACGCCACATCTTTCAAGCATTCGAGATGCGGACAAAGTGATTACGATTTTGTCTAGTTTCAATATTACAAACAAACGATTTGTGATCAATCGTGCGCGCGGAGATTTGATTCAAGACAAATTAATGTTTGATGTCCACGATATAGGACGAACATTGAATATAGAGTTTGGCGGAGTTATTCCAGAAGATGACAATGTGATAACCAACACTAGTGACAAAATAAAGAACAATAAAATCGCATTGAATCGCGCATTTGATATTTTGTGCGAAAACATTTTGACGGGGAAGAAAAAATTATTTGATTGTACTTTCAAATACCGCGGATTTTTAGGGTCAATCAAGCGCTTGTTGAAAAGGAGTGTTTAGTGTGGATTTGAAGAAACGATTGAAAAATATTGTACAAAAAGACAAAGAAAACAATCCAAAATATTTGATAGATGTGATAAAATCAGATTTTTTCTATTTGATCAACAATTATTTTGAAGTAAATTTTGAAGATATATTATTAGACATACAACCAAAAGAAAATTCGTATGAAATAATAGTGAATTGCGTAGGGGATAGAATGAAACTGGCAAGGATACTACCGGAATAAACGAGATATATGCGCATATAAATAAATATGAAAAAAATAAAAATCGGACCTAGTGTAATATTTTTGCTATTGCTATGTCTAATTTTTAATGATTTTTTGCTAATGTTCAACTATTTATTAGCACTTTTTTTGCACGAAATGGCACATTTTGTGGTGGCATCAAGGCGTGGATATAGTTTGAAGCAATTCAAATTTGACATCTGTGGCATTTCGCTCGACTTGAAAGAAGATTTGTCAGACAAAGATTGTTTTGCAGTGAATATTTCAGGTCCCGCATTTAACCTTTTTATATGCCTAGTTTGCTTGGCGCTCTATTGGTTGGTGCCGAATGCGTACAATTATCTCAATATATTTTGTTTTGCAAATTTATTTTTAGCCTTATTTAATTTGTTGCCTATTTATCCTTTGGATGGCGGGAAAATATTTAGAAATTTTTTTTCATCAAACAAAAAATATAAGATAGTAGATTGCATTGTACGGCTATCATTTTGCCTATTATTTTCTATATTATTTATAATCAGCATATTTCACACGATCAATTGGTTCTATTTAATAATGGTGATATTCTTTTTGTCTTCATTTCCGAACAATAATCCTACACTGTCAATTTTCAAATTTAAAGATGCAAAAGCGATAGAAAAAATATGTTTGTTAAAAATCGACGGACAAGATAGTTTGTTTAATCTAATAAAGCAGATTAAAAAACATAGATATACAATATTTTATTATCCACAAAAGAAAACATACATTGACGAGGATATGCTACTAGAATATGCATTGCATTTTCCGCTTTCATCAAAAATTATGGATATAGATTTGAAAAATTCGTAGGCAACCTATTTGTCTAGCATTTTCTATTCATCAAAATTTTGGATATTAAATGTTTACAATTCTCTAAACTATAATAAAATTTTATATTTAATTGTTGACAAAGTGTTGCGCTTTTGCTATAATTGACGCGTAGTACCACATTGAAAAGGTTTAAAATCTCTATGAGATACCTTAAAAGTGAGTCTTTATAGGAGGGAACTAGTATGTACGCAATCGCAAATATTTCAGGTAAACAATATAAGGTTGAAGCTGGTCAGACGATCACAGTTGACAGATTGAACGCGCAAGTTGGTGAAGAATTGACTTTTCCAGTTATGTTGACAGTTGACAATGACAAAGTGAAAGCCGGTAATCCTGTGATAAAAGATGTTGTTGTCAAAGTTAAGGTTCTAGAGCATGTTCGTGATAGAAAGATCACAGTTTTCAAATACAAACCAAAGAAAAACGAACGCAAAAAACAAGGACATAGACAACCATACACCAAGATTACAATTGAAAGTATAGGTTAATATGATTAACATTACAATCACAAAAAAAAATCAGGACATTATAACTATTGAAGCAAAAGGACATTCAGGATATGCTAGCGAAGGGTCAGATATAGTGTGTAGCGCAATTTCTGTTCTCACTCAAAATCTAATAAATAGTTTGATTCAGATTGTCAAAATTTCACCAGATTATGTGATAGATGATAGCGCGCCATATCTTTATGTCAGTATTCCAAAAGGACTGAAAGGTAAATTGTATTCAGATAGTCAAATTCTTATGCAATCGACAGAGTTAGGAATAAAAGATGTTGCTAATAGTTATAAAAAATACATTAAAATAAAGGAGAAGCAATATGATGATTAATATTCAGTTATTTGCCCACAAAAAAGGTGCAAGTAGTTCAAAGAATGGTCGTGATAGTGAATCAAAGCGTCTTGGTGTGAAAGCAGGAGATGGACAATTTGTTCACGCAGGAGCAATCATCGTTCGCCAAAGAGGAACGAAAATTTATCCATCAACAAATGTTGGATGCGGAAAGGATCATACACTATTTGCTCTTATTGACGGAATCGTGCGTTTCAAACGCGATGGACGCGGTAGGAAAGTGGCAACAGTAGAAGCAAAGATTTAATTCAAAAGCGATTTATATCGCTTTTTTAATTTAAAAGCACCAGATTAGTTAGATGTATTAATAATCTGGTGTTTTTTTGTGTTTTTAAAGAATAAATAAATTGACCATTGTGAAACGCTAGAAGGTAAAATGAAAATATCTTATAATTTATGAAAAATTTATAAAAAATACCCTAATTTTAGGGTATAGAATATAAGTTTTGTATAAGTGAAATATTTATTTTTTTATTAATATTCCCTTATTTTAATAGATTTTTTATGGAAATTTTAATCATTAATATTTTTATAAACTTATTTTCAGCGTCAATTTAAAAATCTAGCATCAAAATATAATTTACATTGATAGATTATTGCAAAGATTATATCTAACACATACAAACTCACAAATATTAAAATCATAATATAGTTTATATGAATAAACGCAAGTGATATTATTAAACATATAGTGATTAATAGCGCAAAAATGATAGGCAATAGCGTGAATTTGTTGAATTTCGTTTTTATCTTTGTGGACTTGTTCAACTCGCTATTTTCAATATATAATGTAGATGAATTTTCTGGGTTTGTTTCAAACAGTTTGTTTCCAAAATGGCTATTCAACAACTCCACCACAAAAGCAACGGGCAAATATTGAAGTTTTGGACTTATCAAGCTATCTTTGGCTTTAAACAGGGCTTTGACATAAATATTGTATGTGTTGTTGCACAATCTCTCAAAACTATTATAACTTGGCATAATATTCACAATTTTATCGCCATTACCTATTCGGGATCTGAATCTGGTGAGCAAATTGGCATCAAAATCTAGACTTGAATAGCAGATTAATATTGGTTCAATTTTTGATTTAAGTAGCAAAATATGAATTATTTCAGCAAGATTTTTTTTGTATACGGCGTTCGTAGTAAAACCGAATGTTTGGAAAATTGATAGGAAATGAGATTTGACGACATACACAATATTGTCGCCAAAATAAGTTTTGATAAGATTGATTTTATTTTTGATATCGGTAATTGAATCGACCACATATACAATTTTCATTTTTAACCTCATTAATAGTATACACAATTTTGAGAAAAAACAAAAACTTTTATAGTCGAATATGATTAAATTATGTAAATTCTTTGTAGAAAATGTCAAATTGTGTTAAAATAACAAAAAGGGGATAGTATGAAACAAGTTAGAATGCTAAAAAAAGCGATGAAAGAAGGGTATATAGTACCTGCTTTCAATTTTGCAAATTTTGAAATTTTGCGTGGGATATTGTCCGTTGCAAAAGAATTAAATTCGCCCATAATATTGCAGGTTAGTGAGTCTGCAATGAATTATTTTTCAGACGAATTGTTGTCAGGGATAGTTCAAGCGATTCGCAAAATAAGGCATCCTATATCCATTCATTTGGATCACGGCAAAACGCTTAATGTGGTGAAAAGAGCGATAAGATTAGGATTTGATAGCGTTATGATAGATGGTTCTATCTTGCCGTATGAAAAGAATGTGAAGTTAACTAAAAGCGTTGTGGACTATGCGCATTCAAAAGGCGTGTCGGTAGAAGGGGAATTGGGCGTTCTCGCAGTGTCTAATGATGACGGACTATTATCTGACGGCGAGCGATTCACTTCGCCAAAGCAGGCAAAAGAATTTGTGGCGATGACAGGGGTGGATAGCTTGGCGGTATCAATTGGCACTAATCACGGAGTCAACAAATATGTGGGCGAACCAAAAATAAGATATGATATATTGAAAAAGATAGAGAAAGAGATTCCAAACATTCCAATAGTGTTGCACGGAGCGTCCTTGATAGAAGCAAAATGTATTGAAGATATCAACCATTTCGGTGGGAAAATAGACAAGGCGATAGGGAATGAAAATCTATTGAAAAACGCTTATAAAACGCATATATCAAAAATAAATATGGATACAGATTTCAGGCTAGCTTTCACTTCAGCGGTGAGAAAATATATGAGTGAAAATCCAGATAAATATAATCCGCGAGATTATGGCAATGCGGGAATTGAAGCGGTCAAAGAGTGCGCGAAATTTAGAATAGTGTCTATATGTAAGTCAAACAATAGAGCGTAATGTGTGCGCTCTATTATAATTTATCAATTAAGTTTATTTGTCTTATATAAATTTATTTTAAAAATATTTTATATTTATTTTAACTACCATCAAAAATACATTTGCGAATTAATCGATATAGTCGTTTGGATCATTTTGATTTTTTTTATTAGATTCATCTGAGTCTGAACTTAAATCAGGGAAGTCATTAGTTGTTTCTTCTATATTAGATGATTTTTTCTTGTTCCAAATGTTGAAAATATCAACATTCTTTTTTGATTTATCCTTTTTGTTTGTTTTAGGTTTTTTAACCGATTTTTCAATAGCTTTATCTGCTTGATCAAATTTTCTTTTTTTCTTTTTTGAATTTCTTGGTTTTTTAATCAGCGCTGCCCAAAGTATTATGGCAACTTGCAAAGGGATACCCAAAATATAAATTATCCATATATTATATTGGATGAGTTGCAGGTGAACGCAGGCAAGAGTGCTCCAAATTAGCGCGGATAAAATTGCGAATAGATAATAATATTTACCCCAAATGCTGTTGAATATGATTAGCACGATGCAAGATATAGGCACCGCCCATAAAAATAGCAGTGGAAAATTTTTTGCATACACGATTTTGAAAGTGACGAAAAGCACTGTAGCCAATAGCCAAATAGCACTGACCGCTAGTAGAGTAATGATGAGTTTTGTAGGGAACATTTTGTCTTTTTGTTTAGAATTGTTTGTGCTTTCCACGATATCATTTTCTTGCGTCAAAGCATCCAAAGTCGTGCCATAAAATTGCGCCAATTCGTACAAAATCTCAATGTTGGGCAATGATTCACCCGATTCCCATTTTGAAATAGTTTTGTCCGAATAATTAAATCTGTCCGCTAATTCCATTTGGGTTAGTTTTGCATTCTTTCTCAAGATTAGCAGATTTTTGCCTATTATTTTATTTATATCGTCCATATTAACCTCTTTTTAGATTAAAACACATCATTTTGATACAAAAATAGTATTTTTATACTATTTATTGTTAGTATATTACCACTATAGCAAAAAAAATGCAATTGTTTTCGCTTATCTAGTCAAATTAGATATTATAAAATTTACTCTACTGTCAGTAGAGTGGTATCTATTTTTAAGGAAATGAACATTATAGGAAAATTTTTTCATTTTTATTGATAAATTTTGAATTTTGATGATAATATAACAACAAAGATAGGGCACCTATCTAATAAATTACATTCAAAAATTTTAAGGAGAACATCGATGAAAGATTATTTGATATCATTAATAATACCTTGTTTTAATGCGGCAAAGACATTGCCTAGGACTTTGAATAGCGTAAGGGAGCAAGATTATAAGAATTTGGAAATTATCATTGTGAACGACGGAAGCAAAGACAACACTTTGGAAGTTGCTACCAAATATGCCACCATAGATCCGCGCATCAGGCTCATCACACAAGAAAATAGCGGGGTGTCTGTGGCTAGAAACAATGGATTAAGAAATGCAACAGGCGAATATATTATGTTTTTAGATGCGGATGACAATTATACCACACCTTATGCAATCAGTAATATGATGAAAAGATTGCAAGAAACCGGCGCTGATATGTGCGTTTGCAATTTTACTCATCCTTGTTTTGAAGAATATTTAGATTCTGGCATTTACGATTTGACTGACAAAAATCAGTTGTTGACATATTTCCAAGACTTCTTCGTCTACGGTATGCCGTGGAACAAGATTGCAAAACGCGAGTGCTATACAGAAGATTTTGCAGTAGGAATTCATTTCAATGAAGATGAATTGTTTAATCTAGACAATTTGCACAATATCAAGAGAGTGGCAGTGATCAACGAAGTGTATCACAATTACTATTGCGCTCCATATAATCCAAATGAAAAGGCTAGTGCAGTCAATTCTATATATTCGGCAGATAAGTTTTGGGAGAAAAAATCGACAATTTGGCATATGGGTATGAAAAATCACGAATATAGAGTGCGCTCTATTGAAAAATTTTACCCTGAATTGAAAACAGAAATGCAGTATGTTCGCAGTTTTGATTTCTTCTTTTGGGACTTTTTCTTAATGGCAAAAAATAGAGTGCCTGAAGAATGTATTGCATACACTTGCAAAGGAATTTTTGATGAAAAACTTTTCCAAGACACCATCATAGATAAAATGCGCTATGGCTTGAAATTGAAAGATTATACGGATGATGATATCAAAACATTTGTCCGTTTGGCATATTACGCATTTAGAGATATTAAGTCTTACAACAAAAAATTGTCCGTTTATAAAGTATTCTTGGGCTTGTTTGGCAAGATTTTTTACGACTTGTCAGATAATGTCAACAATCAGGACATCCTTGCAAAAACATATTTGAGCTTGTTGGACAATTCCACAGCAGAAGCAATTTATGTTAATTCTCTTTTTCAGATAGAGGAGATTGAAAACGATCAGAACAATTGCAGAATAATTCTTTTTGACAACAATATGGCAAGTTGGAGCGGAATAAAAGAATTGAACTAATTCTTCGTTTTATAATCTAAAACGATTATTTAGCCAGATTTTATATACTAACCGCACTGAAAAGTTAAAAGTTTATAAAATTCACACTGAATTGATGTTTGCTTTCTCCTTGCATAAATTGCTAATCTAACTATCTAATTTTTAATAAGAAATTTATAAATTATTCGTGATTTTATTAGTGATTTTCATAATATAATGACTGATTCTAAAACGAAAATTTAATTGAAAAATTTGAAAATATTATATGAAATATTCGCAAAAGGTAGTTGCATACAATATTGATAATAAATTTTCACCACACTATTCAAAAACAAAAAAATAAAATATAAAAGATCATAATTTTTTGTGTTTGCATTGTTGATCGCATAGAAAATATGATCTTTTTTGCATCACAGACGAAAACATTAAGATAATTATTATAAGTTTTTTTAATTTTCAAGTTATTTAGGAGTAAAAAGCATAAATTCATTTCAATATAGGAATTTTAGGGAGCAAGGAGCATAGATTCATTTCAATATAGGAAATATTTAGGAAGCAAAGAGCATTAATTCATCTTAATAAATATAGGGAATTTATATATTTTTGTATAACAATTTTGAAATTAATAAAAAAATGAAGTCTACTCAAAAATGAACTACACCCCAAAATTAGGCACTTAAGGTAATGCATTTTTAATAAAAATTAAAAGCATACATATATCATTATAATAGTGAACGGATAATACTAAATTGAAAAATGAGTCCGGCGAAATGCCGAACTATAATACAGCATATATCTATTAAATTTTTGTTCAACTTTTTGGGTTCGCCAGATTCATATAGTTTCCTTTATTTTTTGTTAGTTTCAAAATTTTTTAATCATTTTTAATTTTCTTTACACACCATTATAACTTTTTCTTTTTATTATAAAACCTTACCATGACTCTTATTGGGATAAATTCGAAAATTAGTTTTGTTTTCTATTAATAAGTATTTTTTGTTATAATAAATTTGAATAATTGCTTTTATTCAATATATATGTTTGTTGCAATAAAATAATTAGCTTTAATTTATTATCTCATAAGCTATTTTTTTACATTATATTTTTAAAAAAAATATTATTCAATTTATTTGTAAAAATATGTCGAGCGTGTTATAATAATAAGGGTATGATATATAGAAAGAGTAAATTAATAACTATTATTTTAATTATATTATTGTCGACCGTATCACTCGGTCTTATTGTCGCGGGCAGCATCGCAAAATCTAAAGAAAAAGAATCTGCGGCCGTGGATAAAATAACGGAAATTGGTAGTTTATCAGATCTTGAACAATTTAGAGATTCTGTCAATGAAGGGGATAGTTATACTGGCGTGACAGTTAGGTTGAATAGCGATATAAAGATTACCGGGACTGATGCTATAAATTTTGGTTCTATAGGCACAATGGAACACCCATTTAATGGTACATTTGATGGACAAGGGCATAAAATTCAAGGATATAAATTTGTAGCGCATCAAAACACAGATGGATGGACTGTGGGATTGTTTGGATGTGTCGGTAGTGCGACCATAAAAAATTTATGGCTAGACGGGTATGAAGTTTGGGTGGGGCCTAATGGTTCATATAATGCTACTAGTCACACTTGGTCAAATTGGTCGGACAATAACGAATATACTACCACAGATTATGTTGGTTCACTTGTGGGTTATGCTACTTCTAGCTTAAGTTTAACCAATATTTTAGCCACAAACGGAGATGTCGTAGCAGTTGACCTGGATGAATATGGAAGTCAAACGGCAGGCGGGCTAGTGGGATATGCTAGCAGTATAACTGCAAAAGATGTTTTAGTTCGTAGCAATGTAAGATCAGTGGCGGATACATGGGGATCGGATGTCATAGCAGGCGGAATAGTTGGTCAATGTGAGTCTCCCGAATTCAAAAATTGCTATTTTGAAGGGACTATAGCAACAGGTGCGGAAGACAATGACACTACACTCATGTCTTTGGTGGGAGGCATACTAGGATTCATCACAGGAGGAGATCCGGGGAGTGAAGCATTTACGAATTGTGCTGCAAATTTAAATGAGTCATTCAACATCGGCTCCGATTATGGTAGAGAATCTAAACCTTTTTGGGGTGAGAATCATATAGGTTATCAACAATTAAATAGCATTACCGGCGGATATCATTATGTTATATTCGTTCATGATCCTGCTTCTTTATATGGAACAGGATACAAAAAAGAACATCATATTTCTCAACCCGCTTATACGAACTGTAATACATCGTTGACTGCCGATGGAAAGAGTAAATCCACTTTTACATCATTAGATTGGGAAATTAATAGCGATAGTGACAGTATTAAGGATTATACATCTGGTAATTGGTGGTATATGCCAAGTTCAGATTCAGTTAATGATGGATATCCTATTCAAAGTGTATTCCTGTTATTGACCGAATATACTTTGAAAGCGGATGGTGATGGTGGTACTGCTAGTGTTAATCCGTCAATCGATAATGGTGACAATAATTTTTATTATGCCGAAAGGATCTCATTTGATTGGGTGAAGGAATCACCAAAAGATTATTTAGGTCAGAGATTTGTAGCAGAAGCAAAAGAATATTACGAATTTTCGAAATGGAGTATTGATTCAGCTGATAAAACGATAACCGCAACATTTATGTTAAAGACATCAAAGGTCTATATTCAGCCACCAGACCTAGATGGAGAAGTCACTTCAACTATATCAATATCAGATACTGTAAAATGGACAAAAAATACTGATGGTTCACTATCCAATGAGGCAGTAATGTATGGAACAAAATTTTCATACGATCAAGACACTGGTTTTACAATCACATACAGAAATGGAGGAACAGATAAAGTTTCAGTAGATATTAGTTACGATTCAAGCGACGAATACACGATAGCGGATGCATATTCAATTGAAGGTTGGGAATATAAATATAGCAATAGTTCAAAATATTCAACTCTTCCTAGAGATGGATTAACCCTTGAAAATGAAAGATTATATTTGCGACCGGTTTTATCCTTACGAACGCACACAGTGGAATTTTCAGTATTTGATACATTGAATAAAACGACAGAAGGCAATATTGGACAGATATTAAGAAACGGCACAGATGC